>NZ_JACYLP010000031.1:0-51100 GCF_015272455.1 Thermoleptolyngbya sp. C42_A2020_037
TGCAAAACTGTTCCCATACGCTTGCACGTTCGGTGCGTTGTAGGGTAGTCGTCATGATAGATAAGTGCTTGAAAGGTATGTATTCGATACAGGTCAGCGCTCTTGCTTCCCTGTGTTAACTAATTTAGCGATACTGTTTCGATTTGTAAAGCACTTCGCGATGCTCTTTTGATTTTTCTAAGAATTCGTACATGAATCTCTTGCTCTAAACCTCTGAAAAGCCGGAGATGCACAAGACAGCCCCATAGCAATGAGCGTTTCCTATCGCGTAACGCTTAGTAACGTGCATATCTCGGTACTGTTAGTGTTCGACAACGTAGAAGTGGGTGACAGAGGTGACAGAGTAAGAGCATCAACGGGCCATCGGGCGAAATGTAACAAAATATTGCGATCGCCCTTAAAAGCCACCCATGCGATACAGTCACTCTGCCATCGTCTGAAATATCTGGGCCGGCGGGTAAGGGGCGATCGCCTCAGCAATTCAACCCGCAGCTATACAATGAAGCTTGTCCAAAGCGCTTGCCAGCGCAACTCTCCAAAACTTGAGCATGACTGCCGCCGCATCTCCTCCGTTTTCGCCCGAAGAAATTGCCGCTGAAGGGCTAAAGCCCGAAGAATACGAAGAAATCGTCCGGCGACTGGGTCGCCATCCCAACAAAGCGGAGTTGGGCATGTTTGGCGTGATGTGGTCAGAACACTGCTGCTACAAAAACTCGCGTCCGCTGCTGAAGCAGTTTCCGACGACGGGAGAGCGCATTCTGGTTGGCCCTGGCGAAAATGCGGGCGTGGTGGATATGGGCGACGGGCTGCAACTGGCGTTTAAAATCGAGTCGCACAATCACCCCTCAGCGGTGGAGCCGTTTCAGGGTGCAGCGACGGGCGTGGGCGGCATCCTGCGCGACATTTTTACAATGGGCGCTCGGCCGATTGCCGTGCTGAATTCGCTCCGCTTTGGCAACTTGGAAGACCCGCGCACCCGGCGACTGGTGAACGGCGTGGTGGCGGGCATTGCCCACTATGGCAACTGTGTCGGCGTGCCAACGGTGGGCGGCGAGGTTTACTTTGACACGGTTTATGCAGGCAATCCGCTGGTAAATGCGATGGCAATCGGGCTGATGGAAACGCCCGAAATTGTGAAGTCTGGCGCGTTTGGGATTGGCAATCCGATGCTGTATGTCGGCTCGACGACCGGACGCGACGGCATGGGCGGAGCCAGCTTTGCCAGCGCTGAACTGAGCGACGAATCGATGGACGATCGCCCTGCGGTTCAGGTGGGTGACCCGTTTCTGGAAAAGTCTCTGATCGAAGCCTGTCTGGAAGCCTTCAAAACCGGAGCCGTCGCCGCCGCGCAGGACATGGGCGCAGCGGGGATTACCTGCTCGACTTCGGAAATGGCAGCCAAAGGCGGTGTGGGCATCGAGCTAGACCTAGACAAAATCCCGGTTCGTGAAGCGGGCATGGTGCCTTACGAATTTCTGCTGTCGGAATCGCAGGAGCGGATGCTGTTTGTGGCCCATGCTGGTCGCGAACAAGAGCTAATCGACATTTTCCATCGCTGGGGGCTGCACGCGGTAGTCGCCGGGCGCGTGATTGAAGAACCCGTGGTGCGAATTTTCTATCAGGGGGCGATCGCCGCTGAAGTGCCCGCCACCGCCCTTGCCGACAACACGCCGATCTATCGTCGCGATCTGCTGCCCGAACCACCCGACTATGCTCGCACCGCTTGGGCCTGGACGGAAGACCAGCTTCCCCCCAGCACCCCTGACGGCATCACAATTAACGGCACGCTCTATACCTGGAACGACCTGTTGCTGTGTCTGCTCGATAGCCCCACCATCGCCTCCAAACGCTGGGTCTATCGCCAATACGACCATCAGGTGCAAAACAACACGGTTCTGTTGCCCGGTGGAGCCGATGCCGCCGTGGTGCGCCTGCGGCCGCAGGAACCTGACAGCAAGGAGACAGCCGCAGGGAGTCCCCCACCCACCTCTGCCTTTATCAAAGCCGTCGCCGCCACCGTCGATTGCAACGCCCGCTACGTCTACCTGCATCCCTACGAAGGCGCAAAGATGGCTGTGGCAGAGGCGGCACGGAACCTGAGTTGTGTCGGGGCGGAGCCGCTGGCGGTGACGGATAATCTTAACTTTGGCAGTCCCGAAAAGCCGATTGGCTACTGGCAACTGGCCGAGTCCTGTCGGGGACTGGCGGAAGCCTGTCGGGAACTGCAAACGCCTGTGACTGGCGGCAACGTATCGCTGTATAACGAGACGCTGGATGCCGAGGGCAAGCCGCAGCCAATTTATCCCACGCCTGTTGTGGGCATGGTGGGCTTGGTCGAAGATTTGCGCCGGGTGTGTGGGCTGGGCTGGAAAACGCCCGGTGCGGTTATCTACTTATTAGGAGCAGATGCCGTGCCGACCTTGGGCGCTTCGGAATACCTGGCAGTGGTTCACCAAACCGTGGCAGGGCGGCCGCCGGAGGTGAATTTTGACCTAGAGCGGCGTGTGCAGGCAGCCTGTCGGGAGGGAATTCGGCGCGGCTGGGTGGAGTCGGCCCACGACTGCGCCGAGGGCGGACTGGCGGTGGCGCTGGCGGAATGCTGCATTGGCAGCAACCTGGGCGCAACGGTAGCATTGCCAGCTCACGATGCAGGGGCGATCTCGGTTTCCCCCCGTCTGGACACGCTGCTGTTTGGCGAAGCAGGGGCACGGATTTTAGTCTCGGTTGCGCCGGATTGTATGGCAGATTGGGACGCCTACTTAAGAGAGCAATTGGGCGATCGCTGGCAAACGTTAGGACGGGTCGCAGACGCAACCGCACCCCTGCAAATTTCTACCGCCGACGGTCACTGTCTGATAAACGCTAGCATGGCCGAGATGGGCGATCGCTGGTTGAATGCAATTGAGCGTCGCCTCGCCGCCGACTGATTTTGCCTGTAGACCTACGCCCGCCAACTGTGCCGAATGTCCGTAAGATTCCCCCTTGCTTCGCTGCAAGCCTGTGAGAGGATTAAGGGATTGTTACAAACAAGTTAAGCCCTTTCCCTTTGGACTCCGCCTAATCTCCCCATTCCAAACCCCGAATCCTTTGGAGACACGCCATGATGCCCGACGATGAAGATTGTCTGCCGCCTGCTAGGTTTGAGCCGCATGAGCCAGAGGAGGGCGATCGCCCTGACAAGCCCGAAGAAGCTTGCGGCGTATTTGGGGTATACGCACCGGGTGAAGATGTCGCCAAGCTAACCTATTTTGGGCTGTTTGCGCTCCAGCATCGCGGGCAAGAGTCGGCAGGCATTGCCACCTACGAGGGCACCTCCGTTTCAGAAGTGAGTCGCTACCGCAACGTTGCGCCGCTGGACTTGCAAGTGCATTTATATAAAGAGATGGGGCTGGTGACGCAGGTCTTCAGCGAGCAAATCCTCGGTACGCTCAAAGGCGGACTGGCCGTGGGGCACACGCGCTATTCCACGACGGGATCGAGCCGCGTGGTCAATGCTCAGCCCGCAGTGGTGCAAACCCGCCTTGGCCCGCTAGCGCTGGCCCACAACGGCAACCTGGTCAATGCTGGAATTCTGCGGGAGGAACTGCTGCAACAAAACGCCCAACTTCAAACCACGACCGATTCCGAATCGATCGCCTTTGCAATGGCCGAAGCGGTGAACAGCGGCATGGACTGGCTGGACGGGGCGATCGCCGCCTTCAAGCGCTGCCAGGGAGCCTTTAGCCTGGTGATCGGTACGCCCGCTGGACTACTCGTCACCCGTGACCCCAACGGCATTCGTCCGCTGGTCATTGGCACGCTGCCCGACGACGAGCGCGATCGCACCTCTCGCTACGTCGTTGCCTCGGAAACCTGCGGACTGGACATTATCAATGCCGATTACCTGCGCGACGTAGAGCCAGGTGAACTGGTCTGGATCAACGAGCAGGGCTTGCACTCTGTCCGCTGGGCCGAACCCGAAACTCGAAAGCTGTGCATCTTTGAGATGATTTACTTCGCCCGCCCCGACAGCCTCATGCATGAGGAAAGCCTCTATAGCTATCGGCTGCGGCTGGGCAAGCAACTGGCGATAGAAAATCCTGCCAATGTGGATCTCGTGATGGGCGTGCCCGATTCGGGGGTTCCCGCCGCCATCGGCTATTCCCGCGAATCCAAAGTGCCCTACGCCGAGGGGCTGATTAAAAACCGCTACGTGGGGCGCACCTTTATTCAGCCGACCCAGAGTATGCGCGAGGCTGGCATTCGCATGAAGCTGAACCCGCTGCGCGATGTGCTGGTGGGCAAGCGGATTTTGATCGTGGACGATTCGCTGGTGCGGGGCAACACCAGCCGCAAGATCGTGAAAGCACTCCGGGATGCGGGCGCAACAGAAGTCCACATGCGGATCTCCTCGCCCCCGGTGACGCACCCCTGCTTTTATGGCATCGACACCGATTCGCAGGATCAACTGATCGCCGCGACCAAAACCGTTGAAGAAATCGCCCACCAGATTGGCGTTGATTCCCTCGCCTATCTGAGTTGGGAAGGAATGCTCCAGGCCACGCAGACCGATACCGAAAGCTTTTGCTCGGCCTGCTTTACAGGCAACTATCCGGTGCCCGTACCAGAGCAGGTGAAGCGCTCGAAGCTGATGTTTGAAAAGTTGGAGAAAGAAAAGCTGGAGAAGGAAAAACTGGAGAGAGAAAAGGTCGCCCAAACAAAGGTCGAGTCTCCACTGTCGCAGCCCGCATCGGTTTAGGCACTGACATACGTGAGACGACAAACTTACTGCCCTCATCCCCCAACCCCTTCTCCCAAGCGGGGAGAAGGGGAGCCAGACAAAGGTTTGAAGTCCCTCTCCCGCTCTGGGAGAGGGATTTAGGGTAAGGGCTGAAATTGCTGCGTGAAGTAGATTGGTGCCTCGGTTTAGCTATTTCCCCAGCTGCTTCATTTTTCTTAAAATAAGAGCAGATCTCTGAAGCATTCTGCTCTCGTTTACGCTGCGTTTTAATTTTTATTAATTTTTTAATTTGTATGGCTTCATCTCCAACAATTTCCGAGTCTTCATCCGTGCCCGCGCCAGGAGCCTCCGCTATCCCCACCTGGCAGGTCAAGCTGCTTTACGATGGCGAGTGCCCGCTTTGCGTGAAAGAAGTCAACTTTTTGCGGGCAAAAGATGCAGGGCGCGGTCTGGTGGAATTTGTGGACATTGCCGCAGCGGACTACGACCCAGCTCAGCATGGCGGCGTGGACTTTGAAACGGCGATGGGGCGAATTCACGCAGTCCTGGCAAACGGCAAGGTAATTAAAAACGTAGAAGTGTTTCGCCGGGTCTATGAAGTGTTGGGCATGGGCTGGATCTATGCCATCACCAAAGTGCCCGTAGTCGGGGCGATCGCCAACTGGCTGTATGGCATCTGGGCGGCATGGCGCTTGCGGCTGACGGGTCGCCCAGATTTAGCGGAACTGGTGCGCCAGCGGCAAGAACGGCTGGCGTGCAACGAGGGCGATCGCTGCCAGGTCTAGCTACTATGCTCCTCCCACGCCAGCACCAGCAGCGCATTGACAATGGCAGCGGCCACGGAGGACCCCCCCTTGCGCCCCTCTACCCGGATCTGGGGGAGCGGGGTTTGGGCGAGAGTCGCCTTGGCTTCTAGCACCGAGATAAAGCCGACAGGTGCGCCAATGACCAGAGCGGGCTGCATGGTCTCCGTTTGCGCTAAGTGGCAAAGTGCCAGCAGCGCGGTGGGGGCATTACCAATCACGTATATCGCATCCGGGTATTGTTCCCAACAGCACAGCATCCCCGTTTCTGTGAGGGTCTTTCCGGGCATAGCGGCATCAGCCGCCTCTACAGCCGTCACGATTGGGTTACAAAACGTCTTGGCGACCATCGTGGCGATGCCCTGACGCACCATGCTCACGTCTACCACTATCGGGGTCTGGCGCTGCAAAGCGGCGATCGCCCCCGATATGGCCCCCTCACTAAACCGCAGCAGATCTTTGAATTCAAAATCTGCCGTGCTGTGGATCACTCGACGAGCGATCGCATATTCCGCCGGATCAAAACCGTGGGGCCCAATTTCCTGGTCAATGACCGCAAAACTCTGCTCCACAATTGGATGATTCAGCGGGGACGGAGAAGGCTCACGGCTCATTCTTCATCCTTTCAAATCTCAAATCAAAAACGCATCCCTACAGAACCAGAGCAAAACCTCACGGCTCAAAAACTCACCGCCGCCCAGTCCGGCTCTCGATAATAGCGCGTCATATCGTCAAACTTCCGCAGTTCTGCCCGATGCACCCAGAGCGGCTGCGGATCGGTCGCGTCGAGCCATTCATGATTAATCTTGCTGAGGCGATCGCTCAGGGCCTCGCGGTCGAGCGCGTCGGGCAACTGGCCAAAATAGCCCAGCGTGACGTGTGCCGTCAGGTGATACTGCTGCTCGATGCCCAGCGCAATCAGGTCGTGGTCTTGATAAATCAGGCGGCGCAGCGCCACGACCTGCTGATAGGAGGCTTCATCCTTGGGCAGCAGGCACACGCCCACCGCGCGGGGCATCACGATCAGCCCCAACACCTGCCAGTAAACAGGATGACTGCCGTCGATGGAGGTCTGGAACTGCTCAAACAGGACGCGGAGGCGATCGCGCAATTTTGGCTCAAACTCAGCATCTTCCTCAACCGCATGGTGAAAGGCGCTATCCCAGATCAGATCCGCCAGCGTCATGTGAAAGCTATCGGGCGGCACAGGCACCAGCAGTCCCGGCTCAAGCTGCTGCAACACCTGCTGCTGAAGCGCCTGCAACTGTTCATAAAACACGCCATTTTCTGTCTCATCGACCCAGGGCGGCGTGATGATGCTATAGCCAGGAAACGGCGACGGCTGCACCTGTCCGTCCTTTAGCGAAAACTTGGGAGAGGATTGAATATGCTGCACTTGGGTCTTTCGAGCTTCGGGCAGCGTCATCCGGGCAATCCGGTTAATGTGAATCTGAAAAGTCTCGTCCAACGCTCAATCGCCTCGTTTACTAAACGGTGTTGCCGATCGGTAACTTACCAACTAACTAATACCAACTAACGTAAAGCAGATGTATAGAACTGATAGAACCCATCGCGAGAGCCTCCGCTCTGCCTGAATTCGGAAACACGGGACTGGAAACTGCGCCAAAACAGCATTGGAGCCAAAACAGCATTGGACAATTCACAGGAACCCCATATCCGCAAATATCTCTGCAAATATCTCAACCAATATCCTCTTCAAGAACAGTTCAGGAATCTGTGACTTGGGGGCATTTTCTTAATGTAGCGGGAAATGAGGCAGGGAGGATAATCTTGCAGGGCGATCGCCCGACCCAGAACTGCTCCAGACCCGCCTCAGACCGATCCTGGAAGCACTCAATCAATCCGGCGCGATCCCCGCTCACACGCCGCACCATGCCTGCCAGAGCGCTACATAAACCGGGTCATCTGTACCCGATAGCGATCCTTCTTCGTAACGGCGATTTCTCCCACCTCCAGTCGCCCCTTGCCGCGAATTGCTACCAGATCGCCCGACTTGAGTGGGTGGCTGGGCTGGGTGATGTCTTTCCAGTTCACCCGCACGTCGCCCGCATTGATCAGATCCACCATCTTGCTGCGAGACATGCCAAAGCCTGCCGAGGCGATCGCATCCAGCCGCAGCGACGCTTCCACCGTCGTGATTTCTTTTTTCTTGGGTTCGCGGACTTTTAGCTCAGCAAAGTCCAGTCGGCGTGTTTTCACAGGCACCGAGCGCACCTGCGTCAGCCCCATTTCCAAAAACTCCACCAGGTCAGGCACGACCACCGCCTGCGCCCCACGTTCGCCCAGCACCAGAATATCGCCCACCTTCTCGCGCACAATGCCTGTGCCCAGCAGCGCCCCCAAAAAATCGCGGTGGGTTGCCGGGTCAAACAAAAAGTTGCCGTTAATATCCAGTGCCGCCAGCGCCACTTGGCTCTCGTCAAGAGGAATTTCGGGACGGGCGATCGCCACGCGCTGCCGTTCGGCCTGCGGATAGCCGCCCCACGCCAGCAGATGCACCTCCGCCAAGCGCCCCAGTATTTGCCGCGCCTCGGCCAATTCTGGGGGAGACAGAAAATCTGTACACACCACCTCCCAGGTCTTGATCGCCTGCTCCGCCTGATCCAGTACGCGCACCGCCACTTCACGGTTTTCGATTCCCTTCAGCAATTCGTCTCTGGGCAGCATAGGCAGGCAGCGAGGAGGACAGGACAAACGCCCTAAAGCTTCATTCTATCTGGGGATGATGGAGGCAGGGAAAGGGGCGATCGCTCGGCTTGGAGAGATTTTGGATTTTGGATTTTGGATTTTGGATTGCCAGTCAACTGGTTTCAAGGCTTCTGGCAATTTCATTCGTCGCGCCACGCAGGAGAATTGATCGTGCAGCAGAGAGAATAAACTGCTGTTTCTGCATATATTTCTGCATAGCAGCTTGACGTAAAACGCTCTCATCACTCCCCCAATCTGTTGCGGAAATTGGGGGATGTATCGAAGCAATAAATCACAGCAGGCGGCCCGCTGAAAAATCGCGTTTAGCCCACACTGTTGGAGCGACTAAGGCATTAACACAACGAACAAATTTCGTCGTAACAAAGACCTTCGCATTCGTTTACACTACTTTACGAAGTTTTATCCACAGTTAAATTAGTGCCTCTGTACGATGAAAAGGTTGAGCTTATGTACGCAGGTATGAAATTTCAGTCTATGGTGCCCATGCTGGCGGTCGCCGATGTCGGCCGCAGCATCCATTTCTATACACAAACGCTTGGATTTCAGTTGATGGGGCTGTTAGAAAATGGCGGCAAGCCCTTTTGGGCCCGCTTCAAAGCAGATGAAGATGTGGAGCTAATGGTGACGACTCGCGATGCGAATGACGACCGCGCAGAGGGCGAGTTTCGGGATGTGGTGCTTTATTTCTACCCAGAGAGCGTGGAGCGAGTCCGCGCCCACCTGATCGACAGCGGCATGGTGGTCGGCAAAACGGTGGTCACGTTTTATGGCATGAACGAGATTCGCATTACCGATCCGGACGGCTACGAACTGTGTTTTGGCGAAAACGCCCAACTCCAAGAAGCCTGAATTCGGGATTGGGCTGCAACCCATCTGCAACCAATTTTTGCCCAAGTTATAATTCGCGTCTGAAATTCATCCCCCTTTGATCAAGCGCCTTCATATCAACCTTTCATCAGCCTTAAAAGGCAGCCTTTGAGAGTTATCATCCAAGAGTTTTCACAAGCGTTTTCATATTTTCTGTTAACCTCTTAAAGCTTTGAGCAATCTCAGCAGATTCCAAGCTTTAGTTTGAAAGCCCCCCTCCTTTGAAAGCCCCCTCAGTCGCTCTCGCAAAAACACTAAAAATTCTTAAATGTATTCCAGTCTCCATTCAAAACATTATGTAATTTCTCATTCTGATGGGAATTCTCACGCTACTCACCGACTTTGGGCTGACGGATACCTACGTTGGGGTGATGAAAGGGGCGATCGCCCAAATTAACCCCACGCTGACGGTCATCGACCTGACCCATCAGATCCCACCACAGGACATCGCCGCCGCCCGCTTTCACCTGATGACGGCCTATCCCTATTTTCCGGCGGGCACGGTGCATGTGGCGGTGGTCGATCCGGGTGTGGGTGGGCAGCGGCGGGCGATCGCGCTTCAGTTGTCAGACGGCTATCTCGTCGGGCCAGACAATGGCCTGTTTGGCGGCGTGCTGGAGCATCGTCCTGTGCTGGCAGCGGTAGAACTCACCAACTCAGCCTACTGGCGCACGCCTAGCCCCAGCGCCACGTTTCACGGCCGCGATGTGTTTGCCCCCGTGGGCGCTCACCTGGCAAGTGGCGTGGCCTTGGCAGAACTGGGACGGGCGATCGCCCCCGATTCGCTAATTCAACTCGACCTACCGCCCTGGAATCGAGAGGGCCAAGTTCTGACAGGACATATCCAGGCAATCGACCATTTTGGCAACGCTATCACCACGATTCCCGGCTCTGCGGTGTCGGGATGCACCTGGAATCTGCGCGTGGGCGTTGGCGCTAGCCCTGCGGAGCAATATGGCCTGATTCCGAGCGGCAAAACCTATGTGGACTCGAACCCTGGCGCTCTGCTGGCACTGATTGGCAGCCACGGCTATGTCGAAATCGCCTGCAACCAGGGCAATGCTCAACAGCAGTTGGGATTAGCAGTTGGCGATAGCGTCCGGCTGGATTTGGGCTAGGCTGGGGCGCTTACCCGCTAGAGTGTTTTCATTGCGTTTTCCCTAACGCCAGCGCAGATAGGACACGCCGCGATAGGTCAGCCGAATGGCGGCATCGGGGGCTTTTGTGGGGGGTTCAGCCGACTTTTGGGCGGATGCCCTGGCCTTTGGGTCAAAACTGTTCACCGCTTGCCCCAAAGGAGCCGATGGAACACGGGCACTCCAGCGGGCAATCTTGCGCCGCGAGACTAGCACCAATACCCACAGCACCAGCCCCACCAGCGTCACCGCTGACCATTGCAGCACATCATCCATCCCAAAACGCTCCCCAGCCCTGCATACGAAAATTCCCCCGCCCAACAGACAGAGGAATTTTGATTGAGAATTACTTCAAAGAGAATGACTTAAAAGTTCCCCACAACGCCGTCTTACCTCAGTTTTTGACCTGGATAAATCCAGGTGGGACTCTCGGCCTCGATTTAAAGTTTCTGAGTACAAGCTTGTTGCCAAGACAGGCTCAGTCTACTGCCATCGAGACATCACGACTCCCGTTTAGTCGAAGCATAGATCATAAAACGTTATTGGCAGTCACCAACGCCGCAGTAGAACTAAGCCCCATTGTAGCGACATTCGACACGCCGCTGGCAAGACGGAAAACCGAAACTCTACCTGTGGGCTGAGTTTTGGGGCTAACTCTACCTGTGGGCTGAGTTTTGGGGCTAACTCTACCTGTGGGCTGAGTTTTGGGGCTGAGCTTTGGGGCTGAGTTTTGCAAATTACGGGCTTTGCTTGAGCAGCAACGCCTCTAGCCCTATACCGCTAGGGCAGTGCCTTCTAAATTCTTAACCCCGCCCTTAACCCTGCTCTTAACCCCGATTTACCTGGCTGCCGTGGCTGCGCGGGTCGTCGGGCGTGGCTTTGGCAGCGGCGGTGTTGACTTTAGAAACCTGGCCGCTGGCAGGCGCATAGGGCAAGGGGGTATTGTTCGACAGCGCTTCTAGGTTTGCAGCCATCACGGTGCGGGGCTGTTCGCCGATGATGCTGGCGATCGCCTCTCCCTGCCGATTGAGATACACAAAATGCGGAATGCCATCGACTCGATAGGCCAGCATCTCTGGCAGCCAGCGGTCATTGTCCACATTCAGCATGACAAAATTAACGCGATCGCCATACTCGTTTTCCAGATCGATCAAGTCTTGCGCCATTGCCTGACAGCTCGTGCACCAGTTGGCGTAGAACTCCATCATTGTGGGTTTACCATTCACTAGCGCCTCCTCTAGGGGCACCGCAGACTCGGCCAGCGCCGCCAGATTGCTGGAGCCGTTGGGCGATTGCAGCCCAAAGAAGATCGAGGTGCTGAGGGCGATCGCCACCATTGCAATCAGAAAATTCCGAATGCGGGCGGCATTTCCCGGTTCAGACGGTGGCATGGGGGAGGCGGGTTTTGGGGGTTGGGCGGTCATGGTGGGTTGAGGGTGACAGCGATTTGGGGCTTTAGATTTTGAGTTTGGGATTTTGGATTGCGGGTCTAACCTGCCTGGTTTAGATGATGGCAATCTCGTTTCTTCTATCCTACCCTCAGGGCTGCGATCGCCCAGATCACCAGTCGCGGGCTTTGGTGGCGACCAGCACGCCCATCATTCCTCCGGCGATCGCGTGGTGTTCGGCGTAGGGGAACCCGGCTTGTTTCGCCAGTCGGACTTGCTCCGTCCCCTGGGGAAACCGCTCCAGGCTGGGGAAGATGTAGGCATACTCCTCTTTCATGCCCAATCGGGCTGCTGTAGGCACGACGAGCGTATCCAGATACCAATGCTGGAAGGCTTGCAGTTGGGGCTGGTCGGGGCGGTGAAAGTCGAGAATGGCGACCGACGCACCCGGTTTGAGGACGCGATGCAGTTCCGCCAGCGCCCTGGGAATGTCCACCACGTTCCGCAGGCCGTAGCCCATCGTCGCCGCGTCAAACTCGTTGTCGCTAAAGGGCAAGTCCAGTGCGTCGCCTTCGACCCAGGTAACGTTGAGGGGAATGGTCGATTGGGCGGTGCGTTCCTGGGCGATCGCCAACTGGTTTGCCGAAAAATCCAGCCCCACAACCTCGCCCGTTGCGCCCGCCCGCCACGCCAGCAGCCGCGCCAGATCGCCACTGCCACAGCACACATCCAAACAGCGATCGCCCGGTTTTGCGCCGCTCCAGCCGACGGTCATACGCTTCCAGACCCGATGAAACATCAGGCTCAGCCCATCGTTCAGCAAGTCATAAACGGGCGCAATGCGGTTAAAGATGGCTTGAATTTCGGAAGATTGAGAGTTGGAAGATTGAGACACAGCGAAGGGAGGTTACGAGAGACGGTGAACCAGGTATCCGTCGTTTGGGATTGAGCTACTGGGCTGACTGGCTAGGTTGGCTGATTGGGTTGGCTTGCTGAGTTGGCGGATTGGGTTAGTGTGCAGGCCTATTCTTCGGGCACTTCGCCGCCGACGACGATATTGCGAATGCGGAGACTGGGACCGCCGCAGCCCACGGGTAGCCCGCTCTGGCCGCCCTTGCCGCAGCCGCCCGACTCGTCCCACAGAAAATCATCGGCGATCGCCTCAATATCCGCCAGCGTAGTGAACACATTGCCCGATAGCGTCACATCGCGCACGGGTTCCGCCAGTTCCCCATTGCGAATCATCCAGGCCTCGCCTGCGGTAAAGGTAAACATTTCGCCGTTGGTCATGCCGCCGATCCAGTTGCGGGCGTAGACCCCTTCCTGGATATCGGCACAGAGGTCGGCGACAGGCGTAGTGCCAGGGGCGATCCAGGTGTTGGTCATGCGGACGAGCGGCGGATAGTGATAGTCCAGACAGCGGGCGTTTCCAGTAGCCGCTTCACCCAGCTTGCCCGCCGTTTCGCGGGAATGCAGCCGCCCCACCAGCACGCCGTCCTGAATTAACTGCGTCGTGGTCGCGGGCACGCCCTCATCGTCATAGGCATAGCTGCCGCGATGTCCCTCTGGGGCCGCGCCGTCAAAAATTTGCAGCTCTGGCGAGCCAAACCGTCGCCCCAGCGTCATCACTTCCATTAGATCAGGGTTTTCGTAGGTCATGTCGGCTTCCGACAGATGCCCAAACGCTTCATGCACAAACAGCCCCGTCAGGATGGGATCAATGACGACGGTATAGGTATTGCCCTTGACAGGCGGCAGTGAGAGCGCATTGACCGCCCGCTGCGCCGCGCCGCGCACCTGCTCGTCCAGGTTTTCCAAATCCTCATAGCCTTTGCGGGAACCCGTCGTTTCGCGCCCCGTTTGCACAGTTTCTCCATTGCGAGCGGTGGCGGCAAAGCGCATTTCCATATCCGCCCAAGACTGCTCGATCAGCGTTCCGTCGGAGGTGGCCAGCAGCATGTGCTGAATGCTGTCGCCATAGCGGACGGAGGTGGTGGTAATGCGATCGTCTACGCTGCGAAGAATGTTGGCATAGTGGCTACAGAGTTCCTTTTTGCGGGCGAGGGGGACATGGCGCGGGTCTGTGCCTGCCAGCACGAGGGGGCGGCTATCGCGAACCGGATCGACCGGGGCCAGCAGGGTTTCATCGTCGCCGACAAGCCGGGCCGCGGCGATCGCCTCTTCAATTCGCTCCACCAGCGTTTCCAGCCGATTGAAGCTGGCAAAGCCCCAGCCACCCCGATAGCAAGCCCGCACCTGCCCGCCCACGGCAATCCCTTCGCTGAGGGTTTCCACCTTGCCCCCCCGCAGCAAAATGTCGGTGGCTTCCGATTCTTCTAGCCGAATCGAAAGATAGTCCACGCGGGGGCTGTAGCGGGCGATCAGGTCGCTCAACAGGTTTTGGGCATCGGGGAGACGGATGGACATAGCGTTAAGAGGTGAGGGGCTGGGAGTTGGAGGAGTGCCAGCACGCCTTACCTTGCAGCATAACTCGGACTGAGTTCGGTGTACCGATTTTGGATTTTAGATTGCGCTTGGATTGCGCTTGGATTACCAGTCCAATGCTTGAATTCTGCTACAAAAGCTAAACCCCGATTGCCTGCTCGTGTCAATCGGGGTCTGTGAGAGATCGGGTGATCGTTGGTAGAGCGTGGGTAGACCGTGTTGCAGGGTGCAGTAAGGCGTAGTCGTAACACACCACCCTATGGGGCTTGGATGCCTTACGCTGGCGCGAAACACAGCCTCCGAGAATCGCAACGCGGCTCTACCACAAACCAGGAATGGGCGCAGGGGCAGGGGCAGGGGCGGGCGCAGGAGCGGGCGCAGGACGTGGGACGGGCTGTACCTGGGTTTGCTGCACCAGCGTCGGTCGGTTAAAGCGGGGCACGTTGGCAGGGCGGGTGGTCACTTCGACTTCACTCACTTCGATCACTTCGGCAACCCCAATGAGGCGAGCCACGCAGCGTGTGGAGTCAGTTCCGCCTTCGACATCTATAGACGCAGATTCCAAATCGTCCCCGGTCGATAGGGTATAGGTGCCATCGCTGTAGGTGTCGTCGCTGGTTTGAGGTAGCTCGATGATGTCGCCGTAGATGCCGTCTGTGACCGGATCGACGAAGGCAATTCGAGCGCGATCGCTGTAATATTCTGCCCGAAAGCTCTGCCCTCTGGCGCAGTCGTAGCGGACGGTGGTGACGGTTTCCGCCTGAGCAGGCACAGCGGCGATCGCCGCCAGGGTCAACATCGAAAAAACAGTCGAAAAACTAGTACCGATCAGATGTTTTTTCATGAGTCTCACACCTAGAGTTTCAAGGAATTCCAAGGAACGTCTACAAGTCACGTTTGGGTAACGTCTTGGTTACGTTTCATGGGTCACGTTTCGTGGGTCATGTTTTAATGGGACGGTCGATGCTTGGCCAACTCGACGAACTAGCCTATCCCCTTGAGGCAATCCGGCAAGCTCGATACGGGCTGCATTGATGCTGCATTGATGTGGCATTGAATCAATGACACCTTTGCAATCGAATGCCCTCTATGCAGCTAGCCGCTTGTCTGATGAAGCTTGCGGAACAATACCGGATGATTATAGAAGAGATGTCTTGTTTCGCAACAATGTGCTGAAATTCTGTCGTAATTCTTAAGTAGACGGCGGTGGACTGGGGTTATGGGATGCGATCGCCCATTTCCGTTTCCCCATCTACGATCTCTGCGCGATGATCTCTGCGCGATTCCTGAAAGCCTGGAATTCTGGAATCTCTGGAATCTGTAGACGCAACGATCGGCTTTGCAGGCTTTTCGGGCGATTGCCCTGCTAGTTCGGTAGGATAGAGAACGGAAGCGATGCAGCGCAAAACCCTAAGCGCGATGCTGTTCAGAGCAATGCTGTTCAGAGCGATGCCGTTCAAAGCAATGCCATTCAGAGCAATGCTGTTCAGAGCGATGCCGTTCAAAGCAATAGTCTGAACCGCTGTTTCCACCACTTAGGGAGCAAATTGGCGAATTCTACGCTGTCTTTGCTTCCATCTGTGGGTCGCCTGGGTCGTCCTTTTGCCCACTGGCATCTGTCTTGCTGGAGCTTGTTGGATCTGTGTTGGAGAGGTTTGCTGAATGAATCTGGTTTCACTCCAGGGCTGGCTGGATAATGCCGCCTTTGCGGTGCTGTTTGTGACGATGCTGGTATATTGGGCAGGCGCGGCGTTTCCCACCGTGCCCTACCTGCAAACGGCGGGAACGACGGGGATGGCGATCGCCAATCTCTGCATCGCGGGGCTATTGGGTGCCCGCTGGATCGAGGGCGGCTATTTCCCCCTCAGCAATCTTTACGAATCGCTGTTTTTCGTTGCCTGGGGCATTACTGCGATGCACCTGCTGGCGGAAAACATGAGCCGCAGCCGCCTAGTAGGAGCCGTCACCGCACCCGTGGCGATGGGCATCGCGGCCTTTGCGGCGCTGTCTCTGCCCGATGCCATGCAGCATTCCGAGCCGCTGGTGCCTGCGCTGAAATCTAACTGGCTGATGATGCATGTCAGCGTCATGCTGCTGAGCTACGCGGCGCTAATGGTGGGTGCGCTAATGGCGATCGCCTTTTTGATTGTGACGCGGGGGCAGGAGGTGGAACTGCGGGGCAGTTCCGTCGGCACGGGTGGTTTCCGGGATGCGCGCTATCGCATCAAGCGGGCAGGTCAGGCGGTGGACACCCTGGAGCCACGCACCGCCAGCCCTGGCAATACTGCTGTCTTGGAAACTGCGCCTGCCGTTGCCGCCGCGCCCTTGTCTCCCCAACGCCTCAGCCTAGCCGACACCCTCGACAATATCAGCTATCGAATCATTGGGCTGGGCTTCCCGCTGCTTACCATCGGCATCATCGCCGGAGCCGTCTGGGCCAACGAAGCCTGGGGTTCCTACTGGAGTTGGGACCCCAAAGAAACCTGGGCGCTGATTACCTGGCTGGTCTTTGCGGCCTATCTCCATGCCCGCATCACACGCGGCTGGCAGGGTCGTCGTCCGGCGATCCTGGCGGCATCGGGCTTTTTGGTGGTGTGGGTGTGCTACCTCGGCGTGAACCTGCTGGGCAAGGGGCTACACAGCTATGGCTGGTTCCTGTAAGCCAAAATTCTGCCAGTCCAGCCCTGCTCCACCAGCCAAATTCCATAAGTTAAGTGCAGCCCTGTCAGCAAAACCCTATCAGCAAAGTTCTACAGAAATTCCAAAGAAATTCAAAAACTATGAATCAACTGCCAACGCCGCTGAGTGATGACGAAGTGATTTATGTCAGCGTAGGACGAGTGCTGATGAGCAATCCTACCTTTAAGGTGGGCGAATTTTTGGATGCGCTGGCGCAGGCGGTCAGCGAGCAGCAGGGCGAATGGTCGGATGAGTGTGAGGACTGGTTTGGCGATGGCGCTCGCTGCGAGGTGTTGCGGTTTGGTAACCAGGGCTGGCAGCGCGGCCGCATCCGGATTCGCCTAGAGTTTTTCCCCGAAAACCAAAAGCTGCTCCAGGCAGAACGACCCCGGCAAGAGCGCAGCAGCGGGCCGCGAGAACGGGCCGGTCGTCCCCCCCGCGACGAAATCTACAGCCGCCGAGATGAGGTGTACGAGGTGTATCGAGAGGACGATTATTAGAAAACTCAGGGGAATTCAGGGAAATCCCCGGCTCTGCTCCCTGCTAAACCTATGACTCTTTCCCCCTGGACACCGCTTCATGCTCAGTTGCACCGGGGCATCCGGCAGCGGCAGTTGTTTTGCAGGGGCGATCGCCTCCTGGTGGCAGTGTCGGGCGGCCAAGACTCGCTGTGTCTGGCGCAACTGCTGCTGGACTTGCAGCCCAAGTGGGGATGGGAACTGGCGATCGCCCACTGCAACCACCGCTGGCGACCGGATGCTGGGGCAAATGCCGACTACGTGCGATCGCTGGCGGAATCCTGGGGCGTTCCGGTGTTCATTGAAACGGCAGCAGATATTCCGGCGAGCGAGGCGGCGGCGCGGGCGTGGCGCTATGACGTGCTGGGGGCGATCGCCCGTGCCCACGGCTATTCCCGCGTTGCAACCGGCCACACAATGAGCGATCGCGCCGAAACGCTGCTGTATAACCTAGTGCGCGGCAGCGGAGCCGACGGACTGCAATCCCTCACTTGGCGGCGCGAACTGTGCCCCAGGGTGGTGCTGGTGCGGCCGCTGCTGGATGTGCGCCGGGTCGAAACCGCCGAGTTTTGCCAGTCGCGGGGCTTGCGCGTGTGGGAAGACAGCACCAATCAGGATTTGCGCCATCCCCGCAACCGCATCCGCCAGGACATCTTGCCCGCCCTAAAAGCGCACTTGAATCCCCAGGCAGAGGCGGCTCTGGCCCACACCGCCGAACTGCTCCGCGCCGACGTGGACTACCTGGAATCTGCCGCTGCCGATCTGCTGCACCGGGCACTTCCGCCCGCCGCCCTGCCAGACGAGCATCCCCAACTCCATCGACCCACGCTGCAAACTGCGCCCCTCGCTCTCCAGCGCCGCGCCCTGCGCCAGTTTCTTGCCCGCCATCTGCCGGAAGCCCCCGGCTTTGAGCCGGTGGAAAAACTGCTGGCACTGCTCGACGCACCCAACCGCAGCCAGACCGATCCGTTTCCTGGTGGGGCGATCGCCCGTGTCGCTGGAGACTGGATCGAACTCATTGATTCTGCCAAAAGCGCAAAGAAATAAACAATTTCTCGCGGTTTAGATTGCCTATAATGCCGTAGAATCTGGCTGGGCTGGGCGCTGGTCTGCTGGGTGGAGCCTGGTTATGCCCGCATCCCCCTGACCCGCGCTGCTGCTGCCCGATGACCCGATGCTTTTGATGATGCTGACGCTGCGATCGCCCACACCATGCAACTGACTCCCCAGGAAAAAGACAAACTCCTCATCTTTACTGCCGCCCTGCTGGCCGAGCGCCGCAAAGCCAAAGGTCTGAAACTCAACTATCCCGAATCCGTCGCCTACATTTCCGCCGCAATCCTGGAAGGCGCACGGGAAGGGCGCACCGTCGCCGATCTGATGACCTACGGCACCACCCTCCTCAGCCGCAGCGACGTAATGGACGGCATCGCCGAAATGCTCCACGAAGTACAGGTCGAAGCCACCTTCCCCGACGGGACGAAGCTAGTGACCGTGCATGATCCGATTCGATAATGCTCGATGAGGATGGAGGATGGATGAAAGGGTGGCATAGCTTCATCGCTTTCATCTGTTACGCCCCATGATCCCAACCCCACAACCCCTGCCTATGATTCCTGGCGAACTCTTCACTGAACCTGGCGACATCGAACTCAATGCGGGCCGTCCGACGGTAACGTTGATGGTCGCCAATACGGGCGATCGCCCCATCCAGGTCGGCTCCCATTTCCACTTTTTTGAGGTGAATGCGGCGCTCTCGTTTGACCGCAACCAGGCGCGAGGAATGCGGCTGGACATTCCGGCAGGAACGGCGGTGCGCTTTGAACCGGGCGACGAAAAGGAGGTGACGCTGGTGGCGCTGGTGGGCAGCCGTCAGGTCTATGGCCTGAACGCACAAATCAACGGGCCGCTGGATTAAAGCAGCCCGTTGATGCCAGGTTTGAAATTAAGCTGAATTAGCTCGTTAACTGGCTCGTCTTTGAACTAGCCCTTTAGCGCCCGTCTAAAGTTTTGCCGATAGGACGCATTCAGCAGCATTACCGGCCAGAGCAGCGTCAGCATCAGACGGTTTTGGTTGAAATTCGTGCGGTTAAAGCCGGTCCAAAATTTCCAGGCACCCCCGATGTAAATCACCAGCGCAAGAAACGTAAAAAGGCTCATCTTGACCTCTCAATAATGCTCAATTACTTAGGACGTTGAAGGAACGAACGTAAACCTGGATTGCGTTTGACCTGAATTGCATCAACGCCATCCCTGCTAAGGATTACAACACTGCAAGAAACCTTTCCTCCAGTCTAATTCGCGGCTTTGCGGTTGAAGCGGTTCGGTTTTACGGATATCCCAGGAAGCAAGGATGAAGGGCGATCGCCCCATCCCAGTCTTCCCCGACTTTCCCCATCAACCTCAGCAACTTTCCCTAGCCCGGTGCAACGCATCCCGACGGCAACGGCTGAACCCCCTGAAAGCTTTCTGCTTCCGGCGGATTTGCCAGCAACACCACCTCGCCCGTGGCGGTCTGCTGCCAGCCCCGCGCTTCTTGCAGCGATCTTGTCGTTGGCGACAAAGCGACATCCGATGGCTTTCGCAAGGTCAGCGGCGAGGTTCGGGAATTTGGGTCATCCGGCACGAACGAAACCGTTCGATTGGCAGAGTCCAGGTTAGCCGTGTCCAGGTTGGCCGTGTCCAGGTTAGCCGTGTCTAGAAGCGCTGCCTGTGTAGCGGTAGGGGCATGAATGGGTGCGTTCACGCTGCTGGAAGGCGCGACCTCCGCCCAGGAAACCCGAATCGATGGGAGATCAATCGCCTGATTGGGGCTGGGGGGCAAACCACCGCGACCGGTGACCACAAAGGCACTGCGCTCAGTGGCGATCGCCGAACTGGCCGCACACCGCTGGGCGATCAGCCGGGACGCATCCACGGGTGCAGCAGGCAACTCGGTTACGCCCTGCGTCGGATCGGTGCTAGGCGGCGTGGTAATGGTAATTGTACCGCTGTTGCCCCGCTCAGAGGTCGCTGTAATGTCGCTCTGGGGCGTGAGTTGCGGCTGCGGCAGAATGCCTGTAATGCCCCTGGTGAAAATATTGACCGCGCCACCATTGCCCGTGAAGGCGTTTGCCGTGATGTCGTTGTTTTCCATCAGCACCGACAGAATGAAATCTGCCCGCAGCGTAATGTTGCCGCCATCGCCCGCTTGCCCTGCAATGCCCGCCGACGTGCTGATCTGGCTGTTGCGCCGCAGCAGGAGATAGTCTTGCGCTGTCAGGCTCAGGTTGCCGCCCACGCCAGAGTTGGTATTGGCGACGATATTGCCCTGGTTTTCCAGCGTTGCCGAGCGAGTCGCTAGGGTCAGATTTCCCGCTCCCAGCGCATTTGGGTTGGCATCAAAGCTGCCCGTGGCGATGTAGGCTCCGTCTCGCACTACGAGTTCCCCCGTGGCGATGGACAGGTCGCCCCCCCGTCCCGTCGCCCCCGGCGCAAAGACGTAGGGGGTTCTCGGTGTGCCGCCCGACTGGCTAAAGATGCCTGCGGGCACGGCTATCGTGTCTGACGTTGCCGGAGAGAGTCCCTGCACCTCGACCCGCTCACTCGCCCAAATGCTCAGGTTGCCTGCATCCGCAACGCCAAAGGTCGAGGTCTGAATCGTCGCGCCGTCTTGCACCCGCAGCCGCCGGGTCTGAATCTCGATCTGGCTGGGAATTGCGTCGGTGGGCTGAAACGACTGGGAGCCAGAAATCACAGCCGACAGCGTGCTGGGAACCGGCAAACTTAGATCACCCGCAAGATCACCCGCAATGGGGTTGCCCTGCCCATCGAGCGCTACGCCAGTAATGTTGATCTCATCGGCCAGGATTTGCAAACTTCCCGGCTGGCCGTTGCCAATCGTGTCGAGGCTGATCTGCCCGCCGTCCAGCAGGTTAAGCTGCCCGGTCGTCAGCACGATGCGCCCGCCGTTGCCCGTCGCGCCGTCCTGCACCCGCACGAATACACCGCTGCTTTCCGGGCCGTCGCTGCCCACCACTGCCCCTACGATTTGGATTTGACTCGTCGCCAGCAGGTCAATGCGTCCAGCCGGGCCGCTGCTTCGGGTATTGGCAAAAATCTGGGAGCCGTTGAGCAGGGTGAGGCGATCGCCCCGAATCGTGATGCGCCCGCCCGCCAAACTGCCCAGCGTGTCGGTGCTGATGTAGGATTCCTCATCCAGTCGAATCTCGCTGGCCCGCAGGCGAATTATCCCACCGCGATCGCCATTGGCGCTGATATCCGCAAAGCCCGTCAGGTTGATTTGCCCAAACGCCCGCACGTCGGCGTAATCCACCGACCAGCTCTGTGCTGTGGGAACCAGTCCGACCGTGCCCGCCTGAGCCACGCTGCCCAACTCGATGCGCCCGCCCGGTGCGGTGATTTCGCCGCCTGGAAACGCCAGATTGCCGCCGATCAGGGCGATCGCCCGATCCGGCAACACGCTTAGCCCAGCGTATCTCGATGTTCCGAAATAGCCCGCTCTACGTAGCGCCCGCGAAAAATTTGCCGCCTCGCTAAAGGATGCATTCACAATCGGCGCAGGCGCAGGGCCAAATTGTAGCCCGGTAGGAATGCTGACGGTCAGCAGCGGCGACGCTTGCGGATTGCGGGCACTGAACTGAGTGCCATCGGCAAAGCGAATCCGTTCGGCGGTGCTGAAAATGACGGAACCGCCCACGTCCAGGCGAGCATTCTCTCCAAATAAAATGCCGCTGGGGTTGATCAGGAAGAAATCGGCGGAGCTAATTTGCCCGTTGCTCTGCAACAGGCGGAGGATGCCGTTGATTTCCGAAACCGAACCGCCCGTGACGCGAGTGATCAATCGCTCTACAGTGTCCACATTGCGAAACGTGACAGTGCGATCGCCCGGCGAAAACCGCTCAAAGCTGTGGAACAGGTTGCCGCCCCGCTGCGTGCCGCCCGTAATCTCAAACTCGTTGCCCTGGCGCTGTACCTGGGTTGGCGTAGGTAGCGTGGTGTCTCCGCGCACCTGAGCGCTGGCAGGCAGACCCGCACAGAGCCACAGCCCAACACATAGCCCAAGGCGAAGCGACGGGATAGAAGACGATTTCAGGAAAGATGAAAAAAGTGGCATGACCCCCATCATTGCCCCCAAACCTGTCGAGGCGACGTTCCCATAGTATGTCAGGGGGCAGGGGTCAGGGCTAGGATTCGCTTGCCTCAGAAACAGCGCCGTGAGAAGGACGGGACTTTGCCCTAGCTCCACTTCCGCTTGCGGCTAAAGGGAATGCCGTGGCTGCTGTGAAAATCGTCCTGCACTTTGTGGGTGAGGCGGCGAGAAACCTGGCGCACAATCTGGTTCAGCAGGCGATCGCCCGTCGTTTGCACCAGCGCCTTGGGGAGCGCCTGGATAAAACGGGGGAACTGAATCGAAACCGCTAGGTCAAGCTCCCACTCTACACGAGTCAGCATTGGTTCCGCAGTGGTATCTGCGAGTGCATCTGTGGGCTGAACCATGTGCAGCGCAGCCTGAAAATCCACCTCGTAGCCCGGTGCAACGTAGTCCGGGATGTCGATTGTCTCAATTCGATAGAAGCCGCGTTGATCCTGAGGCAGCAGGTTCAGGCCGATTTTGGGTTCCACCTCATAGCCAAATGCGCCAAAACGACCAATCGTCAGGGCATAGCCGTTGTCTCCTAGGGGAGCCGCATCCATCGGCTGGGCACAGCGGCGAAACCAGGTGCGGTGATCATCCAGGTAAGCGACAACCGTCGGCGCGTCTGCCAGCATTTCCATGCAGCTTGCATAATGCCCGCGAAAATGAGTCGGTTCCATCGTATCGAGCGTTTCTTCGGTCGCCGACAGGCTGGCGCTGTCCACGAAGGCAGATGTCATCCCTAAAAGAGGGTTAGAAGCGTCGATGGACTGGTTGGTGGACCTTGCCTGCATAACGTGTGCGGATTGGTGAAGAAGTTGGCGAGGATCTGCCTGGGCACCCTGAGGGCGGCAAGCCGACAAGTCTACGGCAACTGTGCCAGCGATTTTGCGGTTGGCGCGATCGCTAGGGCTGTTACCAAACTTAACCTAAACTGACCTAAAGTGCCAAAGCGAAAGCTGGAAATTAACGCTGGCTCTATAGTTCTAGGTCTCTTTAGATTTCTACTTTAGATTTCTATATGTTTAGAAGCTGACCAGATATCCACGATGATGGACATTTGTTTGCTGTCTAGGCTCAGCATAACGGAAGGTTTTCGACGGCTACCATGATTGATTTACGGAAAGGTGTGCCACTTTTGGGGACAAAGACAAGGGCGATCGCCCAAAATGCGCCAGAACCCCAGCGGATCTACGCAAAGTCCGTATGATGTTGGTTTAACGTGAGTTCGACCGCTTAGAAGGCTACAGGAAGGCTCAGCAAAAGTCGTCAAGGTCATAGAAGATTTGGGCGATCTGGAGGCGCGATACGACGGAGGTCATAGCTGATCAGTGTTAACTTCAAATCCAGTCTGAGCTTTTCCTCATAAACGTTTCTACCCTGTCGAACTCAGTTTATTTACCCTCTGCCGCATCCCTCCATGCCCTACTTCCGCCAGCAGCAAAACGTATTCTCCGACGACTATCTCACCGAGTTGCGGGGGCAGATTCGCGCCTGCCGCTATTTTGCAGTGAATAATCTGAACCGGGATTTTGTGGGCACGAAGGGGTTCTCGGTGGTGTTTCGCGGCGAAGGGCGATCGCACGTCGAAGCCCAGTTTCCCTATTTCAAACCCTATCTGGACAAAGCGCTCCAGTCCGACTGCAACGCCTTTTATCTGAACCCGCTGCTGCTCAAGGGCGGATCACGGGTCGATCCGCATATTGACCGATCGCTGCGATCCTATTGCAAAACCATCGAGCCGCCCGTCTGCGTCAGCGTGCTGTATGTGCAGGTGCCGGAGCCGTTGCAGGGCGGGGAGTTGGTGCTGCGAAACCACCGCCAGCAGGTGGGGCAGATTCGCCCACGGGTGAATACGCTGGTGTGGTTTCAGGGCAACCTGACGCATTCCATCAACAGTCTGAAAACCGAGGGTGATCGCCTCAGTTTGGTCTGCGAACAGTACGCGCTGGAGGCGACCGAACTGCACGACATTCCCGAATTCACCATCGAATCAAGGGCAAAGCTTGTCAAACAGACATAATCCTTCACTAAGGAGCGGCATTGGCTGGGCGGGGCGCGTCCAGAAAGCGGATATCGAGGCGATCGCCCACCTGCAAGCCCAGTTCCGCCGCTCGTCCTCCGGCCAGTTCAATCACCTGGTTCACCCGTTGCCTCGTCGGGCCATAGGTGGGGCAGGGCTGGCTTTCACAGGGCGGCGCACTGGCGACAATTTCCTTCACCTCGCCATCCAGCAAAAACACCATATCCAGCGGAATCAGCGTGTTCTGCATCCAAAACTGCACCGGCCGCGCAAACTCAAACGGAAACAGCATTCCCCGATCGGGCGGCAGTTCGGTGCGAAACATCAGCCCCATCGCCTGCTCTTGGGGCGTGCGGGCCACCTCTAGCTGAATCTGCTCATTACCGATTTCCACTTCTGCCGAAATCGGCAAAACCTGCCCCCGAAAGGGTTGGGTTGCCGTTTCCTGTGGGCCACCGCCGGCGGGCACCTCTGGCATCGACACCTCCGATGGGCTAGGGCTACAGCCCAGCAGCAGGGCGCTCAATCCGACTGCGCTCGTCATACAGATCACGCGAAATCCCCGCTTCAGCCAGCGATTCATATCACTCATTTCCAACATTTCCAACCTTTCACGCTTCTCGTAAAACATAACCAACGCCGCGCACCGTCTGGATTAACCGTTTTTCGCCTTCGTCTTCGATCTTGAGCCGCAGATAGCGCACATACACCTCAATTACGTTCGACTCCCCCATAAAGTCGTAGCCCCAGACGTTTTCTAGAATTTGCTCCCGCGTTAACACTTCTCGCGGATGCTCCATGAGGTATTTCAGCAGTTCAAACTCTTTCATGGTGAGGTCAATCACCCGATCTTGCCGCAGGGCGCAGCGGGTAGACAGATCCAAAACCAGATCGGCAAATCGCAGTTGTTCGCTGCCGGAGGTGTCTGGCTTCAGGTAAAGCTGCACCAGGCGCAGAAAATCTTCGCTGCGATAGGGCTTGAGAAAATAGTCGTCGGCTCCGGCCTCCAGACAGGCCACCCGGTCATCCACCAGATCCCGCGCCATCAGCAGCACCACAGGAACTCGCGCTCCACTGGCCCGTAGCTGCTGGCAGAGCGATAGACCCGACTCGCCGCCCAGCATCCGGTCGATCACAATCAGCGATGGCTGAAATTCGGCGGCCTGGCGAATCCCCGTGGTGTAGTCGTGGGCGATCGCCGTTTCGTAGCCCGATTCGCGCAGGTCGTTGCTCAGGCTGTGGGCCAGAACCTCATCTGGCTCGACGAGCAAGACGCGCGGAGTAGGAGTTTGAGCCATAGGTAGAGCAACTTAAAGGAAAGAATAGATTGAAGCGTAAGTGTTAGTACTTATGGAAATAGCGGTGATTCTCATCCGTTTTAGCATGGGGGGCGATCGCTCGGTGTGTTTAGGGGGATTTGGGACGAGTTGGGTCATCCTGGGGCGATCGCCCCAAACTTTTAGCATTTATCTAGCATTTTGCCGTCCGCAAACCTAGTCTGACTGATTAGATTAGAGGAGAAAGTTCACATAGCTCGTTACATATCAGGTTCGTGCATCCTACTGGGCATCTACTGGGCATCTATTGGGCATCCATCGAGAGCAGGGGCAGAAGATGAAAATCATGACGAAGCGAGGTGTTTACCCTGCTGCCATTGGCGTTGTGCTGTTGGGGTTGACGGTTTGGTTCCTAAGTCAGTTCCAAATTTCCATTCAGTATGAAGGCGTGCCGTCTCCGATCGCCCCGTCTCCGGCTGAAGATGAACCTCGTCCGCCCGCCGTGCCCAGCCCTGCCCCCGCTGCCTCCCCTAGTGCTGCCTCCCCTAGTGCTGCCCCCGCAGCCACGCCCAGCGCTGTGCCCGCTGCCCCCGCTCCTCAGAGTGCGATCGCCCAGGCAGGGGCCCTACGAGTCAGCAACCAGACCGACCATCCCGTGCGGGTCGCGCTGCTCTCTCGCCAAACGAAGACCCGCAACGCAGACGGCTCCGAGCGTTATCCTGAACCCATCCATTGGGACTTTGCGCCGCAGGAAGGCAGCACCAAAGGTCTGCTGCTGGCGCTGCCCGAAGGCGAAGCGGATTTGCGGGTGCAGGCGGGTGACGTGATTACCGCCTTTGCCCAGGATGGTTCGCGCCGCTACTGGGGCCCCTATGTGGTGGGTGAAACAGTGGCTCCGGTGTGGAATGCCACCAGCCAGGAGTGGGAGCTAGTGCTGTCCAAATAATTTTGCCAAATCAGCCTTGAGCTAGTACTGACCCGGGTTATCGTCAATAGCCATCAAAAAGTTGATCAGGTCGCGTTGTTGGCGCGGGGTGAAGCCAGCCTCCGCATCTACATAGTAGGGGTGCCCAGTTCCATCTAAATTGCTACGAACCAAGGCGGGATCGGCTTGATTGGCGGCGACAACTAGGGCGCGGAGCTGGCGATCGACCAAAGCCGTAAGGCTATTGGCGGCATCGGGTAGAATGCCTCGCGAGAGTGTTGCTGATAGGCCCACTTGGCGCGGATTGATAACTTCAAAAGAGCCATCTGTTTTAATCATCAGCGCATTTTTGCTCACCGCAACCCCACCATCATGTAGATAGGGCGCAGTGATAAATAAATCGCGCAGCGACAGAGTTTTGTAGCCGCCGTCTGGCGAGATGCCCTTTGGCAGGCTGGTCGGGCTATCGGCGATGCCTTCGGTTGGCACATCCAGCGTAGCAGCCTCAGCAGGGGGCGGCACGGGTGTATCGAAGGTGTAGAGCTTCGGCGGCACTAAAAATCTCTCCAACCCCAAGCGCGATCGCCCACGAGCCGGATTGGTCTGAATTTCGGCGATCGCATGAATCTTGTTGTCCGTGTAGAACGGTGGAAGATGGCAAGTCGCGCAACTCGCCTGTTCAAACACCTTGGCTCCCCGTGCCACAGAACCACTCTCCAACGCCAGACGGTTTTCCTCGCTGCGGTTGGGCGGCGGCACTAGGCTATCTTGCCACGCAGCCATGGCATTGTTGGCGAACAGGAAGGGGCCGCTGGCAATGTCAGTTTTGCGATCGCTGTCTGGCGTAAAGATCAGCCCGTTGTAGGTAAACAGGCTCGGCTCCAGCAGCGGATAGGTGCCCGCACCTGGCGCAGGGATCTGATCTTCCAGTTCTGCTTTTGTGAGATCGGGCGCGACCTGCCGCAGCCACACCGACGGCTTAACGGTATCTCCCTCCGGTAGGCGAATCTTGCGATCGACCGCATTTTGCAGCACCACCCCCAAATACACTTCGGGGTCAATACCTAGCGCTTCGGCGCTGCGTTGCGCTGCCGCCAGCAGATTCACCTCGGAGGAATGCACTGCGTTGTTAATCGCGCTGAGTCCACCAAAGGGCCCGACTGCAAAGTTGCCATCAAAACCAAACGGTCGATTTTGAAAGCTAAACGCAGTGGGAATTTGCGTGGTGTTGTTGATTCGATCAGGAGAGCTTTCAAAGTTGCCTTGGGGCACATCCATGACAGCACTGTCAAAGGCAAATTCCAGCTTTTTGGGGTCGGGCAGCGTCACAAGCTGGCCATTACTGTCAATAATCTGCTTCCCATTGCCCTGAAACTGGGGATCGAGCGGGTCGAAATTCAACCGGGCAAACCCAGCAGCGCTGTTGGGAGCCAGCGCAATGAACAGTGGAATATTCAGGTCGCCGTTGGGTACGCCGTCTAGCACATTGCCTTTGGGATCAAGCATGGCGTGGCAAACGGCACAGGTGATGTCGCCAGAGAGCTTGAGGCCGATCGGCAAAAAGCTTTGGAAAATATCGCCCAGCGTGCGAAACCGGAAGCCGTGGCGCTTTAGCTCAAACCCCGTGCTGACGGGCACCGCTGGGAACAACGTGCGATCGCCCACTTGGATTCGTCGCAAGGGGTAAATCTTGAGGTTGCTGGTGGGCACCATGCCCTGCCGCAGCACCGCCAGGATATATTCCGGCAGCAAGCGGGTCACGCCATTTTGAAAGCCAAAGACACGCTGCAAGCCAAACATATCGCCCACATCGCGGTCAAAGAAAATTTCGCGCCCCTGCTTGAGCAGCGTTTCTGTAATCTCGACTGCGCCAATGCGGGGATAGGCGGTGGGGTCGTCTGGGTCTAGCCCGATGCTGGCCACGAGCGATCGCGCTTCGGTAGGGCTGAGCAGCTTGCCAAAATAGTCGTAATAGCCAACGGGTTGAGTCGGCGCGGGTTGCAGGTAGGGATCAGCGCTGCTGGCAGGTAGAGCATCGTCAGCGATCGCCCCTGTCACTCGGATGCCCAACAGCAGAGACAGAAACAAGCCAGATAGGCCAATGGCGATCGCCAGCCCTAGCGCAGTCCGTTTGCGAGGCGTGAGCATGGTTCATCCTCTCCAACTCGTGAACTGACCCCAGATCTGATGGCAGTATAGGCCAACTCCAGGAAGACACCCGCCAGGACAAAAAACTCGTTAAAAAAATTATTCTTTCTGCCCTTTCCCCAGCGCTGCCCAGTGCTGCTCAGAAAACCCGTTTGTGACACAAGAAGCGGTCGTGCGGGTTAATTTGTGCCACACTCAGAGCAATTTTGGGTGGGCGATTTTGGGTGGGCGATTTTGGGGTTTCAATCCAGATTTTTTTTGGGATCTTCTTGCAGTTTTACCAGTAGCGTTGGGGTAGAGAATGGGTATCGGGCAGAAGGGATAAGGAGCAAAGCATGGTCGAGGAAGTCAAAGAGGCGTTAATCCAGGAAGAAATCACCGTAGTCCCGTCTCCCGTAAGCAGCCTGTGGATTTTGGGCGTGGGGCTGCCGCTGGCGGGCTTTGGGCTGCTGGGCTTTGGCGTTTGGAAATTGGGCAATTTTCCCTGGGATGAGCCGATTTTGCAGGCCGTTCATGCAGCTAGCACGCCTGCGCTCGACCGGATCGCCCAGGGGATGACGCGGTTGGGGTCGCCCTGGATCTTGCCGCCGCTGGCGGGGCTGATGGCCATCGCCCTAGTTCCGCTGCAACGCTGGCGATCGCTCCTCTACGTGGTGCTGTCCCTATCTGGCAGCACCCTGATCAACATTGGCCTCAAGGACTTATGGAAGCGCGATCGCCCCTTTTTGTGGGAGTCTGGCGCACCCCGTCCGCATGATTTCTCGTTTCCTAGCGGCCACGCCATGACGAGCGTTGCCATCGTAGTTGTGCTGCTGATCTTGCTGGGGTCGTCGCGCTGGCGACCGTGGGCCACGCTGTTTGGGGTGCTATTTGTCTTAGCAATCGGCTGGACGCGGCTCTATCTGGGCGTGCATTATCCCAGCGATATTCTGGGCGGCTGGCTAATGGCGATCGCCTGGACGGTCGGGCTGTCCCTGCTGATCCAGCCGCAGCGCGAAAAAATCCAGCCGCAGGACGAAAAGTAGTTTAATTTCTCAGCTTTTGAGTCAAAATCGCAGATTTTGGTGTTGTCAGGCAGACGTATGACTCTCGTGCTTGAGCGTCTTGCAGACCTTACCCTAGCCCTCTCCCAGAGGAAAAGGAACAAGAGTTCTTGCTCCCCACTGCGACGCAACTCTTAGTTAGCCAGAAATCAGGAACAACTTGGAAATAGCCTATTTTCTCACCTTGGGAGTGTAAAGCAGTCCCGTAGATTTACAGAAAGTTCGCAGGGCTTTACGTATTTATGCGTAGAGCCTCTGTCTTTCGTGCATCTTATAATGCAATCACACTGATTTTTATTACGTGTAAGTACTGCTGTAGTCTGCTGCTCAGTATTGCTAGTCGCAACTGTGAATCAGGGCTGATGCCCTGGAATTGCTAGCAGAACTGCCAAAAGGTTTATCAGCAGGCCTACTAGCGTCGGAATCTGCCGTATTTCGGATAACACTGTCGGATTAAGGGTAACCATGTCAGGGATTTCCTCAGGGGCTTTTGGGCTAGATAGGGCGATCGCGGGTTATACTGAGAAAACTCAGATTAGTCTGCGTTTGTTTTGTAAGGGTGCCTGCTTTCAGACCAGCGAGTCTGGGAGCGCTAAGCAGATCTACTACTGGTTGCGGGTTAAACGTGTCGGTTTACGACGGCTTGCAGCTTGTGGCCAAAGAAGGCCGATAAGAACTTTTCTCACTCGCGCTGGTATTTCGTTTACTAGCCTTGCTCATTCTGCTCTCTGTGGTTTGCATGGAGGGCATCAGACTCCTAGCCAGAGGGCGCTGAACGGGTTAGCCGCTTCTCGGCGTTAACCGTTTAGCCTCAGCATTCCGAGCGGTCATGGCAGCGTTGTAGGCTGCGGCAAAGTGTGCCCCCTTGGACATACGCAAACCCAAGTTGTCTCGTCAGGAGCTTCCTCAAAGCGCTACAGCATTTTCTTGCGGAGTGAGGCACATGCTGCCCTCACGAGGCAAGGGCTTATTGACCATCCGTGTGCCTCACTAGCTTCAAAAACGCTGTAGCTCTGGTCTATTTCAACTCCACTCTTGAATTAACTTGCTTTTCTATACAGCGCTGCTTCCTAACTTAGCTGGCTAGGCTTGGCTACTGAGAGCTTGCCACCGCAGCGCAAATTCAGAACTGCCCCCAAACAACCCAAAAGCACCGCAGTTAATCATCGCAGTTTAAATTACTGAAAACGTCATGAACATTTACCAAAACGCGATGGAGTCTCTGGTCGAGCAGGAGGTCGATCGCCAGCTCAAGGCATTGCCGCCCAAGGTTGCCTCTTATATCAATCGGCTGGAGCTGATCGCCTATGCGCTGAACCAACTGCCTGCCCTCTACGCTACGTCTGAGCAGGGATTGCAGCATCAGATTCGTCGAGGCAGGGCTACCCACGGCGCACAGGTCGCCCAAGCGGTGCAGCGGGCGATCGCCGCGATTCGTCGTGATCCGTTGCGCTCCTATCAGCCGCTCCGGGCCAAGCAGCCGCCCATGCTGCAAGACGTACTCTGCCAACTGCGGCGCGTCCTGAAAAACGAGCGGCTGAGTTGGGAGACCCTGCCGATAGCCGTGGAGGAAGCGTTGACTGCGCCGCAGGGCCGGTTTGCGCCCGGTGCGTATCGCGCTGCATCCAGGGAAACTATGACGGCTAGTGTTTCGGCCCATGCTCCAGCGCCTATCCCGGACAGCGCTCCGCCTTCGGTTGGGGCCAGCAGCTACGCGGCCCATCGCCTGCATGTCAGACCAGAGCGATCGCTCTCTCCATTTCCCGATCCCGCTGGAGTCTCTGTGCCACCTGCTGCGCCTTCGTCTCCGCCACCGCAAATGCCACCCCGGCAGTCCGTCCGCCCGGCCATTCGTCCTGCCAACCCGCCTGCCCCCCAGCCGACCAATCGCTTCCGGGGCAACCGTCCGGCAGTCCAGCAGCACCCGCCACAGCCGCCTGCTCGTCAGCCAGAACAGCGGTCTGAGAATATCGAACCACCTTCGGGATGGGATAGCTGCTTTTTTCGCTAGGGTGTAGACGGTTTGGGAGCATTTCCTACGGCGGCGATCGCCACCCCTAGCAAAATCACCGCTGCCCCCAGCAGCACGGAGCGCCCTGGGTTTTCCTGAAAGACTAGAAATCCCAGAATGCTGGAGCCAACGGGTTCTGCCAGAATCGTCAGTGTCACCAGGGTTGGCGATACCCAGCGGACTGCCCAGTTGAGGCTGGTATGTCCGATTGCCTGGGGAAACAGCGCCATTAGCAGTGTGTAGCCATACACCACAGGCGGGTAGCCTGTATATCCCTGACCTGCCAGCAGCGGCAAGGGCAGCAGTGTCAGCGCAGCCACGCTGTAGGCTAGGGCAGCGTGATGCCCAATGCTCAACCCTTTGCGCTGCGCCTCGCGTCCCAACAAAAAATAGAAACTCACGGCCCAAGACCCCACCAGCGCCAACCCATTGCCCAGCAGCGGATCGCTACCCGCTGCGCTGCCTGTGCTGCTCCCCAGCCCAATTAGGAGACTGCCTGCAAGGGCGATCGCAATGCCCAGGCTGGTCAATCCCGACGGCTTTTCCTTGAACCAGATCCACGACAGCAGCGCTACCCACACCGGATTCGTGGTTACGAGCGTCGTCGAGGCCGCAATCGACGTGTAGGACAGCGACGTAATCCAGGCGGCAAAATGCAGCGCCAGAAACACACCTGCTCCGGCGGAATACAAGAGCGATCGCCGCACGGTTTTGCCCGCATTATCAGGGTTACCAGATTTCTCAGCGCTATCTCGCTGGAGCGCCTCCGCTGGAAACCCACGCCACGCTGGTAGCAAAATCAGCGCCGCCATCAACAGCCGCGTCGCCGCCAAAAACAGGCTAAACCCAGCACCGCCTGCACCTGCCGCTTGCAGCGCCAGCCGAATAAACAGCGCCGCCGTGGACACCGAAAGAATTCCAATCGTAAGAATCAGCCAGACAAGCCAGCCAGCCGGTCGAGAAGAAGCGTTTTGCAATTCAGGAGTGGGGGTTAAGGGGCGACCTTGAAAGCGACGCTCATGGGATATCCGCGAGCAATCTCCTTTCCAATAAAGCCCCTAAATTCTAATTTCACAGAGATGTGTTTGGGATGTCACTTTGTCGTCATAGCCTGCTCTTAAACTTTTGGATATGCATGCTCCTCACCCACCATCCCGGCCTCCCCGCCGGGATTTTTCATATGCGCCTGCATTTATCAATTCGTTCCGTAAGCCGGGAAAAAACTGTTCAAAAATCTGCTGTCCACGCAGCAGCAAAACGTGCAAAAAGAAAGATTTCGGCAATCCGGGGCGGGGCCCGGGCACATTTGGATAGAAGTCCCGCTCGATGATCAGCACGCGATCGCAGTGATTGGCCAGGGCGCGCCCCGTGAGCAGTCCGGCAAGGCTGCCGCCAATCACAACGGCCGTTCGGGGGCCGGGTTTAGAGAGAGAGGTGTTCATGGTGGGGCTGGAGAGCGAGGGTCTGGGGCAATCGCCCTACTCTCCGCTACAGGACGGCATCGCGAAATTCCCGATAGACCCGTTGTAGGTCAGGCAGTTGGCATGGACATTTAGCCCGCCGGGGTTGGGCAACACCTACTAATGCCTGAAGATTGGCTAATACTTGAAGATTGGAATGATCCAGGCCAGGGCGATCGCTACTAAGATCAGCGCTTCTAGAAGTTTGACGCTACGGGCCCAGGCTAGCCAGCCGCGCAGCGTGTTGAACTGATGCCGATGCCAGGTCTGGGCGATATGCCCCGGCCAGTGTCGGGGGTCATCTTTCTCTCGAAATCGCCAGTCCATCATCGATAGCAGCAGTGGCTGCCCCCCGACCTTAGCCGACATCAGCAAATGCAGCCCCAGAGCAAGCACCAGCACCACCCAAGACACCAGATGCGTCAAATACCAGGCGTGGTGTGTTTCGCCGCGTGGCAGCCAGCCAGAGTCCATCATTTTGCCGGAAAACAGCGCAAACGTCATCGCCAGCAGCATAGCGGTATTCGTGCAGCGATGCAGCGCATACCACCACACAGGTCGCGCGGGAGACGTGTGAGTCAGCGTGGCTAGCGAATCGGGCTGGGCCAGGCGGCGATCGCCCTGACGAAAGGCATACAGCACCAGCAGCGGAAACACCAGCAGTGCATATAGCCCAAAGGTGCCGTGGATGCCTTCAATGTCTGGCCAGTGCGGCAGGGGCAGGTCGATCCACCGGGCATCGTAGGTGTCGAACGTCCAGGCGGCGGTGAGAATGGCGGCGATCGCCGAAACTCCGGTCACGCCGTGCAAAATACGCAGCAGCAGAGGTTGATAAGGGCGGGTCGGCAAGGTCAGAAAAACCTACAAAATCTAGGAAATCAACAGCAGTCTAGGGATGGAAGACACTCTCCAAAGCAATCCTAGCAAGCCGCACCGCAGCGCTGACAGACCCGTACGATAGAAACTTTCACGGACACTCCCCAGACATATTCCTTGGGTCTGCCGTGCGAATTAGTGCAAATTAGATTGATCCGCTGTAGGTCTGCTGTGTCCTGTCCCCTAAACTGTCAAGATAGAAAGAGTTGCTCTTGGAAATGCTTCAGAAAAGAGTTGCCCACAAAGAGCAACTGACTCCGTTCTGAAATTGCAGGAGGCAGCTATGCGCTGGAACACTCGGATCGCAGCAGGACTGGGAATGGCGATCGCCCTCTTGATCGGCACCATTTTGGGCTTGAGTATGCCTGCCTATGCCCAGGCTGCAAAGTATGCGCCACCACCGTCCTACAGCAATGCAGAACTGCGGAAACATGATTTTTCAGGACAGGAACTCCGTTCCGCCGAGTTTTCCAACGCCAATCTCGATCAGGCAAATTTTACGGGTGCAAAGGTGCGGGGCGGCGTGTTCAGCGCGTCGGTTCTCACGGATGCAATTTTGCACGGCGCAGATTTGAGCAATGCCATGCTCGATCAGGTGAAATTCAAAGGCGCGGATCTGAGCGATGCCGTGTTGACTGAAACGATTCTTTTGCGTTCCACCTTTCAGGATGTCAATATCACGGGTGCTGATTTTACCGATGCCATTTTGGATGGCGCTCAGGTGAAAGAACTGTGCAAAATTGCCGACGGGGTGAACCCGACAACGGGCGTGGAAACGCGATACTCGCTGGGGTGTCGGGATTAGAGCGATCGCACTTGAGCATAATACAGCTTGAGCATAATACAGGAGGGCGATCGCCCGTTGATAGACTGATTAATTGGCTTATCGCACCTGGAGTCGGAAGCTGTAGTTAATGCGATTGCCGTCGGTCACAATTTTGGTGTAGTACGTGCCAGCCTTCAGCTTAATTGAAAAGCGATCAGATTCCAGCGGGGCCCGCAGCGTGTCGGATACCTTGAGGGCACGTTTTTTGCTGTCTAAGATAGCGCCCCGAATATAGCGTCGGCTGATGAGTTCCTGAATCGTGACATTCAGAGACACGGTGCGCTGGCGAGTAATTTTGAATTTGAAGAAGTCCGGGCTTTTTTTACCCACATTCCCCGCAGCCGATCGGCTACTGCCCGCGTTTAGCGTACCAAAGTTGCGTTCGCTGGAGGCGCGTACCGTCCGAGTGGGGCGGAGGCTGTCGAACGTGGTCGCTGCTCGCAACCCGGAGGGCTGCACACCCGCAGCAGCGCGGAGTTCGGTTCCCAAAGCGGCTTGGTTCAAAGATCTGGCATCAGAAAACATATATTAAATGGCAGAGAGGATAAGGCAGTATAGACCACCCGCTGTCGAATGCTCGGTTTGCCGGGTTGCTCTGGTTGCAAAATGTATCATGGCTTAACAGGCGGCGATCGCCCCAGCCACCCCCCTCTGCCAGCACAGGCATCTCAGGACATGGAGCCAATTTGCTGCAACTGGGGCACTTGTCCTTGGGCAAAAGCACGGGCGATCGCATCACAGCGTTCGTTCCCGGCGTTGCCCGCGTGGCCGCGCACGTAAGTCCACTGAATCTGACGAGAATTCAGCGCGTCGAGCCGCTGCCAGAGTTCCTGGTTTAATACTGCGCCGCCGCTAGAGGTTTTCCAGCCTTTGCGCTTCCAGCCATTGATCCATTGCGTGATGCCGTTGATCAGATATTGGCTATCGGTATACAGCGGGATGGGCTGCGTTTGTCCGGTGGCTTTCAGGTATTCCAGCGCTGCGATCGCCGCCTGCATTTCCATGCGGTTGTTAGTGGTTTGGCGATCGCCCCCGCCCATTTCATGAATGCTGCCGTCTTCAAACACGACGAGCGTCCCCCAGCCGCCCGGGCCAGGATTTCCCGAACAGGCCCCGTCGGTGTAAATAGCTTGAATTTTCATGGTTTGTCCTGACGACTGGTGCTGTAGCGACTCGTGTTGTGACTATTCGGGGTTTAACTGACCAGGACATAACTGTTCAGAACCGTTTAGAGCGAAACTGATCAGATCGGGACTAATCGCCCCCGCCCATAATCTGCGGCACTTTAAAGAACTCGCCGTCGCGATCGGGGGCGCTATCGAGAATCGCCTCGCGGTCGGGATAGGGCTGGAGCGCATCAGGACGCACGACATTGCTCACGTCGATGGCGCGAGTGGTCGGCGGCACGTCGCGGGTATCCAGCTCATTCAGTTGCTCAAAATATTCCAAAATGCTGCCAAGCTGCGTGGTGAACTGTTCTTCCTCGGCGGGTGTCAGCGCCAAGCGAGCAAGGTGGGCAACTTTGTGAACCTGTTCGCGATCGAGCATTTTTAGGAAAAAGGAAAAACAAAGAGACGAAGAGAGAAAAGCTTCTTAGAAAAATACGTCGATCTTCATGCGGCCGGTGGTTTTCAGCCAGTTTTGGGCTTCGATGTAGTTGTTGGGCGCAAGGCGGATGGCTCGCTCCCAATATTCTGCCGCCTGGTCATAGTTTTTGTCGGCTTCGCTGGTGTTGTTCGCCAGTTCGGCCTGTTCGCCCAGGTAGTGGTAGATCACTGCGATATTGTTGAGCGCCTGCGGCATTCGAGGGTTAAGTTCTAGCGCTTGGTGGTAGCTTTCCAGGGCGCGATCGTGTTCGCCGTTGCTGGCGTAGATTAGCCCCATGTTATACAGCACAAAGCTGCGATCGTAGGGGTCTTGCTCCAGCTTCAGCGCTTCCTCGTAGTTTGCCAGGGCTTCGGCATATTCCCCATCCGCCTGAGCCGACATGCCATCTCGATAGTAGGCAAAGGCTTCTTTGGCAGCCTTGTTCGTCGGCAGTACCTTGAGGATCAGGTCTGCCATGACGGTAAAGGTCTTATCAATGAAGTTGTCGTTGCGTTGAGATCTGGGCATAGCTGCGTTTGGGAAAAGCCTGGAAAATCCTATTTGCTACTTTATCGCTGATTTGCAACCTTTGGCCAGGGCTTGGCAGGGGTTCCGAAAATCTACGGATTTGTCGATGATGAGCATCACGACTAGAAGGGGGAAGTGAGTCACGCCTTGCAGGGGCGATCGCCAGCCCCACCACCTGCTGCTCAAGCCAAATTGCAATCCCCAACCTTTGCCCGTAAAACATTGTCACTTTGCTTCAAAAATTTCTAGAGTGAAGGTAGTTTCTGGCTTAAGGGAAACGCTATGGCACTGGATGCCGAATTGATGAAAGCCGTCGAGCGGCTCAATTATCGAGTCACCGCAGGCGATCTGGCTTCGCTGGCAGGGCTGGACGTAAAGCGGGCCGAGCAAGGTCTGCTGGCGCTGGCATCTGAGGCGGGCGGGCACATGCAGGTGTCGGATGCGGGCGATATTGCCTACGTCTTTCCGCGCAATTTTCGCCAGGTATTGCAAAATAAATACTTCCGGCTGCGGCTACAGTCCTGGTGGAGCAAGGTCTGGCGGGTGATGTTCTACCTGATTCGCATCAGTTTTGGGATTGCGCTGGTAGCCTCGATTATCCTAATTGCGATCGCCATTATTGCCGCCATGCTGGCCCTCAGCGCCGCCCAGGGCGACAACGACCGCGACTTTGACGGCGGCGGCATGGTGATGCTGCCCCGCATGTGGATTGGCCCCGACTGGTTCTGGATTTTTCTGCCCGACACCGACCGTCGCTATCGCCGCGAACAGGCAGAAAACGCCAGCGACCCCAAGAATCAAATGAGCTTTTTGGAGGCGGTGTTTTCGTTCCTGTTTGGTGATGGCAATCCGAATGCCAATCTAGAGGAGCGGCGCTGGCGGGCGATCGCCAATGTCATCCGCAACCAGCGCGGTGTGGTGGTTGCGGAGCAGGTCACGCCCTACCTTGATCAGGTCAACACTGCAACTACTGACCTGGAAGACTACATGCTGCCCGTGCTGACCCGCTTCAACGGTCGCCCAGAGGTTACCCCCACGGGCGAACTGGTCTACCACTTCCCCGAACTGCAAGTCACTGCCCAGCAGCAACAGCGCCTCTCGGTGGCGGCCTATCTGAAGGAACTGCCCTGGCGCTTTAGCCAAGCCACCTCTGGGCAACTGATGATGGCGGCTGGGTTGGGCGTGGTCAATATCGTGGGAGCGCTGATGCTAGGTGGGCTGCTGCGGGGCGGAGCGGCAGCGTTGGGGGGAATTGTCGGCTTTGTTGGCGGTATCTATGGGCTGCTGTTGGCCTACGCGATTGGCTTTGTGACTGTGCCGCTGGTGCGCTATCTGTGGATTCAGGGACGAAACAAGGCGATCGCCACCCGCAACGAAATGCGCCAGCGTCGCGCCGAAGCGCTGAATCGCCTTGGGCCGAAAATTCAGGAAAAACTCGCCTTCGCCCAGCAGTTTGCGCTGGAATCTGTCGTGGATGAAGCGAACCTGGCCTACAACACTCAGGAAGACCTGACCGCGCAGGAACTCGCCCAGGCAGACAAAATCGATGCGGAATGGCGCAGGCGGCTGGAGGGGCATTAAGGGGGACGGAAAAAGGAAGAGCGAAAAACGAAGAACGAAAAGCGAAAAAAGAAGAACGAAAAATGAAAGCTAGAACGTCTTCGTTCTTCCCTCTTCGTTCTTCGTTCTTCCTTCTTCCTTCTTCCTTCTTCCTTCTTCGTTCTTCGTTCTTCGTTCTTCCTTCTTCCCTTTTCCCTCTTCCCTCCATCACTCAAACCGCTGCCTTGGCTGCCACAGGCTCCAGAGGACGAGTCCTGCCAGAAGGACCGCGCCGCCGATCGCCCCAAGTTGCACTAGGGGAAAGGCGGCTTGGCGGAGGGCGATCGCCCCATACGCCCAGATAAACACCAGCAGAAACGCCACGTCTCGCCGCTGGAAAAAGACAACAAGGGCGATCGCCGTGCCAATGATCAGCAGCAGTAGCGCCCACAGGTTGGGGTCAAGGCCGCCGCTCCAGTTGTTGGCAAACAGGGCCGAGGCAATGTTGACGATGGTCGCCACCGAGATCCACGCCAGGTAGATGCTGAAGGGAATGTGGGCATTCCAGCGGCGATCGCGCCCCACTCGGTCTTGCCCAATGCCCAGCCGCAGATAGGCAAAAATGAGCGATCCCAGGATGATCAGCATGGCCAAGACCGAGGCCCAAAACTGCCGGAATGTGAACAGGTAAATCCACGCGATTTGGGCAAGACAAGCGACGATTAGCAGCGCGTCTGCCTGCACAATGGCGGTCTCGCCAGTCTGGGCGGGGCGAATCTGGTAAATGCCGTAGGCGATCAGCCCGACGTAAATCACGCCCCAGATGATGAAGGCGTAGTTTGCAGGCAAGACCCGCACGTCCTTCAGCAGCGTGTTGGCAAGTTCGCCCACGTTCACGCCGCCAGGGGGGTTGGTGTTCGATAGCGTGTTTACCGCCAGCGTTGCCAGGATGGCAATCGGGGTGGCGATCGCCAGCACGGTTCCCCCCGTTGATTTCTGCGTCGATGATTTCATAGCGCCTACGCCGGATAAATCCGCAGCCGTCGATTCGGCTCTTCGCCAAAGCTAGACGACTTCAGGTGATAGTGTTCCACCAGTTCATGCTGCATTTTTCGCACCTTGGCGGAGCGGGGCAGTAGCTCCACGGGTTGCCCTTTGGGAATGACGATTTGCTCCACCGCGAGGCGAGCCTCCTCCAGAGCCTCGATCTCGTCTTCGTCGCCGCTGCGCGAAAACAGGTTGAGGTTAATCGGCTCGTCCAAAAAGGCATCTTCCATCTTCAGCATCCGCTGGAGGGCGCGGATAATCTGCGGCATACTGTTGGACTTGACCGTGAAGATGGAAAGCTGGCGGCTCTTGGCGATTTGCCGCAGCTTGGAGTGGTTCTTGATGTGCGATCGCAGCGCCAGCACCGCATCTGCCCCGTCCAGATCCTTCGTCAGTACGATGGGCAGGTTCATCGTGTGAATCACCTGCTCCACTAGATGCCGACTGACGGCGTAGGGGTAGATGTGCAGCGGCAAATCTTCGCCGTTGGGGCCCGCCGTGGGCACCTCACCGAAGGGGTCCGCTTCCTCGCTCATGAGCGATCGCTCTAGCGAGTCATTCAGCATCTGGTCAAAGGACTGGCGCTCCGGCGATATCAAGTTGCTGAGTGCCTCTGAGTCACGCGGGAACCTGGCCAACCGGTCATAGCGGGGCGACGGCAGCGGCATCATCTGTCCCGACGATCGCCAGCCCGCCACCCGCGCTGCGCCCGTATCGCGCAAGGCCGTGCTGCTGTCGCCAAAGGGGAGCGATCGCACGGGTTTGGGGTCCAGCCCTTTGCCGCTCTGTTCGTGGGTAATGGTGACTTCGCCTGCGTCGTTGACCTGGCGCACCTGGGGATTGGGCACGCGCCCGCGCAGCAGCGCATCCACCGTGTCTGCCACCGACTCATGCACCACCCACTTTTGCCGCTCCAGCATCTCCACCGCAATGTCAAAGGTCGGCGGCGCTTTGCGCTCCAGCACGCTCTTTTGGCTGCCCCGGCGGCGGGCCTCTTCGTCGCCCAGCGTCACAGACTGAATGCCGCCCACCAGGTCGGAAAGGGTGGGGTTTTTCATCAGGTTCTCAATCTGGTTGCCGTGGGCCGTGCCAATTAGTTGCACACCGCGTTCGGCAATTGTGCGGGCGGCCTGCGCTTCTAGCTCCGTGCCGATTTCGTCGATGATGATCACTTCTGGCATGTGGTTTTCCACCGCCTCGATCATCACCTGATGCTGGTTTTCGGGATGGGCCACCTGCATCCGCCGGGCCCGACCGATGGCGGGATGGGGAATGTCGCCGTCGCCGGCCACTTCGTTAGAGGTGTCGATAATCACGACCCGCTTTTCTAGCTCATCTGCTAGCACGCGGGCAATTTCCCGCAGGGCTGTGGTCTTGCCCACGCCTGGACGACCCAGCATCAGGATCGATCGCCCCGATTCCACCAGGTCACGAATCATGCCAATCGTGCCGTAGACCGCCCGCCCGACGCGACAGGTGAGGCCGATAATTTCGCCAGCGCGGTTACGGATGGCGCTGATGCGGTGCAGCGTTTTCTCAATGCCCGCCCGGTTGTCGCCGCTGAAGATGCCCACGCGGTCGATACAGTGCTGCAAGTCTGCTTTGGTGATGGCATCTTCGGAAAGATACTCAGACTTGTTGGGAAAGCGGGCTTCGGGGCGGCGACCCAGATCTAACACAACCTCGACCAGCACATTGCGCTGGGGATGCTGCTCTAGGCGATCGCGGATCAGATCGGGCAAAATCGCCAGCAGTTGATCCAAATCGTCGGTGATTTGCAGCGGTTGGGCGGGCTTGGCAGCCGCACTGGCCGTAGCGGGGGTAACGGAGGGGCGATATTCGGCAGAATCGTTCCCGTTGAATGTCATAGGTGGTTGCTAATAAATAACGAACAACGTCGGTGGAAAAAGCGCCGGCCGCAAGCCTGACGCTGCATTAAAACAAGCGCTCATGAATTTAGAAGGGTTGGGTCGAAACTGTTTGACGTTCATGGCCGGGTATCGGGGGTGAGGGGAGCAGCGGTGAAGGTGAGGCGCTTGGGGGAAAGGTCAGGACGCAACGGGTATTCATCCAGGCTTTAGCAAGACTGGCTCGACAGCGGGCAAATTGTGCGAGGCGTGTGGCCAGGGGGCGGCTGATTCGGCTTCCAGCAATCGACCGTCGGCGGCTGGGGTCAGCGCTGAGCCAACCTGCGAGGGCTTGAGCTGCGACACCAGGGCGATCGCCCGTGCAACTGCCTGCGCGAGTAAATCGGGATGCTGTTCTAAATGCGCGAGAGATCCGTCGTCAGCCGCCTGGGGCGGGGCCTTAGGGGCAAAGCCTGGAAAAGCTTGAGCATTGTCGCCTTCCTGACAAGCTGGTGGAACATCGTTGAAGCGAGAAGCTGCGATCGCATCCAGTTGATCCAGAATGGGCGAAAGCAGCACCCTGGCATAGCTGCCGTAGGCCACGCCTGCAATGAAGGTGGCAGTAGCAGGCTGTCGCAGAGCCTCAGCGCGATTCGCCGAGCGATCCCTTTGGAAATCGCCCAGGGTCGATTCCTCAGACAACAAGCCCAGCGCCCGCAATTTCGGAACGGTGTGATGGTTGGTGCCGCCGGCCAACTGCACATAGCCCGGTAGCCCCGCCGCCAGCACCTTTTGTCCCAGCTTGACGGTGGCGCGAGTGGTTCCGGCTCCAATATCGCCGCTCATGGGTCGCCCGTCGGTTTGCCAGATCACCGGACAGGGTAGCGGATGATCCGCTGGTGAAATGTGCTGGTAGAGCGATCGCAGATAGTCGATCAGCCCGTCGCCGTCGGGACAGCTAATCGCCACGAGCTTGAGCCTGTGGGCTACGGGGGCGATCGCCCGCCACAATTGCCGAAATTCTGCTAGCCGCCCGACCTGCGTATGGATTTCCAGCGCATCTACTTGCGCCAATAGCGCCGGAATCATCTCCGGCGTGAGCGTCGTCGCCTGGGTGGTAATTTGCTGAATCGGGCACAGCGGCAGACAGCGCCCACAGCCATAGCAGCGGCTCTCGATCACGCCAGAGTAGCCGCCAGAATATCCCTTAGTGGGGCGATCGAAGGTAATCGCCTGGGCAGGGCAAATGGTTTCGCAGGGGCGGGAACAGTCCGTGGGGCAGCGGGCTGGGTCGAAGACCGCTTTGCGGAAGTGGGGGTCTTCGCCGTCGTTGAGGCTGACCATCAGCCACGGGGGGCGATCGCACCCCAGCCTTGCCGCCGCAGTCAGCCCTTCCTTTGCCGCATGGATGACTGCCGGGTCCGCCGCTACATCGACACAGTCGGCACCCGCCAGCGCGTAGGCCAGAGTTAAATTCCGAATTGCAGGGAGGTGCTGAAAGCTGGCTCCACAAATTAACTTGAACCAGCGACCCTCCCTTAAGGACTGCAAGGGAGTGTACAAATTGGTTGCCCTGACTCAGACCGCAGGGAAGCAAAGAACGACGATAGCACCCTCTGGCGATGAACCCAGAGCTTGCTGTTAAACCATGCACCCGGATGGGGATCACCCACCTTGGCCCTCAGTGTACACCAAAAACGCCGTTTGCAAAGTGCGTCAAAACCCTTTGCAGCAAACTTTCTGGGTGGATTGCTCACAGCGATCCCCAAATCTGGGGGCGATCGCCCTGGGGGATTCCAAAATCAGCCACATCTTGCGGCTCGATGGCAGCCAGACTAAGCTATCAAAAACTTTTCTAAGCGGCCGCCAGAATGTCTTTCAGCGGCTTCCAGGTAAACTGGCGATCGCCCCCCATCTCCAGCACCACCTTGATGCGCGGATCGGTCTGAGGCAGCGTCACCAAAAATTCTAGTTCAGAGCGCGACAGGATATGCCCTTCCAGCATCCAAATCACCAGCCCCTTCGCGCCCTTGGGCAGCACCTCAGCCTCATAGGTAGCCACGGGCGGCACAAAGTAGCGATAGCCCACGGCCCCTTCGCGTCCCAGGTTCTTTTTGCCCAGGTGGGGCGGGCGCACGCCGTGAACATCCAGCAGGTAGGAGGACAAGTCGCCCAGCCCCCGCGCCGTAATGTTCAAAATTTTGTATCCTGCGCCCCGCAGCCGCCGCTGATAGCGCCCCTCTAGTCCGCCCTCCAGCGGCACGTACACGCCCAGCGTGCCAGCTTCTTCTAGGGCGCGGATGAAGGGCTTGCCGGAGGTAATGAGCGTGAGCGGGTTGCCGAGGATAGACATGGGAGGAATCGGGGGTAAGGACTATGGGCCAGACGCAAGGCCAACCCTGATAAGACTTGACTAAACAAAACTTTAGCATGGGCCCGATCCGCGATGCGTGGGGCAGCGATTAGATTTTGCTAGAGTCATGGCGGGCGATCGCTTATCGATTCAAGACTCCCCCGCAACCTTTCATGCCCGTCAAGATTCCAGATCTTCGATCAATTTCGGCACATCCGCTGTCAGCACTTCATGGCCCGTCGGCGTGACCAGCACATCGTCCTCAATGCGGATGCCAATGCCGCGCCAGCGTTCGGGTACGTCGGGCTGGCCCTCGGCGGGCGTGATGTTGGGGCCAATGTAGATGCCCGGTTCAACCGTGGTGACATGGCCCGGCTCCAGGTTATGGGCCGTGTCGCCGTGGGCATACACTCCCACGTCATGCACATCCAGCCCCAGCCAGTGACCGGTTTTGTGCATGTAGAAGGGCTTGTATTTTTCTTCTTTGATAACTTCCTCGATATCGCCCTGGAGTAGCCCCAAGTCCATCAGCCCCTCCACAATGACGCGCACGGCAGTCTCGTGCATCTGGCTGTAGGGATTGCCGGGGGCCACCTGGGCGATCGCCGCAAGCTGGGCCCGCAGCACGATGTCGTAGAGGATGCGCTGCTCGTCGGTGAACTTGCCGCTGACGGGGAAGGTGCGCGTAATGTCGGAGTTGTAATACTCATAGGCGCAGCCCGCGTCGATTAGCAGCAGGTCGTGTTCCTGCATCTGGCGCGTGTTTTCGGTGTAGTGCAGGATGCAGGCGTTGGCTCCAGAGGCGACGATGGAGGGATAGGCGGGGCCGAGTGCGCCGCTGATCCGAAAGGTATGCTCGATTTCGGCCTGCACCTGATATTCGTAAACGCCGGGTTTGGCGTAGGTCATGGCTCGGTTGTGGGCGGCGACGGCAATCTCGGCGGCTTTCCGTATCCGCTCTAGCTCTGCGGGCGACTTGATCTGGCGGAGGGAGTGCAGCGTCGGGGCCGGATCTTCAATGGCGATGGGGCCCGTGCCGCGCCGGGGATAGCCGCGCATCAGCCGCTGCCACAGTCCAAGGATTTTGTCGTTAAAGCGGCGATCGCGCCCCAGTCGGTAATAAATCCGGTCGGCCTTTTCGACATATTGCGTCAGCTTTTCGTCTAGCTCCTCAATCGGGTACACTGCGTCGGCCCCAAAGCGCTCCTTGGCAGCCTCTACGCCCACGCGATAGCCCGACCAGGTTTCCTTTTCTGGGTCTTTGGGGCGCACAAACAGCACAAAGCGATGTTCTTCGTGGTGCGGAGCCAGCACAGCCACGGCTTCTGGCTCGTCAAACCCGGTCAGGTAGAAAAAATCGCTATCCTGCCGGAAGTTGTACTCGACATCGTTGTGCATCACGGCTTGGGGCGCACTGCGGAAAATCGCCGTGCCCTTGCCAATTTTGTCCATCAACTGCTGGCGACGCTGGGCAAATTCTGTCTGCATGGGAAGGGTGGAACGGAGGGATAACTGGCTGAGCCGCCCGACGCGGCGATCGGGACGACGCTGCCGCTAATAGATTCCATGCTAACGAGCGATCGCCCTAAAATCTGTAGCTCAGCAGTTCTATTCGGGAACCTTCGGACGGCAGTTCCGAGCGACGCAGCGTGATCGTGTCGCCGGGTCGCCGCACAGGCACGCCCTCCATCAGCGACAGGAACTCATCCACAGGTGCGATGTCGCAGGCATTGGCATCGGCAGCGGCGGTTCGGAAATGCGTCGGCACAATGATACGTGGGTTTAGCGCCAGCACGGCCTGACGGGCTTCTGTTGCGTTGTAGGCCTTGGGGCCGCCGCCCACAGGCACAAACAGCACGTCCGGGCGACCGATCAGAATTTGCTGTTCTACCTCAATTGGAGCCGCCGCGCCGCCCATGTGCGCCAGGATTAGCCCGCTCTGGTTCCAGCGCCAGGTGACGTTAAACCCAAAGCGCCGCCCGCCCTGGCGATCGTGGGGCGATCGCACGCCTTGGATCTGCACGCCGCGATACTCATAGATACCCGGTTCTGCCAGCAGGCGCGGGCTACCGGGGAGTCCCTCCAGGGAACCCTCGTCAAACAGACGGCTGCTGATCATCACCAGGTCCGCAGGCACGCGGGGGGGACGATAGCCCTTGGTACAGCCGATGGGGCGAAACGGGTTGACCAAAATTCGCAGACCGCCGCCCGTAAACAAAAAGCAGGTATGTCCCAAGGCCTGAATCGTCACTGCATTGTTGGTCTGGGCCTGGGCTTGCTGGCTCTGGGACAGGCCAACGGTGGCGGCCGCTGCTGCCAGTCCGCTGCCTGCATATTGAATCAACGTGCGCCGCTTCATGGTCTCCTCAGGGAAATGGATAAGGCGTAGGGTAATACGAGAGAATGAGCCGCTGCGATGGTCGATTCCTGTAGGAAATCGCCCCAGCCCATCCTCGCCGCAAAATTTGCATCTTTAAGCTTACAGTGATTGAGGCGATCGCCCAAAAGTTCCAACCAATGAGCAATTCGCCCCACCGCCTCAGCCTCTCGCCTCAGCCCTCCATCAGCAGCGGTCGGAAGCCATGCTTCAGCGACACCTGCCCAATGAGATCCATCTTCTCCAGGGTGATCTGGTTGCGCCCCCAGGAAAAGTTGGTGTAGAGCTTCTCAAACTCCAGCAGCATGGACTCGGCAAAGCAGGCAAACAACTGGCGGGCCGGCACGTCCATGTTGACGATGTTCATGATTTTCCAGTCGATGTCCAGCGAATGCTCCACGATGCCGCCGTTCAGCACATGCACGCCAGGATGCTGCACCTTCGTACCCAGATTTTTGGGATAGCCGCCGTCGATCAGCAGGCAGGGCTGCTTTAGCATAGCCGGGTCGATCTCCACGCCCTTGGGCATACTAGCCACCCACACGATGATGTCAGCTTCGGGCAGCGCCTCTTCTAGCGCCATGATTTTGCCGCGCCCCAGTTCTGCTTGCAAGTTTTGCAGCCGCTCCTGATCTCGCGCAATCAGCAGCAGTTCTTTCACATCCGCCCGGGCATTCAGCCAGCGGCACACCGCACTGCCAATGTCGCCCGTCGCGCCGCAGACCGCCACCGTCGCCTCCGATAGGTTGATTCCCACCTGCTGAGAAGCCTGTTCAACCTGGCGGCAGATAATGTAGGCCGTGTGGGTGTTGCCGGTGGTAAAGCGGGCAAAATCCAGCGTCACATCGCGCACCTGCTGGATTTGCGACAGGTTGAAATTCTCAAAAATAATCGAGGAAAAGCCGCCCAGCGCCGTGATATTGATGCCATGCTTTTGGGCGTGGGCCATGGCGTTAATCACTTTGCGGGTAGCGGCTTTGATGCGGCGCGTCGCCAGCATTTCTGGCAAAAAGCAGGATTCCACATACTTGCCCTCGATCACCTGCCCCGTGGCGCTGGTGACTTTGATGTGATCGACAATTTGCGGCGGCGCGCTGCACCAAAAATCAAGCCCCTGATCGGCGTATTCGGGATAGCCCAGATCGCGGGCGACAGCTTGAGCGTGTTCCAGACTTGTCAGATGACCAATTAGACCAAACATTCAATATGCTCTAGGTTGCGAAAGGGAGTGCCTGGTAGGGCAAGAGAGAGATAGGAAGATTGCGCCTGCGGCAGGGAGCGATTCCCGTAAGGATCGCTTCGCGAATCGCCCTGTTCACAGACACGTCAAATAGAAATCAGGGGACTTAACACTCAGTGTCAGGCTAGGATGCACCGTCGTGCCAAAAAACAAACTGAAGGTTAAGAAATCTCAAAGAGAATACTACACAAAAATGATTCCCACTGGCAGCGTCAAAAGTTAGACTCGACAAACAAATCTGCCCGTAGATTAGGATAGGGACACATTTTAGTCTCTCGTCAATGCGTATCCAATACACCACCAATGCTCGTGCAGAGCGCGAAGCGCTAGAAAAACTTGCCCCTCCTCCGGCCGTCGTTTGGGTGAATGACTTCAAGGCTGACGCAGTTAAACCTTTTTTGGAGCAATTTAATCGAGCCGTAGAATCCCTCCAGCCTGTGGTTCCGGTGCTGATCGATTCCTACGGTGGCGAGATCGACACGCTGATGGCAATGGTCGATATCTGTCGCTCGTCGCCCAAGCCGATCGCCACGGTTGTCATGGGCAAAGCCATGAGCGCGGGGGCGATTCTCCTCTCTTGCGGCTGGCACGGCTACCGCTATGCCGCGCCCAACAGCCGCATGATGATTCACGACTGCCTGACCGTCTCCTTTGGCAAGGCAGGCGAGATCATTGCCGATGCCGACGAAGTAAAGCGGCTGAATGCCCTGCTGTATCAAATTCTGGATGAAAACTGCCAGAAACCGTCGGGCTACTTTGTCGAGCAGGTGCATCAGCGGGGCCACGCCGATTGGTATCTCACGCCAGAGCAAGCCCTGGAGCATAACCTGGTGAATCATGTGAAAGTTCCGACACTCCAGGTGAATTTGTCTACGGCCTATGAGTTTTTGGGGTGATGGGAAGGAGGAAGAACGAAAAACGAAGAACGAAAAATGAAGAAGGAAGACGTTTCATTTTGAGGGTGAGGAAGAACGAAAAATGAAGAACGAAAAATGAAGAAGGAAGACATTTCATTTTGAGGGTGGTGAAGAAATCGGGACACTCACCGTTTTTCTCTCTTCTTTCTTCGTTCTTCGTTCTTCGTTCTTCCCTCTTCTCTCTTCCCTCTTTCCCCTTCCATCACTGCGCCGCGCCCGCCCGACTGAGCAGTGGTGCAGCTTTCAGGAGGGTTCGCGTGTAGGGGTGCTGCGGATTGGCGAATAGCTCGGCGGTGGGGCCGATTTCTACGATTTTGCCTGCGTGCATCACTGCGATGCGATCGCACAAAAATCGTGCCAGCCAGAGGTCATGGGTGATGAACAAATAGGTCAGGTCAAATTCTTGCTTGAGGTGCAGCATCAGGTCTAGCACCTGGGACTGGACGCTGGCATCGAGCATACTCACGGGTTCGTCGCAGATTAGCAGCCGGGGGCGGGTGATCAGGGCGCGGGCGATCGCCACTCGCTGCTGTTGCCCACCCGACAAATCGCCCGGATATCGCTGGGCATAGTCTTCGGGCGGCGTTAGCCCCACCCGCTCCAGCATTTGCAACACCTGCTGCCTTGCGCCCGCCGCGTCTGCTAGGTCGTGAATTAGCAGGGGGTCGGCAATGCTCTCGCCCACCGTCATCAGCGGGTTCAGGCAGGCGTGGGGGTCTTGAAACACCATCTGCATCTGCCGCCGCTGTTTTCGCAGATCTTCCCGCGAGAGGTGCGTCAGGTCATGACCCAAAAACTCAATCCGGCCGCCCGTCGGCTCCACCAGCCGCAGGATCGTCCGCGACAGAGTGCTTTTGCCGCAGCCCGACTCGCCCACCAGTCCCAAAATTTCCCCCGGATATAGATCCAGGGAAATGCCGTCTACGGCGCGGATGGCGGTGTTTTGCTTGCCCGCCAAGAGCTTGGCAACGAGGTTGGATTCCAGGGTGTAGTGTTTTTGGAGGTTTTCGAGCTTGAGGAGGGGCGCTTCTGTGGGTTGGGGGGCAAGCGGTTTAGAGGATGGGGTTGCCTGGATGTGGAGGGCAGACTGGAGGAGGGACTGGGTGTAGGGGTGCTGGGGCTGGGTGAGGACGGTGGCGGTGCAGCCCGTTTCCACCACCTTGCCGTCGTACATGACGGCGATGCGATCGCAATACTCGCCCACCAGCGCCAAGTCGTGGGAAATCAGCAGCAGCGCCATATCGCGCTCCTGACAGAGGCGCGTGAGTTCCTGCAAAATTTGGGCAGACACGGTGACATCCAGGCTGGTCGTGGGTTCATCAGCCACAATGAGCTTGGGGTTGAGCAAGAGCGCCAGGGCGATCGCCACGCGCTGCCGCATCCCGCCGCTAAATTCGTGGGGATATTGGCTCCAGCGGCTGGGGGGAATGTTGACGGCTTCTAGCGTGGCGATCGCCCGCTCTCTGGCCGCCGCCCGCGAGAGGTCTGGGACGTGCGATCGCAGCGTTTCTACACAGTGGTCGCCGATGGTCATCAGCGGGTCAAGCCGGGTCATCGGGTCTTGAAACACGATCGACACCACTTCGCCGCGAAATTTCCGCAGTTCCGCTGGGTTTAGCTCGAAGACATTGCGTCCCTGAAACAAGACTCGCCCCTCGATGCGCGTGTCCGTCGGCAGCAGACGCACAGCAGCCCGCCCCAGCGTCGATTTGCCGCAGCCCGACTCGCCCACCAGCCCCAGGCGATCGCCCGCCTTCAGCCCCAGCGACACATCATCCACCGCCCAGTCCAGCGCGTCTGCCTCCGTCGCAACCTGCTGCCCCCGCTGAAACGGATAGGCCACCCGCAGACGCTCAATTTCAAACAAAGACTCACCCACCGAGGATTGCTGTACCAGGGTGTCACTCATGTCGCCAAACTCGCCTCGCCAGAAGATACGCCGACCCGTATCAGGGTCATTATACGCATAACAGAACAGGGCTATGGGTCGAATCTTTCTTGCCTGTAGCTGGAGATCGCAAGTGCATAATTCCTGTGTAGCGATTGCCACTCATGGAAGAGGCGGCCGTTGCAGAGTTGTACCACGGGATGATTGAAGATTCGCACTGGGCGATCGCAAGATAGATAAGATGGCAAGCGCAAGTCATTAGCGTAATTGAGCAGGAGGGCAATTGACGAGGGCGATCGCATCCAGTACAATCGTCCATCAAGCTGTGAATGACCCCAAGTCAGCGCGGCTTACCTTTCCCCCGAAATTTTGGTCGTTTAGTCATCCACGGCATTGGCAGGTGCTCGCAACACCCACCAACGCCTGACCCCTCGACAGTCACCGCCTGTCTCAGGGCTGCGTCCATTGTAGGCCGCCCTGTCCCAGTGCTTCACCTCCGGGGGCGGCCAACATTTCGGGGTTTCCTACCCCACTCGTTTCCAAGGAGGAAACCCCAAATGCTGACAATTCAATACACCTGGTCGTCCCCACGCTCGGAGGCGACCCAGTTTTCGCTGCCCCCGCTCACCTGCGAGCTGCCCCACCGTCGCCGCCTGCGCCACTGCATCATCGGCCTGCCCGAAGACGCGCAACTGGCCATCGACCGGCTGCACCTGCTCCGCTACGCCGAACGCTTCGAGTGGACGCACGCCCTGGAATTTCCGC
>NZ_JACYLP010000032.1:0-265576 GCF_015272455.1 Thermoleptolyngbya sp. C42_A2020_037
TAGCTCGGTGCCAGGGCGATTATCAAAAGCCCCTCGGAGGTACTTATCCGAGGGGGTTATTTGTCTGAACAAAGCTCCTCAACAAGAAGTCGGGGAGCTTTGTCAGGGTTCTGTTAGCTTTGAGTGTAGTCTTTTAGCTCGATAGGAACGGGCTGCACTTTCCAGATGTTTTGGCAGTAGTCGCGGATTGAGCGATCGGACGAGAATTTGCCCATGCGGGCTGTGTTGAGGATGGACATGCGAGTCCAGTGATCCCAATTTCGATAGGCTTGACTGACTTGCTCTTGGCAATCGATGTAGGACTGATAGTCTGCTAGGAGTAGGTAATCGTCTTCGTGTAGCAAGTTGTCTACGAGTGGGCGGAAAAGACCTGTGTCTCCGTGTGAGAAGAAGCCTGAGGCAATCCGGTCGATGACTTGGCGCAAGTCGTTATTGCTCTCGTAGTAGTCCATTGGTCTATAGCCTGCTGCTTTTTTGGCGGCGACCTCTTCCGTGGTTAAACCAAATAGGAAGAAGTTTTCGGCTCCGACTTCTTCACGGATTTCGACGTTAGCGCCGTCTAACGTGCCAATTGTGAGCGCTCCATTCATTGAGAACTTCATGTTGCCCGTGCCTGAGGCTTCTTTGCCTGCGGTGGAAATCTGCTCCGAGAGGTCGGCGGCTGGATAGACTCGCTGGGCGAATTTTACGTTGTAGTCTTTGAGGAAAATGACCTTAAGCCGTCCGCCGACATCGGGATCGCGATTAACCACTTCTCCGATGGAGTTGATGAGCTTGATGATGAGCTTCGCCATGTAGTAGCCCGGAGCTGCCTTGCCACCGAATAAGAAGGTACGGGGCGTGATTTCGGCGCTGGGATTTGCCTTAATGCGGTTGTAGAGGTGGATGATATGAAGTGCGTTGAGGTGCTGCCGTTTGTATTCGTGAATCCGTTTTACCTGAATATCAAACAAAGATGAGGGATCGACTTCGACATCTGTTTCCGACTTAATGTGGTTTGCCAAGTCCTGTTTGATGGCTTGCTTGATTTGTCGGAATTCGTAGCGGAATCCGGGATCGTCTGCGAACTGCTCAATGCGGCGTAGTTCATCGAGATGCTTAATCCAGTTGTCTCCGATTTTGCTGGTAATGAGGTTGGTCATGCGGGGATTGCTTAGCACTACGAACCGACGCGGAGTGACCCCGTTGGTGACGTTGGTGAATTTCTCCGGGTACATGTCGTAGAAGTCTTTTAGCACGGTCTGCTTGACCAGTTCGCTGTGAAGTGCGGCGACCCCGTTGATAGCGCTGCTGCCGACGCAGGCGAGGTTTGCCATGCGGACGTACTTTTCGCCGCTTTCGTCGATGAGCGATAGGCGGCTGAGGCGGTCAGGGTCATCGGGAAATTTGATGCGTACGTCGTCGAGGAAGCGGCGATTAATTTCGTAGATGATTTCGATGTGGCGGGGGAGCAGTTCGGAGAAGAGCTTGAGGGGCCAGCGCTCTAGGGCTTCGGGGAGGAGGGTGTGGTTGGTGTAGCCGAAGGTGCGGGTGGTGATGTTCCAGGCGTTTTCCCACTGCATTCCGTGTTCGTCCATAAGCAGACGCATGAGTTCTGCGACGGCGATCGCCGGATGGGTGTCATTTAACTGCACCGAGAATTTTTCGGGGAACTGCTCCAGCGGCATATTTTGCGTTTGGAGAATGCGGATCATGTCTTGCAGAGAGCAAGAGACGAAAAACATCTGCTGCTCTAGCCGCAACACCTTGCCTTGATATTGCTCATCGTTGGGATAGAGAACTTTGGAGATGTTTTCGGAGTTGCTCTTTTGATGAACTGCGCCGAAATAGTCGCCAGAGTTGAATGCGCCAAAGTCGAAGGATTCGGTTGCTTCGGCAGACCAGAGACGGAGGGTGTTGGCAGTGTTGACTTTGTAGCCCAGGATAGGTGTGTCGTAGGGAAGCCCTTTGACGACTTTGAAGGGCACCCAGCGGACGCGGTAGTTGCCACGCTCATCGATGAAGGACTCGGTGTGACCGCCGTATTTGACCTCAACGGCCCAATCGGGACGAGCAATTTCCCAGGGGTTGCCGTAGCGCAGCCATTTGTCGGTGATCTCGACCTGCCAGCCGTCGCGGATTTCCTGGTCGAAAATGCCAAATTCGTAGCGGATGCCGTAGCCGAGGGCGGGAATTTCTAGCGTGGCGAGTGAGTCGAGATAGCAGGCGGCGAGACGACCCAAACCGCCGTTGCCCAGACCAGGTTCTTCTTCCTGCTGGAGTAGTTCGTTGAGATCCAGCCCCAGTTCGGTCATGGCTTGATTGATCTGGTCGTAGATGCCGAGGTTAATCAGATTGTTGCCCAGGTGGGGGCCCATGAGGAATTCGGCGGAGAGGTAGCAAACGGTGCGGGCTTGGGTGTTGGTGTAGGTTTCGGCAGTGTTGAGCCAGCGGCGCAGGAGGCGATCGCGCACGGTGTAAGCCAGCGCCATGTAGTAGTCGTTTTTGGTGGCGAGGGCTGGAAATTTGCCCTGGATATAGAACAGGTTATCCAGAAACGCCCGTTTTAGGGTTTCGATCGATAGCCCAGTGCGATCGTCTTCAATCTGCACTGAGCCGGAAGGAGGGGTGGGTAACGTCTGCATGGTAAAAATCCTAGGTGAGTTGGATATTTCTAAGGCTCGTAGGGATAAAGAAGGGGCTATATAGGGAGCGAAGTCCTGAAGCTCGGAAAATGCTGCTAGCAAGCAAGGTTGTGAACAGGGCGATCGCTCACTCCAAGAACATTTCAAGACTGCACTCCCAATAAACGGAATCTCAAAACTAAAGCCAAACGGTCTATTGCCCAGAACCTTAAATCAGCAGGCAATAGACCGCTCAGCATCAACCCGGAGAACCTAGTAAGGCCACTTCCAGTTCACAATATCGGGACGGTCAATCCCATGCTCGAATGCATAGTTGCGGCAAGCAATCTGCTCATCCTTGAGCTGCTCCTTGGTGTGGGCCCCTGCATTTTTCAGCTTGGGCACTCGGTCGATCACGTCAATCGCAATGCTAAAGCGGTCAATCTGGTTGCAAATTGCCAGCTCTAGTGGTGTATTGATGTTGCCCTTTTCCTTGTAGCCGCGCACATGCAGGTTTTCATGGTTGGTGCGGCGATAGGTGAGGCGGTGGATCAGCCAGGGGTAGCCGTGGAAGTTGAAGATAATCGGCTTATCCGTTGTGAACAAGCTGTCAAAGTCGCTGTCGCTCAGCCCGTGGGGGTGTTCTGTGGCAGGGGTCAGCTTGAACAGGTCGATCACGTTGACAAAGCGAATCTTCAAGTCAGGGAACGCTTCTCGCAGCATGACCGAGGCTGCCAGCGACTCTTTGGTAGGAATATCACCCGCCGTTGCCAGCACCACATCCGGCTCTTCGCCTGCGTCAGTACTTGCCCATTCCCAGATGTCAATGCCTTTAGTGCAATTGCGGATCGCGGCATCCATATCGTGATACTGCAAATGCATCTGCTTATCAGACACGATTACGTTCACGTAGTCCTCGCTTTGCAGACAGTGGTTTGCCACTGACAGCAGAGAGTTGACATCGGGCGGCAAGTAAATGCGCACCACCTCAGGACTCTTATTCAGCATTACATCCAAGAAGCCTGGATCTTGGTGCGTGAAGCCGTTGTGATCTTGTCGCCATACGGTCGAGGTGATTAGCAGATTGAGGGACGACACTTCCTCGCGCCAATTGATGTGGCGGCAGATTTCCAACCACTTTGCATGTTGCCCCACCATTGAGTCGATAACATGGGCAAAGGACTCGTAGGTTGAGAAAAAGCCGTGACGACCGGTGAGCAGATAGCCTTCAAGCCAGCCCTCCAGAGTGTGTTCACTCAGCATTTCCATCACTCGGCCGTCAGGAGACAACTCACCGCCGTCTAAGTCTTCAGGCAGAAATTCTGCAATCCAGAACTTCTTGCTGACCTCGTAGACTGCGTTTAGCTTGTTGGACGTGTTCTCGTCAGGGCCAAAGATGCGGAAGCTACTCATGTTGTTCTTCATCACGTCTCGCAGGAACACGCCCAGCGGACGGGTGTTTTCGGCTTCGACCACGCCAGGGCGATCGACCGGAATGCCGTACTGGCGAAAGTCGGGCATATTTAGCTCGCGCCGCAGTAAGCCGCCGTTGGCATAGGGAGTGGAGCCAAGGCGCTTGTTGCCTTCAGGCGCGACCTCGCGGATATAAGGAAAAACCTTACCGTTTTCGTCGAACAGTTCTTCGGGCTTGTAGCTCCGCATCCATGATTCGAGGATGCGCTTGTGTTCCTCGTTGCCGTGCATAGAACCCATCGGCACTTGGTGCGATCGCCAGAATCCTTCGACCTTGTGCCCATCGATCTCGCCAGGGCAAGTCCAGCCCTTGGGGGTTCGCAGCACAATCATCGGCCAGCGGGGGCGAGTTGCAACGCCAGTACTGCGGGCCTCGTGCTGAATCCGCTTGATTTCAGACACGCAATGATCTAGCGTAGCCGCTAGCGCCTGGTGCATGGATTCTGGCTCAGAGCCTTCGACAAAGTAGGGTGTCCAGCCATAGCCCCGGAATAACGACTCTAGCTCCTCGTGGCTAATCCGCGCTAGGATGGTCGGGTTGTTAATCTTGTAGCCGTTTAGGTGCAGCACAGGCAGCACTGCGCCATCGCGGATCGGATTGAGGAACTTATTGGAATGCCAGGAGGTTGCCAAGGGACCAGTTTCAGCCTCACCATCTCCAGGCATCGTCACCACAATCAGGTCGGGGTTGTCGAAAGCTGCACCGAAGGCATGAGAGATGCTGTAGCCCAGTTCGCCGCCTTCATGGATAGAGCCAGGAGTTTCGGGGGTGCAGTGGCTGCCCACGCCACCTGGGAACGAAAACTGCTTGAAGAAGCGCTTCATTCCTTCAACATCTTCAGTACACTGGCTGAAGTAGTGGGAGTAGGTGCCCTCCAAGTAGCAGGGGCCAAGGAAACCTGGCGCACCGTGTCCTGCACCGACCATGAAAAGCATGTCTTGGTCAAACTTTTTGATGATGCGGTTGAGGTGGGTGTAGAGAAATGCAATGCCAGGGCTAGATCCCCAGTGGCCAAGTAGGCGCTGCTTGATGTGCTCGTCCTTGAGGGGTTCCCGGAGGAGTGGGTTATCACGTAGGTAAATCATACCCACCGCCAAATAATTTGCGGCTCGCCAAAAGGCGTGCATCTTCCACAGCTCATCAGGGCTGAGGGGAGTGCCCTGCACCGTAGAGCGGGCCAGGCCAAAGCTGCTAATCGAGGTTTCAACGGTCGGTCTTTCGGAGGAAGCTACCATAATCTCGTTTATCTCTCAAACGCATTGAATGTGAAGTAAGACAAGTACGGTCAAGTTGGGATCTAAAAGCAAGCGAAATTTCGGATGAAATAACTCTTAGCTGAAAATCCACGGATCGCTAAATTACACAGCATCTCTTTAGGTTTTCACTGGGAGGTCTGGTTGAAACTCAAACGTATGCTTGAGCCAGCTACTTTCCGATTCGGTTACGTTTCAACTACTTTTCTGACTCTCTGAAACAGCCCCGCTTTGAGAACATCCAAGCGGCTAAAGGGTTTTGGGAGCAGAGGGCTTTCGGCAGGCTCTATAGCTGTGAAAGTGTAAAAGCTATTGAGGTAGCTCGATAGTGAAATGCTGTCAATCCTTAAGAATGTCAGAAAAGTTTGAAGAAACAGGAAATCTAACTTCTTGCAGAACGGATGGCTTCTAGGGGATACCTGGAGACAGATTGCAGTTAGAAAGGTGTTCTTTAATTTCTAAAAACGATAGGCAAGAAGATAGTCGCAGATCGCTTTAGAGATGGGAAGTATCGAGCACAACAGTCGATTAAATTGTCGAAGTAACACTGGGAATCGATTACTCAGGCTGAAATTATTTGGACTTGGCGGATGCCTCTGTGGCGTATGACTTCGTTTTGAGAGTAAGGGGTAGGTTGTTGGGAAATTTGATCGAAATCTAAATCTCTTCGGCATCCTGGGGGCAAAGTTTTATGATTAAGGTTAAGGTTGAGCGAAAGGTATATGAGCGCGACATCGGAGTTTTCACACCTCCCCGATGGTGGCGATCGCATCGAGTTGGATCGTCTTTATCCCTGGAGTCAGGGTCCGCTGGTTGCCCACTTGCAGGAACTTTTGGGTGCATGTGGCTATCGGCTGAGGCCGGATGGGGATTTTGGTTGGATTACAGAGGCGGCGGTGCGTGATTTTCAGCGGCGCAATGGCTTACGGGTAGATGGCATTGTGGGCGATCGCACTTGGGCGCTTTTGCTCTCGAAGGTAAAGCCAGGGGCACGAACGATGCGGCTGGGCTACTCTGGGTCAGACGTAAGAGAACTGCAAGGGCTGTTGCAGGTCTATGGCTATCGGGTTCGTCGCACAGACTGCTTTGACCGTGACACCCAGGATGCGGTGTTGGCGTTTCAGCGATCGCACCATCTGGAGGCAACGGGGGAGGTGACACCGATTACCTGGGCAGTAATGTGCGATGGCAAGACTGGGCAGCCGCCGCCTGCTCGGAGCAAGTGGCTTTTAGAGCGGGGGCGGTGGCGATAGGGTGCGGGGTGATCGCAGATTGCATCTGGCTGATGCGGCACTGAGCAATCGTTGTCCTGTCTGGGGAACGTTAGATCTTGAGGGGGCACGCAGGGTGAGGGCAGGGGGTGAGCCGTCTGGGGTGGTAGCTAAAGATGCCGGACTCCAATAGCGCCAGGATTTCAGCGAGAGCCAAGTTACCTGTTCAAGGCGGTGTTTGCTAAGCGTGGTTGATTAAGCGTTTTTTGATTTTGTTGAGTGAACGAGTGGGACAATCCAATGAGTGTTGAACTGACGATTCCAGATTCTGTTCTCAAGTCGATGCGGTTGCCGGAGCAGCATCTTGAACAGGTGTTGCTAAAAGAACTGGCGATCGCCCTCTACGCCCAAGAGATGCTGTCTTTTGCTAAGGCGGCAGAGCTCGCCGGAATGGAGAGCAGCGAATTTAGCCAGGTGGTGGGTGAGCGCGGCGTTAGCCCCCGATGCAGCCGCGTCATCATGGATGGCGAGAGCGTCTTTGTGTGTAGCGACTAATGGGTTCCTCGCCGCGAGTAGACCGCTTTTTGGTCTGCGGGCTGGGTAGCCTGGGGCAGTATTGCGTCTATCACTTGCAGCGGTTTGCAGCAGAGGGGACGACGATCTACGTTACGGCGATCGACCGACAGCGCCCAGAGGAATGGGAAGTTGAAAATCTGACCGAGTTGCTGGCGGAGGATCTGCTGATTGGCGATTGTCGGGATGAACCCGTGCTGCTGAAGGCGGGTGTGCAGCACTGTCGTGCGGCGCTGATTGTCACAAGTAACGAAACGGTGAACATCGAAGCGGCGATCGCCATTCGTCAGCTCAATCCAGACGTGCGGCTGGTGGTTCGCTCGTCTCGCCAAAGCCTCAACGAACTGCTCAAGCTGCGGCTCGGCAACTTCAACGCCTACGACCCGATGGAGATGCCTGCCTTTGCTTTTGCGATGGCGGGGCTACAGGTGGGTCTACTGGGCAGCTTCAACATTGGGGACACACGCTTGCAGGTGGTGGAACAAACCGTGCAGCCTCGCGATCCCCGGTTTGACGATGCGCGTGCGGTGGCTCAGCACAAAAAATCCTACCGACTGCTCAGCCACCGTCCCCAGGCAGAAATCCCCGCCTCGCCAAACCGGGCGTTTTATCACTGGCAGATAGACACCCGCATTCGGGCGGGCGATACCATTGCCTACATAGAAATCGCAGACGCGCCAGATTATACCCAGCAGCAGGCAGGCGGCGACTGGCGATCGCGCTGGCAGGCTGGACTGCAAGCCGTGCTGAAAGAGCAGCCATTACAGTGGTTTCAGCGAGTGCGGGCGTGGATGCAGGCCAATCGAACTCGTCCACTGATTGCGATGGGTCTGATTACGGCACTGGTGCTGTGGGTGCTAGGGGCGACCATGCTCAAGATGACGGTGCCAGAGCTAACCTGGACAAAGGCGATCGCCTCCGGTGCAGTGCTGCTGTTAGGGGGCTATGGCGATGTATTTGGCGGTCTAGAAAACGACCCCGTTCCCGGCTGGGTTTACTTTGTCAGCCTGCTGATTACCATCATCAGCTTGCTGTTTGTCTTGGGCGTGGTGGGCATTATTGCGGATAACCTGCTCAGCGCCCGATTCAGCTTTCTTCAACGACGACCGCCGATGCCCAAGCAGGGTCATGTAGTGATGGTTGGGCTTGGGCGCGTTGGCCAGCAGGTGGCAACCTGGCTTCAGACGTTTCGCCAGCCCTTCGTCGTGTTGACCGATGTGGCGGACAACCTGGCGCTCTTTCCAAAAATCCCAATCATTGTGGGGAACCCGATTCAACAGATCCACCACGCCAATATTGAAACTGCCAAAAGCCTGGTCGTCGTCACAGACGACCAAATCTTGAATCTGGAAGTGGCGCTCACGGCGCGAGAACTGACCCGCCAGCAAAAGCAGCCACTACAGTTGGTGATTCGTTCGTATAATCAGCGGTTTAGCACTAGCTTGGCGACGCTGATCCCCAATGCTCGGGTGATGGCCGTTTCGGCACTGGCCGCAGAGGCATTTGTGGGTTCTGCCTTTGGCGAAAATATCCTGAGCCTGTTTCGGCTGAATGACCAGACGATTTTGGTGACGGAATTTTTGGTAGAAGCGGGCGATACGCTGGTAGGCAAGCTGCTTTCGCAGGTGTCCTATGGCTACGGCGTGGTGCCGATTTTCTATGAGCGCAACAGTGAGCGGCGGACGCTCGACAATAGCGATAGCCTGATGCCGTCGGAAACCTGGATGCTGAAAGCGGGCGATCGCCTCATTATTCTGTCTACCATCGACGGACTGCGGCGCATTGAGCGTGGACAGATGCGCCCCCCCCGTACCTGGCGACTCAGCATGGGTAAGCCCCTCAACCGAGGCAACCTCAGCGAGATTGGCACCACGCTGCACCGCATCTCAGGGCTAAATCTCAACACCGCCAATGCCTTTGCCCAAAACTTGCCCGGCACGATCTATTTGCAGCTTTACGACTATCCAGCCCATCACCTGCTGACAGAACTGCGGAAGCTTGCACCGGACGTAACGCTAGTGGCGCTTGAAGAGGGAGAGAAGAAGTAGCGGCGTAATGGCATGAGCATACAGCATTTTCTTGCGGGGTGAGGCACATGCTGCCCTCACGAGGCAAGGGCTTATTGACCATCCGTGTGCCTCACTAGCTTCAAAAACGCTGTATCTCGATACGCTGACTCTTTTCTGCTCTACCCTCTTCTACTCCACCCGCCAATCTGTGCCCACCTGAACCGTCACGTCCGATTGCAGGTTGCCAGTTCCTTCGACGCGCACTTCGCCAAGGCCGAGCGATCGCCGCACCGCCTCAGCCTTCGCAAGGTCACCGCCCTGAGCAATAATGCGGGTTTCGCGCAGGGGTTCGCTCCAGGCTTCGTCAATGTAAACGTTATAAAACCCAGCCTCTCGCAGCGCGAACATCAGTTGCTCGGCCGCCGCAAGGTTACCTGTGGAGTCTTGAATCGCGATCTCAATGCTATAGTCTGTTTCTGCAGGAACCGAATCGACCCCTGGCTCGGCGTATGGATCAGCAACCGTTTCGCTTGAGGCTGGATTGAGTCCAAAGTATTGGCTGCTCATCTCCTGAATGCGAGAATAGCTCGGCAGCCAATAGCTGGCTTCATAGTCGCCCGTCCCGCTAAACTCTCCTGGCAACATCAGCATCTGCAAGTCGGCCCGCTTGAGCTGTGCTGCAAAGCCCACCAGCGCTACCAGTTCTTCGACCGTCAGGTTAGTATCCACATTTTCCTGAATCACCGACAGGATTTGTGGAATGCGCGTAAGTGTGGCCGGACTGAGGGTCTGCTCGACCAACGCCCGCATCAGCGTTTGCTGCCGCTGCACCCGCCCAATATCGCCGTAGGCATCGTAGCGGAACCGCAGAAATTGCAGCGCCTGTTCGCCATTGAGGTGCTGTTCGCCCTGCTTCAGGTCGATATAAAGATGCTGGGAATGGTCGGTATATTTCATGTCCTTGGGCACATAGACCGTCACGCCGCCCAGCGCATCGATCAGCTTTTCGACCCCCTGCACATTGATCCGCACATACCGATCAACAGGTACACCCCCTAGCAGATTGCTAACCGATTGAGCCGCCAACGCCGGGCCGCCGTAGGCATTGGCTTCGTTCAGCTTGGTTACGCCCAGCCCAGCGACGCGGGTGCGTGTGTCTCGCGGCACCGATAGCACCACGAGTTTGCCCGTTTCGGGGCTGAATCGCAGCATCAGCATGGTGTCGGATAGCCCATCGAAGGAGTTGACCAGTGCGTGATAGCCCAGATCGCGAACTTCGGGCGGCGGGTTGTCTACGTCAGAACTTAGCACCTTAATTCCCAGCACTAGGATATTGACGGGGCGCGTCAGCCGGGGCAGACGAAAGTTTAGCCCGGTCGCGATCTCTCCCTGTCCGAAGACTTTGGACTCTTCTGGTGAAAGCTGGCTCTGCAATAGCGGCGTGCTGGCCAGCGTCATGGCGAGTAGTGCCCCTGCCCCAGCGGAAACCGTTGCCACACCCAGCAACCCCAGCAATAGCCAGTGGAGTTTGATTTTTCTGGGTGGCAGGGGTTGGGTTTGAGGAGACAAGGAAGATCGAGCCTTTGGGGATGTCACGAGGGAAAACGGGTCTAAGAATGAACGTGTCGCTGAAGGCGTTGACGACTGTGGCGGTGGGGTGAGTTCCAACGCTTCATGCAGCATCTTAGCAACGATTTTGCAGAATGGACGATGCGGGGTGTGAGTAGATCTAGATCTCTGGAACTAGTCTAGGGCAGGCGATCGCTCACGTCGCTAATGCCCGGTAGCCGCAGGGGCCTGCGCTGCCACAGCCGCAGCATCAGCCAGAGCATGACGACGAAATAGCCGGAGGTGAGGGCGCTGTTGGCAACGAGAAGCGGAATTGCAGAAGGGTCAGCCGTGTGGGCCCCCGCCGCTAGCGCCGCATAGCCCACCAGCCAGCCCAGCCCCAGCGTCGTGGATAGTCGCGCCGCCTGCCGTTCGCGCGAATCGCCCTTTCGCACTGCCAGCGCCCACATCGCTGGAATTACGCCCAGCACGGGCACCAGATAGACAAACATGCGAATTCGCTTGAGCTGCTGGGGATCGTAGGGGTCGTCGTAGGGGTTGGGCATTTTGGGAGGATGGTTGCGGTTGACGAAAGGTGGGGAACGAGGCGGCAAGGGTTGGAATGGCTTCACGAGCTTTTTCTGATCCTCAAACACGCTGCCTCATGCTTCCCGGCGCGGATCGAGCGCATCCTGCAAGCCGTCGCCGATGTAGTTGATGCTAAGGACAGTGAGGAAAATCATCAGACCGGGAAAGACGGCCATGTGGGGGGCGGTTTCGATGCGGTTGTAGGCATCGAACAGCATTCGGCCCCAGGTGGGCACGTCGGGCGGAAAGCCAAGTCCTAAAAAGCTGAGGGTCGATTCGGTGAGGATGGCGGTGGCGATCGCCAGGGTGGCCGACACAATCACCGGACTCAGCACGTTGGGCAACAGGTGATGCCAGATGAGATGGCCCGGACGTGCCCCCATTGCCCGCGCTGCGGCGATAAAGTCGCGGTTTCGCAAGGAGAGGAACCCGGCCCGCACCAGCCGCGCCGTACTCATCCAGTTCAGCCCGCCAATGACGCAGACAACGAGGAGGAAGATGCCCCACTCTGGACCGGCGATCGCCCGCGCAGTGTTGCGAAACAGGTAGACGACCAGCAGCAGCAAGGGCAGTTGGGGCAGCGCCAGAAACAGGTCCGTGAGGCGCATCAGCAGCGTGTCGATCAGTCCGCCATAAAATCCGGCGATCGCCCCAATGCCCACGCCCAGCCCAATGCTCAGCGCCATCGCCGCCACGCCCACCGCCAGAGAAATGCGGCCGCCCACCAGCACCCGCGCCAGTTGATCCTGGCCCAGATCATTGGTGCCGAAGGGGTGGACCAGGCTGGGTGGAGCCGCCGCTCGTCCAAAGTCAATCGCCGTTGCCGAGACGGGATAGACCCACGGCCCCACCAGCACCGCCAACCCCAGCAGGCTCAGCAGCCCCAGCCCCAGCATCGCTGTCCAGCTTCGCCGAAATCGCCGCCATGCGGATTGCCACAGGGCAGACGGCTGCAACACAAGCTGTTCCGATAGGGCGACCATTGCTTGTTACTGCCCCCCAACTTGTTCGGTTACCTGGCTGCTGGTGGGTTCGGTTGCCTGCTGTCCGGCTTCCCGGGCCGACAGCCCATTCCCTTGGGTGCCAAAGAACCAGAGGACAGCCGCCGCTTCTGCCCGCGTCACGGGTTTTTTGGGCTGAAACAGGGTGGTATAGCCAAAGGCACGACGGATGTTTGACAGATCGGCGTTTTGGAAATCGGCCAGCACTGCCCGCTGGGCCCGAGGATCGATGCTGGCAGCATCCTGAAAGCCCCAAGTTTGCTGCACGGCTTCTAGGGTGGCGTTGGGCAGCGAACGGCGCAAATCCAGCGGCGTTTTCCAGAGGATCAGGTCTTCGCGGGTGAGGGGTGCGTCGGGGCGAAAGGTGACGATGGTGCTGTTGCCCGATAGCGGGCTGGGGACAAGGCCGGCGCTGGCTAGCCCCTGAATTACTGCGAAATCTGGATCGCTGCTGGGCACGTCCTGAAAGGCGGGCGCTTCTGAGGGAGACGCGGGGCGAATTTTGTTGGCGGGCTGGTTCGCAAAAATTTTGTTGTTGGCAGCCATCAGCCAGCGGGCAAACTCGCGGCGGGTGATGCTTTGACCGGGCTTGAACTCAGACGCAGCAGAGGTGAGCTGGAGAACGCCCAACTCTGCCAGGTCGGTGATGTAGGGCTGCAAATCGGCTGGGGCCTGGGCCAGGTCGGTGAAGCGCTGGGGCGTTGTGGGGGTTGCGCCTGGACTACTGGTCGTTGCGCTGGGCTGGCCGGGTCGCCAGTTTGCGGTGGAGCGGGGCGACGGCGAGGCGGCGGGCGATTCGGATGGGGAGGCAGGCGGGGCGATCGCCCCCGGAGAGTCTGGCGCGGTGGGCGAGGGCGTGTCCTCCGGCGACGCAGGCGGATTGGCCAGCCCCGGCTCCTCTCCTGCGCCATTGATCAGCGCTGGATCAGGCGCAAGGCGGCGCTGAAACTCGGCGCTGCAAGCCGCCAGCGGCAGCACCGTGCTAATCAGCAGCCCGATGGCGATTTGTTTTCCCCTCAGCACAACAGTCACAGGCTTGATTCACCGGCTGAAAACTCGTCAACTCTACGCTAGCGCAAGTGAGGGGATAGGATGTGCCAGGATAGGCGCTGAGCTTTTGGAGTTTGGCATCGCGCAGAGTTTGGCATCGCGATAGACGCTACACCCGCTATGAATGTGCGTAAATGATTGTCGGTTGCCCTGTCCCTCTACCCCAACCGTAAATCATGTCAGACCTGCAAGCCGATCCGGTCTTTTATTCCAGCGTCATGATTGAACACATTGTGCCCCGCAGTAAGGAACTGCCGTTTCGGCGGTGGCACGCGGAACTGCTGCATCGCGCTCGGCAGTTTCCGGGCTATATCCGGACGGATCTATGCCCGCCGCTGGTGTGTCGGGATGGCGTGGTGAAGTGGTATTCGGTGATGCACTTTGATACGCCAGAGCATTTGAATGAGTGGGTGCAGTCGAGCGATCGCAAAGAACTGGTCATCGCGGGGCAGGGCTTTTTGCAGGAATATCGCTTTAAATCCTTTACGACGGGGCTAGAGGGCTGGTTCTCGCAGGCATCGGGCACAGAGCGCCCCGCCCTGGGGCCTGCGCCCTGGAAGCAAGTGCTGTCGGTGGTGATGGGGCTATACCCCACGGTGATGATTCAATCGCTGGTGTTTGGGGCGCTGGGCATTATGCAAGACTGGCCGCCGGGCAGCGCCATGCTGGTGAACAACCTGATTACCAGCTCAATTCTGACCTGGGGCGTGATGCCGCTGGTGTCGCGGCTGCTGACGTTTTGGCTAGAGCCGCCCTATCGGCGATCGCCCACCCGCGTTAATCTCCAGGGCGCAGTGCTGGTGGGGGTTGCCCTCTTGCTCATGATGACGGTGTTTAATCACGTAGAGTTAGGTACTTAGAGTGGGCACTTAGAGTAGGGTTCGGGGTCGAACTCTAATTTCTAGTCCCAAAGTTTCTAATCCCAAATCTTGTGATCCCGACCTGACTGCCGATGTATTTTGCGTAACCGCCAAAAATGGGCGATCGCCCTTATTTGTAAAGCGTTTGGTAATATTTGGCGGGTCAAAGCTTAAATTTTTAATTCGTAAATTCCAGCACCTTGCTGATCCCTGTGAGGATAAGGTCTATCGTTTGGTTCCTGGCAAGCCAGGAGTGGAGAGTCTGCATAGGTCTGCAATCGCGGGTGATTTCTCGCAGGCGATTCTTTGCGTGTGATTTTTCACGGGCTGTTTTTGGTGTGAGCGCAGTTTTTTGGTTTTCAGTTTTTTGCTTTTCAAAGAGTCATCGGGTTGCGATCGCCCGCTCTAGGCTGTGCAGATTGGATTGAATGCAGATTGGATTGAATACTGAAAAGTTCTTTACGGTTCAAAACATTTCATCTTGGATATCAAATCAGGAGATTGACGAATGAGCTATGCTGTAGCGCCAGCAGAGACTCGCAGCATGGTGGCGCTGGTTGCCCCATTGTCGGGTCAGTTGGTTCCGATTGAGCAGGTGCCCGATCCGGTGTTTGCTCAAAAAATGGTGGGCGATGGCGTGTCGATTGACCCGACTAGCCAGACGCTGCTAGCCCCCTGCGATGGCGAAGTGATCCAGCTTCACCCGTCCAACCACGCGGTGACGGTGAAAACACCGGACGGGCTGGAAGTGCTGATGCACATTGGGCTGGACACGGTGACGCTGCGCGGTGAGGGGTTTGTGCCGCGAGTGCGGGTGGGCGATCGCGTCCGGGTGGGCGACCCGCTGATCAACTTTGACGCAGATTTTGTGGCTACTCACGCCCGCAGCCTGCTGACCCAGATTGTGATCACCAACAGCGATCGCGTCGCTAAGTTTGAGCCACGCCTGGGAACGGTCGTGGGCGGCCAGGACATCGCGCTGGATCTGGCGCTGGGCGACGTTTCGGAAGATGGGACGGTCATTGGCGGGGTGACGGTTGCCTCGGAACCGATCGTCATTCCCAACCCGACGGGGCTACACGCCCGCCCCTCTGCGGTGCTGTCTACGCTGGCGAAAAAGTATAAGTCCGATATCCGCCTCAAGTATGGCGATAAATCGGCCAACGCCCGCAGCGTGATTGGGCTAATGGGTATGTCGGTAGGCAATGGCGCGACCGTGCAACTGGAAGCCAGCGGCCCCGATGCCGAAGCGGCGATCGCCGAACTCAGCGAAGCCCTCCGTACCGGCCTGGGCGAAGAAGGCGCAAAACCCGTAGCCGTGGCGGCCAGCATCGAACAACCAGAAATCTCGAAGCCCGCACCCCGGCCCCGCTCGGAAGATCCGAACGTCGTTCTGGGGGTAGCCGCGTCGCCGGGGGTGGCGGTCGGCTATCTGCGGCGGGTGCAGCAGCAAGAAATCGCTGTTTCGGAGCATGGGGGCACGCCCAACGAGGAACGGCGCAAACTAGAGCAGGCGATCGCCAAAGCGTCTCAAGACGTAGAAGCGCTGCGGGCCAAGGTTCACGGCCAGGGCGATCCGAAAAAGTCCGCCATCTTCGCCGCGCATCAGGAAATTCTGGGCGATCCGGAGCTAATGGACACGGCGGTCAGCGCCATTGACAAGGGCAAGAGCGCCGCCTACGCCTGGAAGCAGACCTATACCAGCCAGGCCGAAATGCTGTCCAAGCTGGACAATCCGCTTTTGGCAGAACGGGCTAATGACCTGCGGGATGTGGGCGATCGCGTCTTGCGAATTCTCACCGGGGTCACGGCCGAAGTCGTCACCTATCCCGAACACACTGTGTTGGTGGCCGAAGACCTCACCCCGTCAGACATGGCCACGCTAGACCCGACGAAGATCGCAGGCTTCTGCACGGTGGCGGGTGGTGCAACGTCCCACGTCTCCATCCTGGCGCGGGCAATGGACATTCCCTCGATGGCAGGCACGGAGCCGCGAGTGTTGGAACTGCCCGAAGGAACCCCGGTGATTCTGGACGGCAGCAAGGGACGGCTGCGGCTGAATCCCTCGACGGAGGAAATGGAGCGCACCCAGCAGCGAATCGCCCGCGTCAAAGAACGCCGCCAGCGAGAACTGGCAACCGCGTTTGAACCTGCAATCACGACAGACGGACACCGCATCGAGGTCGTGGCCAACATCAGCAATGCTGAAGAGGGCGCAAAATCGGTCAAGTTTGGCGGCGAGGGCGTTGGCCTACTGCGGTCGGAACTAGTGTTCATGGAGCGCAACAGCGCCCCTGACGAAGACGAGCAGACTGCCATTTACAGCGCTGCTGCCAGAGCGCTGGAAGGTCGCCCGCTAATCATCCGCACACTGGACGTAGGCGGCGACAAACCCCTGCCCTACCTGCCCATTCCCCACGAAGAAAACCCCTTCCTGGGCGAACGCGGCATCCGGCTCGGGTTCGATCGCCCGGAGATTCTCCGCACCCAGTTCCGCGCTATCCTCCGCGCCTCCGAGGCAGGCAAGGTTCGCATCATGTTCCCCATGATTGCTCGCCTGGAAGAATGGCACATGGCCAAGCAAATGTTGGAGGAGGAGCGCCAGTCCCTTGGGGTTGCCCCGATTGAAGCTGGAATCATGGTGGAGGTGCCCTCGACCGCGGTTATGGCAGAACAGTTTGCCCGCGAGGTAGACTTCTTCTCCGTTGGCACCAACGACCTGACGCAGTACACCCTGGCGATGGATCGCGGCCATCCCAAGCTGGCTCCCTACGCCGACGCGCTGAATCCCGGTGTGTTGGGGCTGATCGGCATGGCGGCCCGCGCTGCGAATAAGCATGGCAAATGGTGCGGCGTTTGCGGCGGCGTGGCAGGCGACCCGCAGGCGGTGCCGATTCTGATTGGTCTGGGCGTGAAGGAACTCAGCGTCAGTGCGCCGACGATTCCAACTGTCAAAGCCCAAATTCGCACGCTGAGCCTAACCGATTGTCAGCGCCTCGCAGAGCAGGCCCTCGCAGCAGATACGGCCGAAGCCGTGCGTGGACTGGTGCCCCTGGCAGAGGACTAAGGCAACAGGGTGATGGGGCGGCAGCGCGGAGGGGGTTGAAGCACGCCCGATGGCTCTATTGCTCCATCGCCATCACGCCAATATTGCAATAGCGCAACGCTATTCCTCTAACTCTCCAATACTCTCCTCTTCAAAAAACTATGTGGAAAAAATTCTTCGCGCTCGCGCAGCAGATGGGCAAGGCCCTGATGCTGCCTGTGTCGATTTTGCCGATTGCAGGGCTGCTGCTGGGTTTGGGCAGCGCCCGACTGATTGAGATTCAGAACCTAGCCAGCGGCACGATTACGAAAGAGACCTTCAGGTTTATCCCAGAGTGGATGGCGACGATTATGAAAGCGTCGGGGGACGCGATTTTTGGCGTGCTGCCGCTGATTTTTGCGATTGCGGTGGCGATCGCCTATACGGGCAACGACGGTGTTTCGGCGCTGGCGGCAACCGTCGGCTTTATGGTGTTCATTGCGGCGCTGGGCGCGTTTGGCACGGCGCGGGGCTTTGTCACCGAGGCGCAGATTAAAGACCTGATCCAGCAGGGGCAGGATACGCCAACTATCTGGATGAAGGATGTGCTGGGCATTTTGACGCTGGATACAGGCGTGTTTGGTGGCTTGATCATGGGCTGCATTGCGGCGTACCTGTTCAACCGCTTCTTTCGGATTAAGCTGCCGCAATATCTGGGGTTCTTTGCGGGCAAGCGGTTTGTGCCGATTATCACGTCCTTGACGGCGATCGCCGTTGCGGCCCTCATGAGCTGGATCTGGCCCCCCATCGGCAGCACGATCAACAGATTTGCCAACGCTGCCGCCAGCGGGAGCAATATTCCACTCTCTGCTGGACTGTATGCCATCGTTGAGCGATCGCTCTTACCCTTTGGCCTACACCACGTCTGGAACGTGCCCTTCTTTTTCCAAATCGGCTCCTACACCGACCCGGTGACCAACCAACTGGTGCGCGGCGATATCAACCGCTTCTTTGCAGGCGACCCCACAGCGGGCATCCTGGGCGGCGGCTACTGGTTCAAGATGTTCGGGCTGCCTGCGGCGGCCATGGCCATCTGGCAGTCGGCAAAGCCTAAGAACCGCGCCGTAACCGGTAGTTTGATGGTGTCTGCGGCGCTGACCTCGTTTTTGACAGGCATCACCGAGCCGCTGGAATTCTCTTTCCTGTTTGTGGCTCCGGCGCTCTACGCGATTCACGCAGTCATGGCGGGCATTTGCGACTTTTTGTTTGTGGCGCTGGGCGGGCGCATGGGCTTCACTTTCTCTCAGGGCTTCATCGACTTTGCCCTATTCAACCAGCTCGGCAACTGGAACGGTAATAAGGGCGACGTGTGGAAGCTAATCATCGGCGGCGGTATTGTGACGGCGGCGGTTTACTACTTCGTGTTCCGCGCGGCGATTCGCCTGTTTGACTTCAAAACGCCGGGTCGCGAAGTTGAAGAAGAATTGCCCGAAGGGATGACCGTGGCACCCGCAGCGGCAGGCGGCATGGCGCTGGGTCTGGTGCAGGCCTTTGGCGGGCGCAGCAACATCGAGGTGATGGACGCTTGCATCACCCGCCTGCGGATTACCGTCAAAGACAAGAGCAAGGTGAACAAGGCGCGACTGAAGGCGCTGGGTGCATCTGGTGTGCTGGAGGTGGGCAACAGCGTGCAGGCGATTTTCGGCCCACGCTCAGAAAACCTCAAGACCGACATGATTGAGTATTTGAAAACCGCTGGCCCGGAAGCAGATTTGGGTTACACTCCGGCAGCGGGTGAAGCCGAAGTCGCTGAAGAGGCGGCTGTGGGCAGTGGTGCTCCGGCCCGCGACCCGATGGCGGCCGAGAAGGCTGAAAACCTGATCATTGCCCTTGGGGGTCGCCGCAATATCCGCAGCGTGGAACCTACTGCCCTGACGCGCCTGCGGGTCGAGGTGGCAGACGACAGCGCAGTGGATGACTCTGCGCTTAGTGCGGCCGGTGCTAACGGTGTGATGCATCTGACCGACCACAAGCTACATGTCCTGGTGGGGCTAAATGCGGATCAGTATGCCGACGAAATGAAGCGACAGTTGACTCATGTTTAGGGACTGGGGTCAATCCTGAAGACGTAAGGGTGGGCAGCGCATCGCGTCGTCCATCCTTATGCCTTGTGCCACGCCTTGTGCCGACCTATGCCGAAAGATTGTTCCCGAATCGCGTCACGTCTAGCACCATGCCCTCACGGGCTAGCTTCACATTGGGATAGCGAGACTGCACATCCTGCTCGATGCTGTCTAGAAAATCGTCCTCGTGGGCCGGGTCGTGATGGAACATGATGACCTGTTTGACCCTGGCGGCGATCGCCAGATCGATTCCTGACTGCCAGCCGTGGTTCTGTTCTCCGGTGGCTGCTTCGGGGTCAACCAGGGCGTGATCGCTGATGTAGGCTGCGTCGTAAATCAGCAGGTCAGCATCCTGCGCCAGATATTTCAGGTTTTGCTCGACCGAATCGGGCGATCGCTCGGTATCGGTGGCATAGACCACCGAATAGCCGCCCCAAGTGACGCGATAGCCCAGCGCCCCATTGGGTCGATTGAGCGACACAGCTTCCACCGTCACATCCTCAACCGGAATCACCGACCCCGGCACGATATCGACAAACTTCAAGTCGGCTTGCATCACCTGCAACGGCACGGGAAAATTGGGCCGCAGCATTTGGTCTGAGAGGCGCTGCTTGATTGACGCGCCATTTGGGCCGGCTGCCCCATAGATATAAAAGCAATTTCCTGATACAAACGCGGGCGCAAAAAACGGAAATCCCTGGATACGATCCCAGTGCGTGTGGGTAAAAAACAGGTGCGCTTCGACAGGCATTTCATCACGCAGATGCTTGCCCAGCAGGCGCAGTCCCGTCCCTCCGTCGAAAATAATTCGCTGCCCGGCGACTTGCATCTCTACGCAGGGCGTATTGCCTCCATAGCGCACCATCTCGACACCTGGCGTGGGCACACTGCCGCGAACGCCCCAAAATTTAACCGTAAAGGTTTGGGGGTCTATCTGCATAACTTGAGGAGTGTCCGCGACCGCATAGAAACCAACCGAGGAAATATTAAAACCGGACATGGGAGGTCAAACGTACGGGCCTTGCCGAGGATATGTCGCACGAGAGCAACTGGGTTGTGAGTCGAGCCTCAGTGGGCGATCGCCCCAGACCGATTCACCCAAGTCGAGCCTCAGCGATAGATTTAGCATTCCCTGATTTAACCAGTTTGGCTCATGGGATGCACAGATTTACCCGTCCATCCAGTTGACTTTATGACATGACTGCATAAAGCTCCGGATAAATTCACAGCACTCCGGATACTATTGCTCCGAATACCATTGCTCCGAATACCATTGCTCCGAATGCTATTCCTGAGCAAGCTCTGGGCAAGACGCTCCAGTTTGCGAGATGTGTCAGAACAAGTGCCATGCACCTCAGTATAAATGCCCCCCATCCAAATTGACTGCTTCCCGTCACCCCACAAGGCGTTACAGCAGTGCAGCCAAGACAGCGGTGCAGCCATGCAAGCGGACTCTAGATACGACTCATCAAAGCAACGCAGCCGATTGGCAGGGATGTAATGCAGATTTTACCGTAAGAGATAAAAACGAAGACCGCTTCCTCAGCAGAAAGCGGCCTGAACGTTAGGTTCCCTGCGGGTGATCCTAGGCAGTGTAGCCTTTGTGCGATCGCACGAGCCGCAGTAGCAAACGGGTCGAAAGCAAGGCCTGGAACGATCGAGCGCCACAGGCCTCTAATCCAGATCCGCACTAGGGGTGGAACAGCAGATCCGGGAAGAAGCGGTTGAACTCAATCAGAATGCCAGCCGTGATGAACATCCAGATCGTTGCCAGCACGGGGGCCGTCGAGAGGTACTTCAAGAAATACTGCATGAACAATGCTCCGAAACGTGAAAGACGTTAGCTTGAGAGACCGTTGAAAACCTGGTTGAAATCCTGTAAAAACGCGAGATGTGCAGGCCGCACCAAGGCGAGAGCGCCTAGCGAGGGGACACCGTGATTTCGTTGTCGGGGGCAGTCAGCTTACCCGTGGTAAACTCCTGCACCGCAGCCAGCGGCCACAGCAGCCCGGTCGTCATGAATTTCACAGCGCGGGGCACGTCGATGATGATTTCAGCCATTTCAGGCTCTTTGTCGCCACGCACCGAAATCACGTAGGCGCGACCGACCCAGCCAATCCACCCGGCAATATAGAGGAACAAAATGCTAGGAATGAGAAACTCGCCCGCATGGGAGAGGCTGCCGTCTACGATTAGATGGGGCAGGCCGTCTTCGCCGCACAGCACAGAGGAATAAGACTGGAATCGGGCTTTGGCTTGGGCCGTGACAGCCTTAGCAGCACGCGCCTGAAACGCTGGCGAATCGGCGCAGGGGGTCAGGTTATAGGCGGAGGCAGGGGCAGCGAACCCTCCCCACAAGGAAACCGCCAATACGAGGGCAAATAGCTGAGCAAACAACTTGCGCATGGAATTGCTTCCCTTGTTACAAAATGCAACGACTTATTACAAACAATTAAGATGCTTTTAGAACAGCATTCACGCTTTGGAGCGATCATACTCCGCAAGCGAAGCGTGACCACGTTAAGCTTTTAGAAAATTGACAAGCGCTCAAGGAAAATCGCTGGCAATTGCCAGAAGCCTTGATAGGATTAGCTCTTGACGACTTTTGATATTAGCTTGAAGCGGGTACAGGCGCTACAAAAGTTCAAAGAACTCTACATTTGGGGTTGGGCGGGAAGTGGAGTATTCGAGTTAGGAACCAAGCTTGAGATGCCAACGGTTTTAGCGTTAGAGACAAGTTGTGATGAAACCGCAGTGGCGGTGGTGCGCGATCGCCATCTGTTGAGCAACGTGGTGTCGTCACAAATCCAGGTTCACCAGCAGTATGGCGGTGTGGTGCCGGAGGTGGCCTCGCGGCAGCATTTAGAGGCAATGAACTGGGCGATCGCCCAAGCATTGGCCGATAGCGGGCTGGGCTGGGCAGGCATTGACGGCGTGGCAGCGACCTGTGCGCCGGGGCTGGTGGGGGCGCTGCTGGTGGGGCTGACGGCTGCTAAAACGCTGGCCATACTGCACAACAAGCCGTTTATTGGCGTGCATCATCTGGAAGGGCATATCTATGCCTCCTATCTCAGCGAACCGCAGCTAGAGCCGCCGTTTCTCTGTTTGTTGGTATCGGGCGGTCATACCAGTCTGATTTACGTTAAGGGCTGCGGCCAGTATGAAACGCTGGGCGAAACCCGCGACGATGCTGCTGGAGAAGCCTTTGATAAAGTGGCGCGGCTGATGGGGCTGGGCTATCCGGGCGGGCCGGTGATCGATCGCCTGGCAAAAGACGGCAATCCGCAGGCGTTTGCGCTGCCGGAGGGCAAAATTTCCCTGCCAGAGGGCGGCTATCATCCCTACGATTCCAGCTTTAGCGGGCTAAAAACGGCGATGCTGCGATTGACCCAGAGTTTGCAAAACTCGTCTAAACTGCTGCCCGTAGCTGACCTGGCCGCCAGCTTTCAAGACACGGTGGCGCGATCGCTCACCAAACGGGCGATCGCCTGTGCTAAAGATTATGGACTGGGGGCGATCGCCGTTGGAGGCGGGGTCGCGGCCAACAGCGGTCTGCGGCTGAGGCTCCAGGAAGCGGCTGAGGCAGAAAATCTGCGCGTCCTCTTCCCACCGCTCAAGTTTTGCACCGACAACGCCGCCATGATTGCCTGCGCCGCTGCCGACCACCTGAAGCACGGGCACACCTCGCCGCTGACGCTGGGCGTACAGTCTCGATTGCCGCTGTCGCAGGTGATGTCGCTCTATCAGTCGGGGGGCTATTCGTCGGGCTGAGGGCTGATGTCTGGGTCTGGCAGCAAGTAGCCCGCCGCAACTGCCTGGTGAATTAAAGCCTCTACAACTGGCCAGAGTGCAGGAGTGCCCCGCTTCACGGGCTGCATTCGCCACAAAACACGATCGCGCGTGATGCCATGTTGCTTCCAGGTGCCGCCCTCGGTTTGCAGGTTATGCAAAAACGGCTGGAGGCGATCGAGTGCGTGGGCAAACTGAGCATCGACGGTTTCGCCCGCTTCAAATTCTTCCCAGCAGGTGCGGAGAGTTTGTCCCAGGTCGGGCGGCAGCAGACCAAACAGGCGGTTGGCGGCAGCCTGTTCACGCTCAGCTTTGTCCTGGTTAGCCTGTCTGTCAAACGCGAAGGTGTCGCCCGCATCGATTTCTACCAGGTCGTGCAGCAGCACCATCTGCACCACCCGCGACAGGTCGATTGGGGCGGGCGCGTATTCTGCCAGGGCGATCGCCATCAGGGCCAGATGCCACGAGTGTTCGGCGCTGTTTTCTCGGCGCGAGGCATCGGTCAGCAAGGTCTGGCGCAGCACGCCTTTCAACTTGTCGATTTCCAGAACAAACTGGATTTGCTGGGCGAGACGAGTCGGCGCAAGGTCAAAATCAAAACCCGAAAATTCCATCGTGAGGCGGCAAAAGCGAGTCCAGCTCTCACCCTAGCACTTGCGCCCGCCTGCTAAACCTAAGAACGCGGCGCATACATCATCACGCAAACGCCCAACAGCACAATGGCGCTGCCCAGCCAGTCCAGTCGATCGGGCGCAAGACCATCAACCTGCCAGCCCCACAGCAGCGACAGCACGATGAACACGCCGCCATAGGCCGCATAGGCCCGTCCAAAATTCGCAGGCTGCTGCGTCGCTACAAAGCCATACACCGTCAGCAGCACCGTGCCCACCAAAATCAGCACCGATGGCCTGCCTTCGCGCACTGCCAGCCAAACCAGATAGCCGCCGCCAATTTCGCACAGCCCCGACAGAATGAAAAAACCTAGAGATTGCAGCATGGACTACTCCACTGCTTCCAGTTGGCGAATTAGGGTTTGGGTAAAGTGATAGCCTTCCCGGTTGCCCTGCTGCTGGAAGAGGTCTAGCGCTCGCTGCAAGTCGTCTAGTCCGGCCTGGCGATCGCCCTGCTCAAATCGCAGCAGCCCACGATTGCCGTAGGCTTCAGCAAAATTGGGATTTAGGGCGATCGCCTGATTATAATCACTCAGTGCCCCACGCCAATCTCCCAGCGCCGTCCGCACCTTGCCCCGGTTGTAATGCAAGTCTGCGTTTTGGGCATTGAGCGCAATAGCCTGGTCAAAGTCTTGCAGGGCATTTTGAAGATTACCTAACATCAGGTGAGCCACAGCGCGATCGCCATAGGCCTGAGCATGGGTCGGGTCGAGCGCGATCGCCCGACTCAGATCCGCAATTGCGCCCTGCGGACGACCGACATCGATCTGGGCTTCACCGCGACTGTAAATCGCTCTGACGTTTTCTGGCTCTAGCCGAAGGGCTTGCTCAAAATCGGCGATCGCCTGGTCAAAATTGCCGACATCGTGGTGTGCCTGTCCGCGATGCAGATAGGCAGTGGTGAGGGTTGGATCTTGCTGGAGCGCCAGGGTAAAAGCGGCGATCGCCTCTCGGAAGTTGCCGCGATCTGCCGCTTGCCGTCCCTGACGCAGCAAATCTTCGGCACGGGCTTCGGCCACATCAGCTTCTGCAATGCTGAGTGTCCTCCGAGCAACGGCAGCACTCGGCGCAGCGATTACCCAAAGGCTCAAACCCAGAGACACAATCAGGCTCAGGGTCTTGACCATAAACGAACCTCCGCTTCTCCGAGGGTGTGCAGTTTTTTGTATGTTTGAAAAGCCGCAGACGCTATAAAGCTACAGCAGCCCCAGCGAGTGGAGCGGGCCGTGACCGCTAATCAATTCCACCAGCAGCGCCAGGAAGCCCAGCATTGCCAGCCGTCCATTCCAGACCTCCGCAGCCGTGGTCATCCCCCACTCCCAGCGCTCTGGCGGGTAGATCTTGGTGGTTTCGGCGGGGCGGGCGATCTGATCCAAGGTCAGGTTGGGCGAATTCAGCGCGTCCACCACCATCTCCGCCAGGTCGTTGATGAAGACCGGATGGGTGTTGAGGGCAGGCACTCGCTGAAAATTGTGAATCCCCGCTTCTTCAGCAATCTCGCGGTATTCGATGTCGATTTCTTGCAGCGTTTCGATATGCTCTGACACAAAGCTGATGGGCACGACCAGGAGATGCTGAACGCCCTGAGCAGCCAGTTCGGCGATCGCATCTTCGGTGTAGGGCCGGAGCCACTCCACCGGGCCCACGCGGCTTTGGTAGGCCAGCGTATGGGAATTGGGACGATTCAGCGTCCGCAGGATTAGCTCCGTGCATTCCTCAATCTCGCGCTGGTAGGGGTCGCCCGCCTCTTCGACATAGCTCAGCGGCACGCCGTGGGCGCTAAAGAAGATGTGAACCGCGTCAGGATTCTCAAACTGATCTAACTGCTGGGCAATTAGATCCGCCATTGCTCGCAGGTAGCCGGGGCGCTTGTACCAGGAGGTGATTACCGTGTGGTCGATCCGTTGCAGCGCGGGATCTTCTGACCAAATTTTTTCGAGCAGGCGGAAGGAGGAACCACTGGTGCTGATGGAAAACTGCGGGTAAAGCGGCAAAATCACCAGCCGATCGACCCCATCGCGCTTGATGCGGGCGATCGCCTCTTCCGTAAAGGGATACCAGTAGCGCATCCCAATGTAGACCTGCGCCTCCTGTCCTTTTTGCTGAAGCTCAGCTTGCAGCGCTTGCCCTTGCTCCTCAGTAATCCGCCGCAGCGGAGAACCGCCGCCGATCTGGCGATAGTTTTCCTGAGATTTTCGGGTGCGGCTGTTGGCGATTAGCCAGGCCAATGGCTTTTGCAGCCAAGGAAACGGCAGCCGAATAATTTCCGGGTCGGAAAACAGGTTATAGAGGAACGGGCGCACATCCTCTAGCTGATCCGGCCCTCCCAGGTTTAATAGCAAAACCCCAACACGACCCATAGTGACTACGGCTTCCCTTGGCTTTAATATTTGTTACTGATTTTAACAACGATTCAACCTGAGAGACTTTCTCAACTACGCCGAACTCCAAAAGCTTAAACGTTCGTAACATTTTCGGCATTGCCGTCTATCAAACTGTCTATAGTGCAATAGAACTATCTTCGGTAAAATTCTCTTGCGACAGAACGATTCACCACAAATTCGAGTACGAGTCTACACGGTATGGACACGGCGATATGAATGTAGCGGTATGAACATAGCAGTGTAGACCTATAAGAAACTTAGCGGCTAATGCCCCAATCGTCCAACCAATGTTGGATTGGCAATTTCGGATTGGCGATTTTGGAACCACCGTACCATCACTACACCCCAGCTACTCAACCCAAAATCCAAAACCCAAAATCCAAAACTCAAAATCCTCCACTCCCTGACTTCCCCATGCCCAGCCTCGACGATCGCATCCAGCAAACCAACCAGCGCCTCAAAGCCGCGAAAATGGGGCTGCAAGTTGAGCGGCGGGGCGACAAGCTGAGCCTGCGGGGGACGCTGCCGCCACGACCGGGCAGCCATCGGCTGAATCCGCACCAGCAGCGCATCAGCCTGAACCTTCCCGCCACCCATGATGGACTGAAGCAAGCGGAAACCGAAGCCAAAATTATCGCCGCCCAGCTTTTGCAAAACTGCTTCGATTGGCACAATTATCTGCCTGTGAAGGGCGGCGGACGGTTGAGCCAGATGGACTTGTCGGAAAAGCTGGCGGCGTTTCAGCAGGAGTTTTGGACGCGGCAAGAGGGTGCAGCAAATCCCGCTTCGGTGCGGACGACGTGGGAGAAGGCCTACGCGCCGTATTTGAAGAAGCTGGAGGCGATCGCCCAAGCTCGCCCCAACCTCAGCCTCGCCGAAGCCATCTACGCCACGGTGCAAGCTACCCGTCCCAACACCCGTAGCCGCCAAATCTGCTGTACCGCCCTCGGCGCACTGGCAGACTTTCTGCACATCGAGCTACCCATCGACCTGAAAACCTACTGGGGCAACTACGGCAACAGCAAAACCCAACTGCGCCAGTTGCCGACCGAAGCCGACATCCTCGCCGCCTACGAGCAAATCCCCAACCCCACCTGGCGCTTTGTGTTTGGCATTATGGCGACCTACGGCTTGCGAAACCACGAGGTGTTTTTTTGCGACTATGATGCGCTGCGGCAGGGCGACCCCAGTGGCGTGATCGAGGTACAGGACACTACGAAAACCGGAGTGCATCAGGTTTGGCCATTTCCGGTGGAATGGGTGGATCGGTTTAGCTTGCGCGAAGTGATGCTGCCACCGATCACCACTGATCTCCGTCAGACGACGCTACAGCGCATTGGGCAGCAGGTCGCCACCCAGTTTCGCCGCTATGACCTGCCCTTTTCGCCCTACGATTTGCGCCATGCCTGGGCCGTGCGAACCATCCATGTGGGGCTACCCGACACCGTCGCCGCTCGCATGATGGGTCACTCCGTCGCCGTTCACACGCGCACCTATCACCGCTGGATCACCCGGCGCGACCAGCAGATGGCGGTGGAGGCGGCCTTGCGACGCAGCGAGGTTTGGGGCGATGAAAAGGCGGATCAGCCTAGCTTAGGTTAGAGTTCAGCCTGGATCTGCCCTTTCTAGAATTAACTAATCCGGTGAACTCAGGCAAGTCCCCAATTTAACGGGCGATCGCCCCACAAGTTAGCCCCTCTAAGACTTGCTAAAAGGCGAATTCTGGCAGGTTAATGCTGAACAGCGAGTCGAGAACGCCTGATTTTTCAGTGGATTTCTCAGTCGGTGGGGGCTGGCCGAGGGAGGGGCTAGAAGGGCTGGGCAAATCGCCACCTACGGCTAGGTTGGTGGCTGAGGCGGTAGGCGGCGGAGTCGGTGAATTGAGGGCAACGGGCTGGTTCGTTTGGGTGCGGTAGTGTTCGTGGGCGCGGGCGATGTTGCTCCGCAACGCTAGCGCGATCGCCCTCATGCGGCGATCCTGGTCGCGGGAAATGCTGTCGGCGGTGTTGCCCAGGCCGGGCGCATTCCACTGCTGCGTATCAGGGTCGATGAAGGCGCGGGTGCGGGCCCACAGAATTGCCGATTCGCCCTGCATTCCCTGCCGCCGCGCTTCGGCTAGCCAGTCGATATAGCCGCCCCGATCGAGCGCGGCCATGGGGGCCTGGTTTGCCAGGTCGATGCCGTTTAGCAATTCCTCCAGGCTAAGAGAAATGCCGTGGCTGGCTGCCTTGCGCTGGAGCAGGTCGGCCTGTTTTTGCAGCCGTCGAAGCTGGCGTTCGTCGGCCTCCTCTGGGGAGCTTGCGCCGTGCTGATAGGAAAAGCTGCCCAGATTCCACACGCCGTTGCCGGGGTCGGTGTGGCCGTAATAGGCTTTGGTGCGCTGGCCGTCGGCGGCGCGAGTCCCTTCGGCGCTGCCCACAACCCGCGCCACCAGGGAGTCTGCGCCGCCGTGAAACAGGGCTTCCAGTTCGCCGTTGGCGGGCTTTGGAACTGGCGGAGCAAGGCCGAGTAGCCGCGCTGCACCGTTTATCGCTTGATCTAATGCCTGATTTACTGGGAAAGGCTGCGGTTCTTCGGCTTTTTGCTGGGCCAGATGACCAGCGGGCACATCAAACCGCAGTTCAACTGATTTTGACCCTGATGGCGCAATGGGTAGGGTCAGGGATTCTTCAGGAGAGGCGGGCTGACTCGTCGCCACCAGAGCCGGAGCCGCAGACGGACGGGGGTTCGCAGGTTGGGGAAAGGGCTGGGGAAAGGGCTGAGGAAAGGGCTGAGCAATTGCCTCGAAGCCGCCCGTCGGCGGCGGGGGCGGCAACTCCGGATTGGCCCGCGAAGCCTCCTGCATCGGTGGCTCGGTCGCATTCGCGGGCACTTGCAGGGGCACATCCAGCGGCGGCTCCAGCACGGCCGTTGGAGTTGCGCTCGCAGACGGCTCTACCGATGACGGCTGCACCACCGCCATCTCAAAACTCAGCGCCAGGTCATCGGCATGGGCAGCGGTCGATTCACCTAGGGCGATCGCCACCGCGCCCAGCAGCAAGAGGGTACGGTTCATGAGAGAGAAAATGGGCTTTTTGTAGGGCGTTGGGGGGACTGGGGATTCTGCCGGTGAGTCTTGCCGCTACTTACTAAGCATTCGCTCCAGCATTTCCTTGGAAGGTTCCACCAGGGCCCAAGTGCCGTCGGGCTGGCGGCGGAGGGCGGCGAAGTGGAGGTAGTCAGCAGAGCCAAGGGTGTCACCGCTGCGGACTCGCCCAGTTTTGCCAGACTTGAGTCCGCACAGGCGAAACAAGTAAGCGGGCACGTCGGGTGTGGAGTAGATGTAGCAGCCTGGTACGTCGTTGGACTGTACCTCGCCATCAAAGGGGAGATAGACGCGATCGCCCTTCATCTCGATGGAGATGTCGCCCAGCCCGCCCACGATGCGGTGTTTGCCGACGGTGCTGCCAAGCTGCAATTCCCAGCTTTGCTGAATCGGCACGGTTCGCACTGGGCGAGGGGCTTGGGAACAGGCAGTCCCCAGCAGGGCGATCGCCATCAGGCTCACCCAGGTTTTGCACCAGCATCCCTTGAAAGGAGGTTTATTGGAAGCTAAAGCGATACCCGGCATACTCGTTGCCCTCGTAGAGAATAACGAGGCGAGTCTGCGGGTCAAAAGCGAGCGGATAGACCTGGCGCTCGGCGGCCACGCCCGCCCTCACCTGAATGTTTTGCAATTGGCAATAGGGAGCGCCTGCGATTTGCGTAATGCGATCGCGGCTGTCGCGTTCGGGCACCGTGAGCAACTGGGCAAGCTGTTCGCGGGAGAGGGCGACCTGCTGATTCACCGTGCCCTGGCAGGCTTCGTGATGGCTGCCGGAGGCAACCGGCGACACCATGCCACGCAAATCGACCAGCAGCCCTGCCATTGCAATCACCATACCGCCAAGTAGCACCGGGTTGAGCGTGGGTCGATCTAGACTGTGATGCTCTAGATTACGGCGCTTCATCGTTGCCACCCTCCCCGACCATCACCAGGCCGCTGAAGACAATCAGGAGCCACATTACGCCAAGTAAAACTGAGGTCATAGCACGCGCCCTCCAATCAATAGCCCAAGGAAGATGAGAAAAATGCGGTAGCCCCAGGTAACGCTGGTGTGGGGGGCGACGGTGGTGCGATAGATGGCTAGGGCTGCCGGGGCGACAATCAGGAGGGCAACGGGTAGCCAGAAGCCTGCATTCATTGCCAGCAGCCAGTCTGCGCCGATACGGGCGATCGCCGCGCCAATCAGCAGCACCGCAGAGGTCTGCATCGAGGGGGCTGCTGTCATGGGCGACCGACCTGCCGTGGCGGCGGTGCTTTGCCGCTGCATCGAGCGGGCCGTCCGCTGGCGATCGCTCGGCAATAGCACCTGGTTGACCAGCGCCAGCAAGCCCCGCAGCGCCCGCTGAGTCGTTGTCAGTGCGATTGCGATTGCCGAAGAGGGCGCTGGCGTAAGCCCCGTAGAGCGATATCGCTGCCCCTGGCCAGCCGAACCTGTGCTGCGCCCATCGCTCCGATGCCGCAGACTTTGGGCCATCCATTCGGCATCGCGCTCCGCCTGGAACAGGTCAACCGGACGCTTGGTGACCACAAATGCGCCTCGTTCGTCTCGTTGCACGAGGGGCACCTCCGTGTCTAGGTATTCGCAGAGGGCAGGCAGATCAGTCACCTCGCCTGCAAAGATGTGCCGCTGGGTGTCCAGGTCTTTCCAGTCGCGTTCTAGCTTTTGGGCGATCGCCTTTAGCTCCAGCATGGCGGCTTCCTGGGCAGCAGAGAGCTGGTTGATTTCGTCTGCCTTCACTTCTAGCAGGCGCATCACTTCCGCCGCCGGGAACTCAGGACGGGTCGGCGCTTCGGGATGAGACTTGCGCCCCGATGCAGCGGCGACTGGGGGTCTGGGCGATGTAGACTCAGCAGGTGCAGCCACCGCAGTAAAGGGCGAAGAGGGCGCACTGGCGGGTGCAGGGGCCACAAAAGTTGAGGTCAACGCCGCCGACATGGCCCGCAGTGACTCGGCTGCCTGCCGAAATTGGGCGGCTTGCTGGGCTTCGGCGGCGGCCTCGCGCACAGCAGCGGTCACGTCGGCATCTGTAGGACGATTTTGCGCCGCAACGCTAGCATAATTGCGCTCTGGAGGTTTTTCTGAAGGGCGCTCTGACGGGGCTATTCCCGTAGGGATCGCTTCGCGAATCGCGCTCATCCGTCCTATCGCTGCGCTCTGGGCAGGAAACATTTCCACCATGCGGGAGGCAGGGGACGACGAGACAGCGACTTGTCCAGCCCGAATGGCCTGGAGCCGCTCCTGAATTGCGCGAATCTCGACCTGGCTGGTGGGCATAGATGTGGGTTGGGCGGCGGGGGATTCCTTCATGCGTTCAACTCCTGAAGCGTGCTGACAGTCTGAGAACCTGGGATAGCGCAGAGCAGTGAGTGGATCGATTTGCTCAGGTCTTGCTCCGTTGACTTGGAGCGCTTGCTCAGATGCGCTAAATCATGCGCTAAATCAAATGCACTAAAATCAAAGATGATACAAGTTAGTACGTAAGTACTTCCTGCTGCATACCCCTCATGGTAGCTCAAAATAGTATTTATGTACTAAATCCGTCAACCCTTTTGTCTATGTCTCTTGATTCTGGGCTTGAACGCTTGCAGTCAGTTCAGGATTGACAGGACTGATGAATCGGGTGAGTCGGCTTCTTTTGGGCTACAGTGGCGAAACCCTCCAAACTGGCCAGTCCTGTTTTTCTGTTGCTTTCAGGGCAAATTGGGGCATTCTGGAAGTCAGACCGCCGTGCGATCGCCCCGTCCTTTCTATCGGCCCTAGAATAAACAAAGCGTTGTTTGCGAAAGCCACGTTCGAGCTTGGTTCTGGTAGGACGCTCTGGGTTTTGCTAGCCCATCATCCTGCCTGAGTCGTAGACTCATGGATTTCACGCCCGTTATTGCCAGCCCGTCATTTCACGCAGAGTGCTGCACCGTCTTCCAATCTCCGTCTTCCAGTCTCTGTCTTCCAGCCTCTGTCAGTCTGCCTCGTGTTCTCTTGCTCTGCGTTTCGCCCCTGCCTTTTTTGCGTCTAGCCTTTTTGCGCCTATGACTGCGATTCAGCCCCCCGACCGCGCTGCGACCCCCGATCAATCTGCTCCAAGGTATCCGCTGTCTACGCTTAAGCGGGCCCGGCGGGCAGTCGCCTGTTCCCCCTTTTTGCTGCCGCTGTTTGCCACGATGCGCCAGGAGGGAGTGTCGCTGAGGGCGATCGCCGGATCATCGGGTGTGCAGCAGCGCTACACTCGCCGCCCGCTGGCTGAACTCGCCGCCGAAGATGCGCTGCTCTGGCTCATTGATGTCGGTGTCTTGCGGCGCGAGGTCGATGGACAGGGACTCACCGATAGCTTTCGGCTCACGCCGCTGGGCCGCATTCTGGTAGACCAGTGGGTCGAGCGCAACCGGATTCCTGCCCCAACCCTGGGCGATCGCCTCGCTAATCTGCTATCTCGCTGGTTTCGTCCACCTGCTTGGCTCCAATAGCTCATCTCCGCTCCGAAGATTTCCGCCAGTCTTTCAGGTTTTCTTGCTTCATAGGCTGTAAATCAAAACAGCGAGTCAAAACATCTCGAAACTATCTATTCCTGCGCCCGTACCCTGCTTCGCACCTTGTTCATGCACATCGCCCCTGCTCGCCTACGCTCTTTCGGAGGTCTTGGATGAAAGCCATCATGGTGGTAGGAACCGCGTCTCATGTCGGAAAGTCTATGCTGACGGCGGCCCTGTGCCGCATCCTGAGTCGCCGGGGCTGGCGGGTTGCGCCATTCAAGGGGCAAAACATGGCGCTCAATGCCTACGTCACAGCGACAGGTGGAGAAATTGGTCATGCTCAAGCAGTGCAAGCCTGGGCGGCGGGTGTTGCGCCCCGCGTGGAGATGAACCCCATCTTGCTCAAGCCCCAGGGCGATATGACTTCGCAGGTGGTGCTGAAGGGACGGCCTGTCGGGCGGGTCAGTGCGGCTGACTATTACGCCGAATATTTCGAGCTAGGCTGGCAGGCGATCGAAGAATCTCTAGCGCGGCTGAGCGAAGAATTCGACTTGGTCGTGTGTGAGGGGGCGGGCAGCCCGGTGGAGGTGAACCTGAAAGAGCGTGACCTGACCAATATGCGCGTTGCCAACCACCTCAACGCGCCGACCCTGCTGATTGCCGATATTGAGCGGGGCGGCGTGTTTGCCCAGATTGTCGGCACGCTGGAATTGATGGAGCCAGAGGAACGTGCCCTGGTGAAAGGCATCATTATCAACAAGTTTCGTGGGCAAAAGGCGCTGCTCGACCCCGGACTCACCTGGCTAGAGGAGCGGACGGGCATCCCGGTTCTGGGGGTGATTCCCTGGATGGAGCATTCCTTTCCGGCAGAAGACTCGCTCTCGTTGTTTGACCGGGGGCAACAGAGCGGCGGCAACGAGGTAACAATTGCTGTGATTCGCCTGCCTCGCATTTCAAACTTTACCGATTTTGACCCGCTAGAGGCGGAACCTACCGTTTCAGTGAAATATATCGGGCTAAAGGATTCCCTGGGCTATCCCGATGCCGTTATTCTGCCCGGTTCCAAAACGACCATTCCTGACCTAATCGCCCTCCAGCGCACGGGGCTGGCCGAGGCGATTCAGAAATACGCTGCGGCGGGCGGAACGGTGTTGGGCATTTGCGGCGGCTATCAAATGATGGGCACGATGCTGGCTGATCCAGAAGGTGTGGAAGGTCAGGAAGGTCGCTATAAGGGGCTGGGTCTGTTGCCGATTAAGACGGTGATCACGGGGCAAAAAGTGGCGCGACAGAGGCAGGTCACGTCTAATTTTCCGCAGGTGGGGCTGCCGGTGCTGGGTTACGAAATTCACCAGGGACGCACCCATTTGTCCGATGCCGACCAGGAGCCGGAGGGGCCCGTGTTCAAGCCGCTGTTTGACGATCGCAACTTGGGTGTGGTGGATTCTACCCAGTCGCTCTGGGGGACTTATTTGCACGGTATTTTTGACAACGGCGCATGGCGGCGGGCCTGGCTGAACCGACTGCGGCAGCAGCGCGGCCTCAAGTCGCTGCCAACGGGGGTCTCCAACTATCGAGAGCAGCGGGAGTCTATGCTAGACTCTCTGGCTGATGCCTTTGAGTCTTACCTGGATTTATCGGCGCTGTCGTCTTATTTGGATGGCTGATCTTTGGATAGCTGATCCGCGTCGCCCATGAGTTTAGACATAGAAATGAGTGTAGAAATTCACTTTTTGCCCGACAATGTGACGGTGCAGGCAAATCCCGGCGAGCCGCTGCTGGAGGTGGCGGAACGGGCGGGTGTGATGATTCCCACAGGCTGTTTGATGGGGTCCTGTCATGCTTGCGAAGTGGAGGTGAATGGTGACGAGTCGGTGTGTGCCTGCATTAGTGCAGTTCCCGCAGGGGAGACCCAGCTCACCATCAACCTCTATGTTGACCCCACCTGGTAATTCTCCTGATTCATTTCCATAGTCTTCCATGATTGATGAATTTGAGTTGCCGAATGCGGTGCGGGCGGCGATCGCCCTCGGCAGCAACCTGGGTGATTCGCTGGTCATTGTCGAGTCGGCCATTGAGGCGATCGCCCGCGTTCCTGGGGTGCAGCTCATCGAGCGATCGCATTTGTATAAAACCGCTCCCGTCGGCCCGCCCCAGCCAGACTATATCAACGCCTGCGTGCTGGTCTATACGCTGCTGCCGCCAGACACGCTGCTGGGCGTGCTGCTCGAAATTGAGCGCCAGTTTGGGCGAGTGCGGCGAGAGCGCTGGGGGCCCCGGCTGCTGGATCTCGATCTGCTGCTCTACGGCAACCGCATGGTCAACACACCCACCCTGCAACTGCCCCATCCCCGGATGCGCGATCGCGCCTTCGTGCTATGGCCGTTGGCAGAAATTGCGCCCGACTGGGTGGAACCCGTCACCCTCAAAACCATGAAGGCCCTGCGTGACCAGATTGATGGCTCCGGCATCCAGATCATCATCACCTTAGGGCTGAACGGATGACGGGCCCGACCGCCGATCCAAATACCCACCCGCCTGTGGTGGAATGGGGCGATCGCCATCCCGCCAAAGCCCACCTGCGGACGCAAGTCTGGCAGACCCTAAGAGACAGCGGCGCAGCCCTCCGCAACCCGGTGGGTCATATTCCCCACTTCGTTGGAGCCGATGCCGCCGCTGCCCAACTGGCCGCGCTTCCCGGCTGGCAGCAGGCCCGGGTCGTCAAGTGCAACCCCGACCGTCCCCAGACCCCCGTGCGGCTGCGGGCGCTGCAAGACGGCAAGCGACTCTATATGGCCGTGCCGCGCCTCACCCGCCACCAGTGTTTCGTCGAACTTGACCCGGCCGACTTGCAGCATCGGGGCATTCCCCTCAAGCAGGTTGCCGCCATGCGTCAGGCGCTCATCCACGGCCGCCTGGTCAGCTTTGACGAGATGCAGCCGATTGATCTGGTCGTCGTGGGCAGCGTCGCCGCTACGACCGCGGGCGGGCGCACGGGCAAGGGCGCGGGCTTCGCCGACCTGGAACTGGCGATGCTGCAACAGTTCAACCTGCTGAAGCCCGACACGCAAATCGTTACCACGATCCACCCGCTGCAACTGGTGGACGCAGCCCAACTGCCCGTGGAACCGCACGACTGGCCGCTGGACTGGGTGATCACGCCAGAAGGGGCGATCGCCACTCATCACATATTCCCTAAGCCCACTGGCATCAACTGGGCCGCCGTCCAGCCCGATCAATACCGCAAGATTCCGATTTTGCGGGCGCTGCGAGAAGAGCGGTTGGCCGATCAGGAGTCAGAGTGATAGACGTTGGGTGATTTTGGGATAAAAGGGCGATCGCCCGCGTGGGTCACGCTGCCCAGGTAACTCTGTCCCGTAGATGGGCATACTCATACAGAAGACGCAATCGCAAATTCCACAATCCTTCCTATTTCCCTCTTCGTTCTTCGTTCTTCGTTCTTCCTTCTTCGTTTTTCCCTCTTCCCTCTTCCCACCCATGCTCCCCCCCGAAGCCCTGGACAAAATCCGCCAGCAATTTGACCACGCGCCCTATCCCCGCGTGCCGCTGGATCAGTCGCCCAAGGACGATCCAAATTCTCTATTCAAGCACAGCCTGATAACGGCCTACTACCGTCGCGATGGCCGCGTCATCGACCCACAAGATCGGCTGATTTTAGATGCGGGCTGCGGCAGCGGCTACAAGTGTCTGATGCTGGCGGAGGCCAATCCGGGCGCAAAGATTGTCGGCATGGACTTGTCGGAAAAATCGGTGGAGCTAACCCGCCAGCGGCTGGCTTACCACGGGTTTGACCAAGTGGAATGCTACGCCGGTCTGATCGAGGAATTGCCGCAACTGGGAATGCAGTTCGACTACATCAACTGCGATGAGGTGCTGTACCTGCTGCCCGACCCGCTGGCGGGGTTGCAGGCGATGCGCTCGGTCCTCAAGCCGGACGGCCTCTTGCGGGTGAATCTGCACAGCGCTTATCAGCGTCGCCGCTATTACCAAGCGCAGGATTTGTTCCGAATGCTGGGGCTAATGGAGGGCAACCCAGAAGAGCTAGAAGTCGGGCTGGTGCATGAAACCATGAACGCCCTCCAGGATCATGTCGTCCTGAAAACGACCACCTGGCATCCGATTTACGATCAGCAGCCAGAGGGTGTGCTGGTCGATCATCTGCTGCTGGGCGACAAGGGCTATACCATTCCTGATCTGTTCGGGTTGCTAAAGTCGGCAGACCTAGAACTGATCAGCATGGTGAACTGGCTGCATTGGGATTTGCGCGACCTGTTCCAAAATCCCCATGCGCTGCCGGAGCCGTGGAACCAACTGGTGCCCAATTGCTCGATCGAAGACCAGCTTTATTTCTACGAACTGCTGAATCCGGTGCATCGCCTGCTGGATGCCTGGTGCGGCGTTGCCACCGAAGCGGAACCGCCCGACTCGCCCCCAGACCGGACATTGCAAAACTGGGCGCTGAGCGACTGGCAGCGGGCGACCCTGCACCTGCATCCCCAACTCCGCACCGAGCGAGTGCGTCAGGCACTATTGGCGGCGTGTCAGGCTTCTCAGCCGTTTGAAATAAGTCGCCACCTCAGCCAAGTTTCGCCAACGCCCGTGGTGCTGAGCAGCAGTCAGGCACTCTCGCTGCTGCCGCTGTGGGACGGGCCGCACTCCATCGCGGCGATCGCCCATCAGTATCAGCGCTTCCACCCCGTCCAACTGCCTAGCCTGGAACCGATGACCCCGGATGCTGCCCTGGGGCAAGCGGTTGAGCTGATCAAGCGGCTAGAGCGGTGTTTGTTTGTCCTGGTTGAGCTTTAAAGCAATGGCGTGATGCAACAACATCAACGTCTACTCATCTGAGCGATTATCCCGTCCCCCATGACCCCAATGTCCTCTTCTACCCTCGACCAACTTCGCGCCCAGTTTGACAATGCGCCCTATCCCCGGATTCCGCTCGACCAATCACCCGTGGCGGACTATGACATGCAGTTTGTACACAGCATGGTCACGCCCTACTATCTGCGCTATCGGCGGGCAGTGGATACCGTAGGCAAGGTGATTCTGGACGCGGGCTGCGGGACGGGCTACAAGGCGCATCTGCTGGCGATCGCCAATCCCGGTGCCACGATCATCGGCGTTGACCTGTCGGAAGCGTCGGTCAAGCTGGCGCGGCAGCGGCTCGATTATCACCAGATTCCCAACACCGAGTTCTATACGCTGCTGATTGAAGACTTGCCCAGCCTGGGGATGCACTTTGACTACATCAACTGCGACGAGACACTCTATCTGGTGCCCGACCCGCTGGCAGCATTACAGGCCATGACCAGCGTTCTCAAGCCCGACGGCATCCTGCGGGTCAACCTGCACAGTGCGCTCCAGCGCCATGCGTTTTATCGAGCGCAGGAACTCTTTCGGGCGATCGGGCTGATGAAGCCGGAAACCTCCCAGAGCGAAGCCGTGCAGGTGGTGATCAACACGATGAAAGCCCTAAAGCCAGACGTAGTGCTAAAGCAGCACGCCTGGAAGCCTGAATACGAACGGCCCGAAAGCGACGGCAGCATTTTGGCGAATCATCTGCTGGTGGGTGACAAAGGCTTCACGATTCCCGACGTGTTTGACCTGCTGGGCGCGGCTAATCTGGAATTTCTCAGCATGGTGAACTGGCGACACTGGCAAGTGCCCGACCTGTTTAAGGACGGCGACGACCTGCCCGCGCTATGGGGCATGAGCCTGATGGCCGCCGATCCGCCAGCGCAATTACGCATGTATGAACTGCTACATCCGGTCAATCGCCTGATGGATTTTTGGTGTGTGCGGGCGGATGCTGACCCACCGGGGATTCCTGTCGATGCCTGGGACGATGAAGCATGGCGGTGGGCCCAGGTTCACCTGCATCCAGTTTTGCGGGCTGCGCCGATCCGAGAAGCGGCGATCGCCCAGATTGAAACCACCCAGCCCTTCGAGCTAACCCGCTACATCGACCTGCCCGCAATGGGACCCGTTTTGCTGACGGCCCTAGAAACCGCCTGCCTGCTGCCCCTCTGGGACGGCCCTCAGACCGTGGCGGCTCTAGCCCAGCGCTGGCAACAGATCCAGCCCACAGACTGGGCAACGCTGGAGCCACTCAGTGAGAACACGGCATTTGCCAGGGTACAAAACTTGTTGAACCGACTTGATGCGTTTTTATACGTACTCACTGAGTTAGATTCTTGACACTACAAGGCTTTCAGCTTCTCAGAAAATCCCAGAAAATTTTTGAGACCGCTGATATGAAATTGACACAAGCTGGGCAAATTAACACCAGGAGTTAGAAACCCAGTATCCCGCAACCTCAAGGAGACTCTACCCTATGAAGACTGAACTGAAAGCGAAGTTTTTGCAGCACCTGATCGATAAGAAAAAGGGCGAAGAAGGCTTCACGCTGATTGAATTGCTGGTGGTGATCATCATCATCGGTATCCTGTCTGCAATCGCGCTGCCCTCCTTCCTGAACCAAGCCAACAAGGCTCGCCAGTCTGAGGCTCAAACCTACGTTGGTTCTATCAACCGCGGTCAGCAAGCCTACTTCCTGGAGAAGAACACCTTTGGTGCGCTCAGCAACCTGGAACTGGGCATCAGCAACACCAAGAACTACACCTACGCCTCTGTTGGCTCGGGTGCAGGGACTTCTGCTGTAGCGACCACCACCGCCACCCCGACCGCAACGCTGAAGGGCTACGCTGGCAAGGTGTGGATTGCGAATGCCTCTGACGGTAGCGCCACCACTCTGGCGCTGCTGTGCGAAGGTGGCATTGGTAGCGTCCCCACGATCTCAGGTACCGTCTGCCCGTAGGACTTGGATGTAAGCCGGACTGCGATGGAGAGGAGTCAGCCTTAGCGCTGTTTTTCTCTCAACTTGCAACTGGTGCTACGTTCTCTTTTTATAGAAGGCTGTTGGGAGAAGCTCCTGACAGCCTTTTGTTTTAGAGTGCGTTTGTTTTAGAGTGCGTCAGAGTGCGCCAGCGTTTCGATTTTCGCTTGGGGATTGGGTAACCTGATCGAACAGAGATTCAACATTGCGATCGCTCTCTAAATCCCTGCAAGTTCGCATCTGCCCCAGTTTTTTTCCTTGCAAGACACCCCCGATTCCTATGACAGAGCTGACTTTGAGTTCCGAGCCTGTGTCTGATAGCGCCGCCCCCGTTGATCCCAGGCTGCAAGAGGCGATCGCCCTGTTTCAGGCTGAGCGCTATGATGCAGCCGCCGTGGCGCTGGAGCAACTGATCGAGGAAAACGCTGCAATTCCCTCGGCTGTCTGGCATTTGGGTTTGGTGCGGCTGTTGCAAAAACAGGAAGAAGAAGCGCAACTGCTTTGGACAATGATGATGTCTGAGGCAGCGCCAGACCGGCTTGAACCTTGGACGACAGAGCTATCGAACCTCCTGCACACCGAGGCCCTGCGCCAGCAGCGAAAAGGGCGGGCCCAGTCGGCTTGGCTGATTCGCCGTCACCTGCGGGAAGTCAATCCAGCAGACTGGCAAAATGCGCTGCACCTGGTGGAACTTGAGCTAGAGCTAAAGCAGTTCCAGGCAAACAGTCTGGAGGAGTTGGGCTTAATTGAGTGGCTCCGGACAGAGCAGCCCGCCGCCGCAGAGATGGAGCATCTGTCTACCCTCGTCAAGCAACTGCTGGAAACCATCCCCTACGAAAATGCTGTGATTGCCTTGGTGCAGGCATTTATTCCACAAGTGGAGCAGCCAGCCGACTGGATCGATCCGCTGCTGGACGCAGCCTACAACATTTCTTCCAAGATCATTAACTACAGTCGCGCCATTCCCTATGCAGAACTGTGCCATCAAATTGATCCATACCATTCCGCCACGCTGCTGCGACTGAGCGCCTATTACCAGGACAGTGAGCAATACGACAAAGGAATTGACTTTGCGGAGCGGTTTTTGGCGGGCACCCAAACAACGATACAGCGCTGGATGGGGACTGCCATGCTGCTGCGGGGGCTGATGATTCGCGGTGGACAGTGGGAACGAGTGACGGCGACGCTGCAAGAAATTACAGCGCTCGCAGAGCAATTTCTTGCGGAGTATGAGATAAAGGACGACCAGCTTTTAGATGCCTCGATCTTGACTGCGTCAATGTACTTTTACCCGTATGTCAGCGATTCACCTAGAGAGACACGATCGCTCCAAAATCGAGTCGCCAAGCTTTATCAGGACGACCTCACGGCATCTATTAAACAGAAAAGTGACCTTTACATTCCCTATCCCCAAGCGCCCTTAGTGCGGAGTGTAGAGCGCAAAAAGCTGCGGGTGGGCTATATCTCGCGCTGTATGCGGGCGCACTCGGTCGGCTGGCTGAGCCGCTGGCTGCTGCATCATCACGACCATGACCGCTTCGAGATTCACGTCCTGTTTAATCAGCAAATCGAACCAGGGGCCTTTGGGCGCGAGTGGTTTGCCAGCAAAGCCGATAGCGCTTACGCCATCGAAGGCGACATTCTGGGCATTGCCAAGACCATCCGCGAGGACGAAATCGATATTCTGGTCGATTTGGATAGCATTACGTCTGATTTGAACATGGGCGTGCTGGCGCTGAAGCCTGCGCCCGTGCAGGTGACGTGGCTGGGGCTGGATGCGTCGGGTCTACCGGCGGTGGATTACTTCATTGCCGATTCCTACGTGGTGCCCGACGAGGCCGACGAATACTATGCCGAGACCATCTGGCGTTTGCCGCAGACATATTTGGCGGTGGACGGCTTTGAGGTGGGCGTGCCCACACTGCGGCGCGACGACTTGGGCATTCCCAGCGATGCCGTTATTTACCTGAGCGCTCAGATTGCCTACAAGCGCCATCCCGAAACGGTGCGGCGGCAGATGCAAATCATCCGCGAGGTGCCCAATAGCTACTTTTTGATCAAAGGTGCAGGGGATTCGGAGTCGGTGCGGGCGCTGTTTTTGCAGATCGCCGAAGAAGAGGGCGTAGCGGGCGATCGCCTCCGTTTCCTCAGCCGCGACAAGACGGAGCTAGACCACCGGGCCAATCTGGCGATCGCCGATGTGGTACTCGACACGTTTCCCTACAACGGCGCAACAACCACGATGGAAACGCTGTGGATGGGCATTCCAATGGTGACGCAGGTGGGCAAGCAGTTTGCCAGCCGCAACAGCTACGGCATGATGATGAACGCAGGCATTACCGAAGGCATCGCCCATACGCCGGAAGAGTATGTGGAATGGGGCGTGCGACTGGGCAAGGATGCGAAATTGCGCGAAGAGATTCAAGCCAAATTGCGGCGATCGCGCCAAACCTCGCCGTTGTGGAATGCCCGCCAGTTTACCCGCGAAATGGAACGCGCCTACGAGCAGATGTGGGAGCGATATCTGCAAAGCTGAGGGAAGAGGAAAGAAGGAAGAGGGAAGAGGGAAGAAGGAAGCGAAGACGGAAGAGCGAAGAGCGAAGAGCAAGAACGAAGAACGAAGAACGAAGAACGAAGAACGAAGAACGAAGAACGAAGAACGAAGAGCGAAGAACGAAGAACGAAGAGCGAAGAGCGAAAATCTAAAATCTAAAATCGAGATTCCGTTGTTGGGAGAATTCACGAACAGCAGCACCAATACCCCCGGAATCCCCGGCTCCCTGCTATATAAGAACCAGAGCATCATGCAAGGTTGGCTTATGGGAATTCGACGGCTGGGGCGCTGGAGTTTGGTTCTGTTGTGTAGCGTTGTGCTGTGGTTGGGGTGGGCGTTGCCTGCGATCGCCCTGATTCATCCCTATCCGGAGGGTGGGGGGCAGGTGATGGTGCGATCGCTCCAAACGCTGCGAGACGAGTCGGATCATGCGTGGCAGGCGGTGCTGTTTAAGCGAGTGCGAGATGGACAGGTCGTAGATTTTCGGCTGCGGCTGGTGGGTTATCCAGGGGCGACCTACTTGGCCCATGCCGAGCCTCTGACCATTTTCGCCGGGTATAGCGAATCCTGGACTGCGCCCGATGTCTTTGGCACATCTCGGCTGAATGATGATTTGGCGGGAAATATCGGCGAGTACGATTTTCGAGACACAATGTTACGCTTGCAAACCGACATGCCCCTGCGGTTGGCGCTACCGTTAGAAGAGGGGCGATCGCTCGAATTGACGATTCCTCCCTTTGCCGTCCGCGAATGGCGACAACTCCTCGACTGGCAGGATGAGAGTTAGTTCAAGACTGAAACTCCAGCCTAGAATGCGGGTCGCGACCCCTAACACCTGATTCCTTAGTGCCGTTTCTTCCGATTCTTTCCCATGCCCCTCCCCCGCTGGCTTCGACTCCCGCGCCGCTACGCCATCCCGCTGGCCGTGGTGGGAGGTTTGCTGCTGCTCGATTTGCTGCGGCTGCTAGTTGCAGAGGGGCTGTGGTTTCAGCGGGTGGCGCATCTGCGGGTGTTTTGGCTGCGGCTGGGTGTGCAGGGAGGGCTGGGGCTGCTGGGGTTTGGGCTGAGCCTGGTATTTCTGTGGGGAAATTTGGCGATCGCCCATCGACATTCTGATCCGCACCTGAACCTGACCCCAATTCCCCGGTTTGGGGGGCTGCGGCTGCGGCCGCTGGCGGTGCTGGTGTCGGGCATTAGCCTGTGGATGAGTGCGGCACTGGCCTATCACGCGGGCGTGGCAATTAGCCACTGGCGGCCGGCCCTCAGCGTCTATACACCTGCCGTTCAAGTCCCCGTGCGATTTCGAGCCGAAACGCTGGGGCAACTGCTCAGCCAGAGCCTCCAGCAGCCGTGGCTCGCGCTGATTATTCTGGGGCTGGCGGGGGGGCTGCTGGTGTATCCGCGAGTGCTGCTGTGGGGCTGGGCGCTGCTCACCAGTCTGGGTTTTGGGCTGGTGCTGTCGGAATATTGGGCCAAACTGCTGCTCGCCGCTTCGCCCACGCCCTTTGACCGAGCCGATCCGCTGTTTGGGCAAGACATTAGCTTTTATGTGTTCCGGCTGCCTGCGCTGGAGTTGCTGTCCTATTGGGCAATGGGGCTGACGCTGCTGGGGTTGCTGTCGGTGGTGCTGGTCTACTTGCTGGCAGGCGACAGCCTCAGTGAGGGAAGGTTTCTGGGCTGGTCGCTGCCGCAGTTGCGCCATCTCTGCGGGCTGGGTGGGGTGCTGATGCTGGCGATCGCCCTGGCCCACTGGCTCAATCGCTACGGGCTGCTGTATTCCACCAGTGGCGTGGCCTACGGGGCCGGCTTTACGAATGTCCATGTGCGACTGCCGATTCACAGCATTTTGGCGGTGGCGGCGCTGGTGTTGGGGGTGATTTTGCTGTGGCAGGCGATCGCCTCTCATCGCTGGCGGGCGGTTCCGGCGGTGTCGGCTGCGCCGCTCCGGGGGGCGGCGGCCAGTCTGCCGAATCGGGGCTTTGTTTCTCGAACCGCAGCGACACCAGGGTTGCCCCCGTCCGCTTCGCAGTCTCGCGGTCGCGTCCCATCGGCTCCGGCAAATTCTGCTCTATCGCTCCGGGGCTGGCGATCGCGCGAAGAGCGAATTGCGGAATATGCTCAGTGGTCAGGATCTGCCGTTGATTTGCCGCTGCGCTCTGGGCCGGGGGCAGCGGAAACTGTGGCGCTGCTGCCGCGTCGAGTGCCGCCGCTGTTTTGGGGACCGATGCTGCATTTGGCTGTTGCGGCGATCGCCACCACGCTGATTCCCTTCGTGGTGCAAAGCTTTGTTGTGCAGCCCAATGAACTGGCGCTGGAAACGCCTTATATTCAACGCACCATCGCTCTGACGCGCGATGCGTTCAACTTGGAAGTCATTCAAGACGACATCTTTGATCCCCAGACCGACCTGACGCGGGCAGATTTGCAAGCAAACGACCTCACCATTGACAACATCCGCCTGTGGGATTCGCGCCCCCTGCTAGAGACGAATCGCCAGCTTCAGCGCATCCGCCCCTACTACGAATTTCCCGATGCCGATCTTGACCGCTACCAGCTTCCGACCACCCAGGGCACGATTGGCCTACGGCAAGTTCTAATCGCGGCTCGCGAACTGGACTATAGCGGCGTGCCTGCCGATGCCCAAACCTGGGTGAACCAGCACCTCATTTACACCCACGGCTATGGCTTTACAGTCAGCCCGGTGAACACCGCTGATGAGGGTGGACTCCCCGTTTACTTCATTGAGGGCGTGGAGCAGATTGTCAATGACCCGCGGATTTTAGACTTGCTGCCCACCGACAATCCCCGCATTTACTTCGGTGAATTGACCAATAACTTTGTGCTGACGCGCACCCGCGCCCTGGAGTTGGACTATCCCAGCGGCGGCGAAAACGTGTATAACACCTACAGCGGCAGCGGGGGAATTCCCATCGGGTCTTACTGGCGGCGGCTGCTGTTTGCGCGGCACTTAAACGACTGGCGGATGCTGTTTAGCGACCAGTTGACCAGCGAATCGCAGTTGCTCTATCGCCGCAATATCGTCAAGCGGGTGCAGGCGATCGCCCCTTTCCTGCGGTTTGACCACGACCCCTATCCTGTGGCGGTGGAGCTAGATGGGAAAACTAGCAATTCTGACTCGCCGCCCAGTTCGCTCTACTGGATTATCGATGCTTACACGACGAGCGATCGCTACCCCTATTCCGACCCGCGCAACAACGATTTCAACTACATTCGCAACTCGGTCAAAATTGTGGTCGATGCCTACAACGGCAGCGTCACTTTTTACATTGCCGATCCCAGCGACCCGATGATTCAATCCTGGAGTCGTCTGCTGCCCCAGATGTTCCGTCCGTTCGACTCGATGCCCCCTGCTCTCCGCAGTCACATTCGCTATCCGCAGGACTATTATCAGGTGCAGTCGAATCAGCTCATGACCTACCACATGACTGATCCGCAAATTTTCTATAACCGCGAAGACGAGTGGCGTGAACCCAACGAAATCTATGCCAACGAGTCGCAAATCGTCGCGCCTTACTACCTGATTACCAAGCTGCCCATCGCCGATACTGAAGAATTTGTCCTGCTGCGCCTGTTCACGCCCTCCCAGCGCACAAACCTGATTGGCTGGCTGGCGGCTCGCTCCGATGGCGAAAACTATGGCAAGGTGCTACTCTATCGCTTCCCCAAGCAGCGGCTGATCTTTGGCCCAGAGCAAATCGAAGCCCGCATTAACCAAGATCCGCTGATTTCTCAGCAGATTTCGCTGTGGAATCGGCAGGGTTCGCAGGCGATTCAGGGGAATCTCCTGGTGATTCCCGTCGAGGACTCGCTGCTCTACGTCGAGCCGCTGTACCTCCAGGCAGATCAAAACCGTCTGCCCACCCTCACAAGGGTCATCGTCGCCTATGGAAACCGCATCGTTATGGCGGAAACGCTCCGGCAGGCCCTTGATGCCATCTTTGCGGATGTCTCGGTCGATAGCACCCCTACCAACAGCCCGGTTGAAGCGAATCCCGAAGCGCCCCCGGACGGGCCGATCGTGCGCCCACTGCCGGAGACGGCCGGGGAGCCTGTGCTGGAGTAATGGGGGATTGGGCTGAGGGAATGGGGCAGCGTGATAGAGCGATGAGTAGAGAGGGCGATGATGAGATGATGGGATGAGGTAACGTATCCCCAATCTCTAACCTCCTTCAACCTCTCCTGCAATGCGCTATTGGCTGATGAAATCGGAACCGGATGTGTATGGTATCGAAGACCTGGAGCGCGATCGCCAGACGATTTGGGATGGCGTACGAAATTATCAGGCGCGAAATTTCTTGCGATCAATGGCGGTGGGCGATCGCGCGTTTTTCTATCACTCCAACGCCACGCCGCCGGGAATTGTGGGGCTGATGCAGGTGTCGCAGCCAGACATCGTAGACCCGACGCAGTTTGACCCCAAAAGCAAGTATTACGATGCCAAATCGCCGCAGGACAATCCCCGCTGGCGCACGGTGCAGGTCGAGTTTGTGGAGCAGTTTCCTCAGATAGTGACGCTGGAACAACTGCGGCAAACCTTTTCGTCAGAGGAACTGCTGGTGGTGCGCCAGGGCAATCGCCTATCGGTGATGCCGGTAGACGAGGCGGTTGCCCAGAAAATTTTGAAGCTGGCGAAAGGCTGAGGATTGGAGTTAGGAGAGGCGGATGTCTCGAAACAAACGCAGGGCTGCGAGGCGGGGTAGATTGGTGAGCTTGGGGCTGCTGCTGTGGCTGGGGCTGCTGGCTCCCGCCTGGGCAGAGGCGCGTCTGGAGAAAATTCAGCGGACGGGCGTGCTGAGGGCGGGGGTTCGCACGGATGCTGCACCGTTTGGCACGCTGGATGAGTCGGGCGAACCGATGGGATATCCGGTTGACCTGCTGCGGCGAATGCAGGCAGATTTGTCTCGCAGCTTGGGGCGGACGATTCAGCTAGAACTGGTGCCTACGACGGCAGCAGAGCAGTTTGCCCAGGTTAGCCGGGGCGCATTGGACATAGCCTGTGGCACAAGCAGCATTACCCTCAGCCGCGGGTCGATGGTGGATTTTTCGGCGGGCTATTTTGTCACGGGGACGCAGTTTTTGCTGGCGCGGGGGCAGGGGCTTTCGGGCAATCGGCTGCGAGTTGGCGGCGTATCGGGCACAACTAACGCAGAGTTAATTCGCAGGCGGCTGCCGCTGGCGCGAATTGTGCCCGTGGGCGATCGCGCTGAGGGGCTGTCTTTGCTGCAACAGGGACGGATTGATGCGCTGGCTAGCGACGGCATCTTGCTGGAGGGATTGCGGCGATCGCTACCCGATGCCGATGCTTACGAAGTCATTCCGCCGCAACCCTTTAGCCGAGAGGTCTATGGCTGTCTGCTGCCCAAACAAGATCTGCCGTTTCGCGCCCAGGTCAATCAAAGCCTAACCCGCTTTATGGAAGGCGTGCTATCTGGAGAAACAGCAGCAACGCAGTTGTTTGAGCGCTGGTTTGGGCCGCAGGGAATCGTTCCGTGGGACACTTCGGACACCGTCGCCCACTTTCGGCAGGTGGTTGAGCAAGCCGGACTACCGGGCCCAATAGATTAAGTATTTTTCAGCCGCCGCAAAGAATCCGTAGAGCGCAGTCCCCATAATTGCCAACACCATCAGGCCGGCGAATCCTAGCGGCACGTCGAAGTTGGAACTGGCGGTGACGATGAGATAGCCGATGCCCTTGTTAGAGGCAACGGTTTCCGAAATCACGGCACCCACAAACGCTAGCGAAATCGCCACCTTCAGCGAGGCAAAAATGTAGGGCATGACATGGGGAAAGCCGATTTTTTGAAAGATCTCGAACTGGGATGCGCCGAGCGATCGCATCACGTCTTTCATCTCCGGTTCCACCGTGTCCAGTCCTAGCGCCACGTTGACCGCAATCGGGAAGAACGCCAGGAGGAACGCCGTGAGGATAGCCGGAATTGTGCCAATGCCAAACCACAGCGCAAATAGCGGAACAAGCGCCACCTTGGGAATGGTATTGAACCCAACTAGCAGTGGGTACAGCACAATGTACGCCAGCCGCGAATAGCCAATTACAAAACCGAGGATAATACCTGCCACAATCGCTAGCAAGAATCCTGCCAGAGTTGTGAACAGCGTTTGCATCGAATTTTCCCATAAAGCTGAACTACGGGCGATCGCCGATTGCAAAATCGCAGACGGTGCAGGCAGATTATAGTTAGGAATATTGAGCAACCGCACAATCAGCTCCCAAAGCACAAACAGAAGCACGGTTGCTACCACAGGAAATATAATGCTGGCAGACTTGGTACGAGAGAATTTTTCAAGGCGATCGAGCGTATTCATGATAGCCAGAAGAATGGTAAAAGCAAAAGGCGCGGATGCAAAGCGGAATATAAGCGGAATAATAAAAATCAACGCTGTGCTAGTTGCGATGGATATGGCGGCGCAGGTCAGCCACAATGTGGTTGAAGTCGTCCGATAGCATCATGTCTGGCGTGGTGGGGCGCGGCAGAGACACGTCTACCTTATAGATAATCGAGCTAGGTCGTGGCCCCATGACATACACCGTATCAGACAAAAACACTGCTTCTCGCAGGTCGTGGGTAATCAAAATGCAGGTGCAGCGATTGTGCATCCATAGCTCTTGCAGCATTACCCACATCTCTTCACGAGTAAAGGCATCCAGCGCCCCAAACGGCTCATCCAGCAGCAATATTTCGGGCTTATGAATCAGCGCCCGACATAGCGAAGCCCGCTGGCGCATTCCGCCCGACAACTGCCAGGGATACTGCTTTGCAAAGTCCTTCAGCCCCACCGTAGCCAGTAGTTCTTCGGCAGCACGGGCATGAATCGCCTTACGGCTAGGATTGCGAATTTCTTGCTTATACGGCTCCACGACTTCCAGCGGCAGCATCACGTTTGCCAGCGTATTGCGCCAGGGCATTAGCACTGGGTTTTGAAAGGCAATGCCAACGTTTTTCAGCGGTTGGGTAATCTTTTTTCCGCGAAATCGGATTTCTCCCAGGGGCGCAGGCGACAGACCCGACACCATCCGCAGAATCGACGTTTTGCCGCAACCGCTCGGCCCAACAAACGACACGAATTCGCCCTCGGCAATGTTCAGCGAAATCTCGTCGATGATGCGTCGCGGACTGCCATCGACCTGGTATTCCAGACCAATGCGGTCGAACTCCAGGATGACAGGCTTATCAGTTTTTGCAGCACTGTCGATTGCTTCGGATTGAACCATGATGAGAAAACCCTTGACCCATTCAAGATGCCCTCCATTTGGACAGCTAAGCAGGAGGGGATTCTGTAGTTTTTGACACAAAACCTGGTCATAAAGGCAAAGAGTTTTTAAGGCAGCGATTTTGACAAGGTTCTTAATGAATTTTCAAAAGTTGGCGATCGCAAATTGTAGTCTGAGTCACGTTTCGCTGCTTCAGATGTGTATACAGTACACTCTACGCTGAACCAAGCTAAGCCAATTGCACGACTCTTTTCCTGTCTTTCGAGTGGTCTCGTTTGTTGTTGAAGTTTGCGTGGTTGGTTTTGTGCTGTTTCGCCTGCTGTTGCTCAAATGCCTTGCTGGAATGGCTGACTGAGATAGTTGGCCGGTGTAGGCATGTGTGCTTGACTTTCATGCTTAACTTCTGTGCTTCGTGCCGGGGTTTAGCAGCACAGGAGCATTTGATTGAGGCAGGTTCAGCGGTTCTGGGGACACCCTGAAGGAAATAGCTTGAAACATTGCCTGGTGCAGATCAATTCTCAAAGCGCACTATGAAACTTAATTGGCTGTCTCGATTTCTCTCCATTGCTTTGGTTGCTTCCCCCATGCTGCTGAGCAGTTGCCAAACGCCTACTCCAGAGGCGACTGCTCCAGAGGCATCGCCAGCGGCAACGACGGCTTCTTCCCCAACGGCTCCGTCCGAACTGCGGACGATCAAGGTCAACCCCTCCTGGCTGCTACAAGGAGACAATGCGCCGATTACGCTGGCCAGCGAGAGGGGCTACTTTGCAGAGGAAGGGCTGAACGTGGTGATTGAGCGGGGCTATGGCTCTGCGAAGACCATCACCGATGTTGCAGCAGGGACGGTGGAGATTGGTTTTGGCGATATGTACTCGATGATCGAGTTCAACGCGAAGAATCCGAATGATCCGGTGGTGGCGGTGGCGGTGCCCTATAACCGTTCTCCGTTTGCGATCGCCACATTGTCTGCCAACGGCATCGCTGATCCCAAAGCCCTCCAGGGCAAGAAACTGGGCGCACCCGCCGGAGATGCGCCGCGTAAGCTGTGGCCGGTCTTTGCAGAGCAGGTGGGTATTCCTGCCGATTCGGTGGAATGGATCACCATGGAGCCGAAGTTGCGGGAAACGTTTCTGGTTAAGGGCGATGTCGATGCTGTCAGCGGATTTTCAACCAGCATCCTGCCTGCGCTCTCCAAAGCAGGCAAGCAGGAGTCTGACTTGACGATGTTCTACTATAACGACTTTGGGCTGGATCTCTACGGCAATGCCATCGTGGTCAAAAAGTCTTTTCTGGAGCAGAACCCCGACGTGGTGCGGGGCTTCTTGCGGGCCTATTTCCGGGGAATGCAGGACGTGATCAAAGATCCGGCTGCGGGACTGGCATCGGTGATGAAGGCGGGCGATTCCCTAATGGAAGAGGCCTCGGAAAAGCAGCGGTTGAAGATTGCCCTGGAGCGGCTGTGGGTTACTCCGGAGACTGAGGCGAATGGTCTGGGCGGCATTGAGCCATCCCGCTTTGAGAAAACAATCGCCCAAGTTGCCGAGGTCTTTGAGGTCACGCCGCCGCCGATTAGCGACGTGTTTGACGATAGCTTCCTGCCGCCTGCGTCGGAGCGGGGCTTGCCTCCTGCGGGCGATCGCCAACCGCTGAACTAGGGCAGTGTCGTGGTTTAGTTTTAGGGTGATGCCTTGGCTCGTAGTAAGCGCTTCAGCGCTAAGCACATCTTCACCGGGGCGAAAGTCAATCAGCGTGTGATGCCTTGGCTCGTAGTAAGCGCTTCAGCGCTAAAGCGCTTGCTACCAACCTCAGTTCTAGCTGTGACACAGCACTAGGCCAGTTGGCTCAGCGCCCGTGCTTTGCTTGATGTTTCGTTTCTAGATTTAATGTCTCCTAGAGATTGCGGGGGATGAGAGCAATGCTTTCATCCCTTTTTTGTGACTTGTCTCCATTCTCCGAAGTAGAGTTACGAATAAAACTGCCGGAAACTCCGCAGACGCTTGACGAAGCATCCCAAATCCAAAATCTAAAATCCCAAATCCCAAATCCAAAATCGAAGAATCGCGACTATCGGGCGGCCAGCACAGGAGACTGCACAGCCGTTTCCAAAAGCCCCTCAATTCCAGACACGACGTAAATCGGTGTTTTCAGCCGTTTCTCCAGGTCTGCCACTGTCGTATCGTCCAAAAACCGCGTGTCGCCATGCTTCAGCATCAGCGACGGCAGCAGCACGCCATCTCCCAGATCCCGCCCGGCCAGCGCCAACGCCAGGTCGTGTCCCGTTAGTAGCCCTGTCACCGTGATTGCCTGCCCCCAATAGTCGCTTCGCAGCGCCACCATCTCCACGGTCAGTCCATCTACCTCGTTTAACCGCTTCAAAATCGGCTGAAAGGCTCGCTCGACGGCATTGCCCACCACCCACACCCAGCGGCGCGGCGGACTCACAGATTTGGGTAATCGACGGGCGGCTGTTTTGAATTGCTTCAGGAATTGACGAATCGACCCCACGCCGTTGCCAATCTGCGGATAGTCTTCGTAGTGGGATTCGGGCGGCAGGTCTTGTCCTGCAATCAGAAACCACTCATCTGCTAGCCACACGACGTTAGAGCCAAATTTAGCGCGAAACTCTGTCTGGAGCGCCTGCACTTGAGCGATCGCCCGACGAGCGTGTTCCGGTGTGACTGGAATTAATTCATCTTCGGCCGGGCGAAAGCGGGTCAGCCCGACGGGGACGACCGCAGCGGAGGCAACAGCGGGAATATCCCCTGTGTGGAACGAAGCCAGATCTCGCAGCGTCTGCTCCAGATGCACGCCGTCGTTGATGCCCGGACACACAACGACCTGAGCATGAATTTGCAGCCGATTTTTCTGGAACCAGCGCAGTTGGTCGAGAATTTGACCCGCTCGGTGATTTTTTAGCAGGCGAATGCGAACTTCCGGTTCCGTCGCGTGAACCGAGACATAAAGCGGCGACAGGCGCAGTTGGGCGATGCGATCCCACTCGCGCTGGGGCAGGTTGGTCAGCGTCAGGTAGCTGCCATAGAGAAAGCTGAGGCGATAGTCATCGTCTTTGAGGTAGAGGGTTTGCCGCATTCCGGGCGGCTGCTGGTCGATAAAACAAAAGGGGCAGCGGTTGTTGCACTGGATCAATCCGTCAAACAGTGCCGACTCAAACTCCAGCCCCAGGTCTTCGTCGTAGTCTTTTTCAATCTCAATCTGGTGCGTCTTGCCCGTAGCGTCCAGCACTTCTAGCTCCAGCACCTCATCGGCGCAGAGGAACTGGTAGTCGATCAGGTCGCGGGGAGCCTGTCCGTTGATCGACACGAGGCGATCGCCCTCCTCAAATCCAATTTCTGCGGCGATCGAGTCGGGCAGCACGCGGGTAATCAGGGCAGGCTTGATGGCAGCGTCGCTCATGGCAGGTTGAGAGAAGGAAGGGTGGCGTGCAGGGGGGGGGTGGCAGATCAACCCCGTCTTTGATCATTCCATGATCCCTTTTATCCCATCATCCCCTGATCGCACCATTCTCTGCCGCTCCCTTTGATTCACGCCCCTATTCTCGAATCAGCCCTGCTACCAGCGAGAGCAAAATCGTGGCCCCAAAGGCGAGGCGATACCAGACGAAGACCCAGGTGCTTTTGCGCTGGAGATAGCGCAGCAGCCAGGCGATCGCCAAGTAGGAAAAAATAAAGGTGGAAATAATCCCTACCAGCAGCGGCAGCAGCCGATCGACGTTGTCAAAGGCTTTGGTGGACTGATAGAGCGTGGCGATCGCCAGGGTAGGAATTCCCAGCAGAAACGAGAAGCGAGCCGCAGTCGGTCGCTGTAGCCCCAAAAACATGCCCGTCGTCAGGGTGGAGCCAGAGCGAGACACACCGGGCACCAGCGCCAGCGTTTGCCCCAATCCCACCAGCAGCCCGTCCAAAATCGATAAATTATCGAACCCGCGCTTGCGGCTGCCAATTTTCTCGGCCAAGCCCAACAGCAAAGACATCACAATCGACACCACCGCAATCACAAGCGCACTTTCGGGAATGGCATCGCGAAACAGGTAGCCAAACACCAGTGCCGGAATCGTGCCCACAGCGATCCCCACCAGAATCTTCCACTCCTCGCGCTGCCAGTCCTTTTGCTGGAGGGCAGTCCACGCGCCGCCGAGAATCTGGCGAATGTCTTGCCAGAAGTACATCAACACAGCAATCACGCTGCCAAACTGGATTGCGTCTACGAAATACTTTTCGCCTACGGCCGACCAGCCCAAGATTTTTGTAAAAATCAGCAGATGCGCGGTGCTGCTGATGGGCAAAAATTCTGTGATCCCCTGCACCAGCCCCAGCACAATGGCCTGGAAGGTACTGGTCAACAGACCCGGCTCCGCAGCGGCATCTGGAGCAGCAGATTGGGCGATCGCCAGCGGGGGCCAGCCCTGTACAATGCCTGCGACTCCTTCTTGCATCCCTTGAGAAACACCTGAGACTGTTGCAAAGGGTCCACCCTGTGGGAACACACGCCAAGCTGAAAGCAGAGGCAGGTTGATCAACTCCATGCGCTTAATCTCTAAAACTCCACCACATCTTAGCCGAGTCAAGCGCGATTCCTCGGCTTCCAGTCCCCTTGCTTGGTAAACAGGCTGTAAATCTCAGTAAATCCTTTATAAAGTCCTGGATAGAATCCTGCACGAAGTGCCAGCACTAGGGCCGTGATCGCGAGGGCTAAATCCTGGCTAAACCCAATAATCTGCCTCAACTAACCCTCTGTCTACATCGCTCCAAGGCTTTCCTCAATGTGTTAAATAACGTAAACTAAATGAAAAGCATTAAGAATCGTTGGTATTAAAGTTGGTTTCCATTACACCGCGCGATCGCTCTCTTTACCTCACCGAGTCCATCGTTGAATCTACTGCCGACTCAGCCGCTGAATCAGCGATTCTGCCGGTTCGTTTGCCGTTCGTGCCTTCGGGTCTGCCTGCTGCCCTCCCCAGCGATCTTGCCGCAGAACCTCAAGCAGCGGAGCGTCAAGCCGACTACACGACTCATCTCGCAGTTTTTTCGGCATCTGTCTTCTTAGTCTCGGTTCCGGTGTTTTTTCAGGCACCGCTGGTGCAGTTATTTCCCTGGCTGAGCCTGGGGATGACACTGCTCTGGGTTGGACTGGGGCGATCGCTCTTGCGCCAGCCGACCACGAAACTTTGGGGTGACTTGCTGATTGGCTTTGCCTGGACCTGGCTTGCCGGTTCAATTTATTGGGGCTGGCTGCGCTGGGAGCCGTTTTATCATCTCCCCGTCGAGGCGCTGGGTCTGCCATTCATCTTGCCTGGCCTCCATAGGGCAAAACATAAAATAGGGCGCTGGTTCTACCTGGGGTCGCTGCTGGGAACCGCAATTACGGATCTGTATTTCTACCTGGTCGATCTGGTTCCCTATTGGCGACAATTAATGCAGTCAGACACAAGTGCCGCCGGAACAGTCCTCCAGGCAGCCCTTCATCAGATGTATACGCCCTGGGGTGGTGGCTTCGCGCTGCTGCTGGTGGGGCTGCTGGTGATGCTGGGGTTCGCGCCTTTACGGTTGCGATCACTCCACGGGTGGAGCTTTGGAGGAGCCATTTTGAGCACTCTCTTGGTAGATGGCTTATTCTGGTTAGCGGCGACTGCTGCCTGACTGAGGATATGATTTGAGTATCCTGGGCTAACTTAGTAGTGTGGCTTTGGTAGCATTGCTAGGGTCGCATGGTTGAGTTGCAGGAGTGAGTTAGCTGATTGTCGTTGCAGTCTATGGGCGCAAATGCTGGATATTGCGAAGTTTCCAGGTAAGTGGATGTTCTAAATTGCAACGCATCGTTGGCAGAGTGCTGCAAGCCTCTCTAAACCTCTTTTAGAGATCTGAGGGTTTGTTGACATGGTGCAAACGGGCTAAGACCACTGGCGGTTCTCACTCAGGGTGATTTAGAGCTTCGATGGAGCCTCTACAGAGCATCTGCAAGGTTGTTTCTGGAGCGCCTCTGGCTCGGCTGGCCCTTCGCTGACACAGCGTGCCAGACTTACCAGGATGCATCTCTTCGGGAAAGATTTAGCGGTTTCTCATCTTTGTCAGTGACTGCCCAACCCATTCCCCATCTGATATTACGAACCGACTCTGGCAATCGTTACCTCTCACTTACGAACAACAACTGTTGGACGATTGGACGAGGAGACGATAACAATTTTGTGCTGCCCGATCGCTGGATTTCGCGCAACCATGCCATGCTGCAACGCATGGAGACGGGTGAGTTTTACCTGATCGATTTGGGCAGCCGCAACGGCTCGTTTGTGAACGGTCGGCGGGTGAGCGTGCCAGTGACGCTCCACAATGGCGATCGCCTCACCTTTGGGCAGACCGAGCTAGAGTTCTACTCTCCCGAACTGTCGCATCTCCACGATTCCTCGGTCGGCATCGATTCACAAGAATTCACCGCTACTGCCACCCTCCACGTCCGGCGGCTCATCTCGGTGCTGGTCGTCGATATTCGCGACTTTACGGTGATGACGCGCCAGCTAGACGAAAAAATTCTCTCAGAGGCGATCGGCACCTGGTTTCGCTGCGCGGGCGACATCATTCGCGAATACGGAAGCTGGGTCGATAAATATATCGGCGACGCGATTATGGCAGTCTGGATTCACGGGGCGCAGGGCATTACGCCCGACGAGATGGTGCGTATTGCTCGCGCCCTCAGCGCTCTGCACAAAATGACCAGCCGCCTGCATGAGCGTTATCCGCTGCCGTTTCCACTGCGGGTGGGCGCAGGGTTAAACACGGGCTATGCGATGGTGGGCAACACGGGTACGGGCGATCGCCCCGACTACACCGCCCTAGGCGATACAGTGAATGCCGCCTTCCGACTGGAATCGTCTACCAAGCAAATCGGTATGGACGTGGCCCTGGGTGAAACAACGTATCAATACCTGGCCGGGGCGATCGCTAACCCCAATTTGTTTAAGCAATACACCGTTAGTCTCAAGGGCTACGACACGCCGACCGTCACCTATGCTGGCTCTTTCACCGACCTGGATACGTTTTTGAAGCTGAGCAGCAAGATCTAGGGCGATACTCCCCCCAAAGTGGTAGTCTCTAATTATGAGGCTGTTAAAGCTGTGTTGTTGAGAGTTATGAAGTAGCTCTCATCGGCTGCTGATTTGGAGAACTTTGGAGAACTGTAGTTGGAAGGGATTCGACTGATGAAGCGACTGGTTGGCGTGTTGATGATTCTGGGTCTAATGCTCACCTCTTGGGGGTGGCTGGGTTCGCCTCAGACGGCGATCGCGGCCTCGCTCAGCCCCCTGTCCTTCAATCCATCGCCCGTGCTGGCAGAACAGCAATTCCGCAATGCGATGGATGACAAGCTAGCGACCGACTTTGGCAAAAAAATTGACTTGAATAACACCAACGTCCGGGCGTTCATGCAGTATCCTGGCATGTACCCGACTCTGGCCCGCATGATCCTCAAGAATGCCCCGTTTGAAAGCGTGGAAGACGTGCTGAAAATGCCCGGGCTGACCGAAGCACAAAAGGAAATTTTGAAAAACAACTTCAGCAACTTTGCGGTTAGCCCGCCGCTCGATGCGCTCGTAGAAGGGGGCGATCGCTTTAACAACGGCATTTACCGCTAGGCAGACCGCAGTTGTCCTCGTCGTCTTCTTTTTCTCGCCAGTTTGATGTCTTAGTCGTTGGCGCGGGAGCAGCCGGACTTTACACGTCGCTGTGTTTACCGACCCACTTTCGCGTTGGACTAATCACCAAAGACGAGTTGCTCACCTCGGCTAGTGAATGGGCCCAAGGCGGCATTGCTGCGCCAATGGCAGCAGATGACTCGCCAGAACTACACATCGAAGACACGCTGCGGGCAGGCGCAGGGCTGTGCGATCGCCAAGCTGTGACCCTCATGGTGCAACAGGCTCCCGACTGTATCCGGGATCTGTTGGCGATGGGGGTTTTGTTCGATCGGCATGGGGCTGACCTGGCCATGACGCTGGAGGCGGCCCACTCGCGACGGCGGGTGCTACACGCGGCAGACACCACCGGACGGGCCGTGGTGTCTATCCTGGCAGAACAGGTGCTTCAGCGCCCAAACATCCACGTCATGAGCCAGGGCTTTGCGCTCGACCTGTGGCTAACAGAGACGGGCGATCGCTGCTTGGGCGTAGTAGCGATGGTCGAGGGGCAACTCTGTCGGCTAGCGGCTGGAGCCGTTGTCTTGGCGACAGGAGGGGGTGGCCAGGTCTTTGCCCAAACCACCAACCCTGCTCTCAGCACGGGCGACGGCGTGGCCATGGCCTGGCGGGGCGGCGCAGTGCTGCGGGATTTAGAATTTGTCCAGTTTCACCCCACGGCGCTCACAAAACCGGGTGCGCCGAGATTTTTGGTCAGCGAAGCTGTGCGCGGCGAAGGGGCACACCTGGTCGATGACGAAGGGCGGCGATTTGCCTTTGACTATCACCCTGAGGGCGAATTGGCTCCGCGAGACGTGGTAAGCCGCGCAATCTTCAGCTATCTACAGAGTCGTCATCCCGATCCGGCACATGGGCATGTCTGGCTAGATCTGCGCCCGATTCCGCCTGAAACCATTCAGCGACGCTTTCCCAACATTGTGCAGGTTTGTCGGCAGTGGGGAGTGGATGTGTTTCAAGCACCCGTGCCCGTTGCGCCAGCAGCTCATTACTGGATGGGAGGCGTGCTGACCGACCTCCACAGCCAGACCTCGATTGCGGGGCTGTATGCCGTCGGGGAAACGTCCAGCACGGGGGTACACGGCGCAAATCGCCTGGCCAGCAACTCACTCTTGGAGTGCCTGGTGTTTGGGGCGCAACTCCGGCATGTCGCACTGCCTGAAAATTGGCCAGCGGCGATCGCCCCCAATATCCCCAATGACCCCAATGACCCCAATGACCCCAATATCTCCAACATCAAAGAGTTAGGAAATTCGCCGAGCCTGCCTCCCAGCAGCGCCATTGCCAACTGGGAGTCTCAAAAATTAGCGATTCAAACCATTCGCCAAAACCTACCGCCACTGGTCTGGCAAGCAGCAGGCATCTGTCGAGAGCAGCAGTCGCTTGAACGGGCGATCGCCCAAATTCAAGAATGGCGGCTTCAGTTTGCCGCTTTGCCGCTAAGTCAGTTTCTCAACCGCTGCCCTCTGCATCTGGAGGCCCCTGTTTCTCTCGATAAACTGGGGCTGACTCCCCCTCAGATGAGAGCCTGGGGAGAAACGCGCAATCTCCTAGATGTAGCCTACCTATTGGTAAAAAGTGCTGCCTTCCGAACCGAGAGCCGGGGCGGACACTATCGCTCAGACTATCCATACCCGAACAACACGGACTGGCAAGCCCACACGCTAATCCAATCTGAACGGTGGTGGAAGTCGTCAGTTGAGCCTTGACCCTATGGGACTTAACCCTAACAAGACAAATAGGGTGCCCCGTTAAGCCTAATGCCAAAGCCCTACATGGGTACCCGCGTCAGCCTTGCACTTCTACCGAGTCCCAGAACCTTGAGAACTTTGGGGGCCCCCCTGCACTGGTGGATCATAGGACGAGTTCTGAGGCTCAATCATATCTCGCACCCGCTCCACCGGAGAACCTCGTAAAGGAGTGGCAACAGGGGACGAAACACCCAGCGAATCCAGATGCGTGAACGCTAACGTGCTGCCTCCCAACAATGCGCTTGGGGTGTTGCCATCTGTGCGGTTACTGTGAGCAGACCGATGTTCCAGCGATTGAGCAGCTGCAGAAAGGGTTGCCGCTAGGGAAAGCGCAACTGCCAGCAAAGCCGAACTTGTGAACTTAAAAGAACTACTCATAGAACCTAATGACAGACAGTAGATTCACCAATTACACCGAATAGTATAGCCGAATATCCTGATTTTTATAAGTATATATGCTGAAATTTTGACTCTAAATCGCTGGCTAGGGCTGGGCAGAATCCTCAGAAAATCAGTGGGTGCAGGGTCTAACCCCTCACCTGTTGTGCTGCTGCAAGCTCGAGAATCATTTTATACCAGCATCAGCCTACATGCGTATTATTACGGGTTAAAGCCCATGTTTTGGGCTACAGAGCTCCGGCGATCGCCCTTAACTCAGTTGAGAGAACAACCTGAGCAGAGCGTAGGAGACGGAATCTCTGCTGGCTAGGTTTGGAATTGATATATCCAATGGTATTCACCGTCACACTTAACCATTCCGGTTCTTCACGAAAACTTAATGGCACTTCTTACAACTTTTAGCGCCTTATAGAAACTTTTGATATAAGTAGTATCCGTTACTGAAATTCCGGGCCCGTGTGCCGGGTGGTAGAAATTACTGACCGTCAGTATCCGATAGGTCAACAGGAATGAGATTGCAGGAGATTTCGCAGATGCCGGACTGGCAATCCAAAATCGCAAACCCAAAATCAAAAGTTGATATCACTCTATCATCCGTGATTTTTGGAAATAAAAATCTATCCGTGGATTGACCTCACGGCTCTGCTTTTGGAACGGATTGGAGTGCAAGCAACGAAATTTGGCTGCCTGAAGCAGGCTAAGGCATTGCATTTGGGGTAGAGCGATCGCCCGGCAAAGCAATACTATCGCTGGCCGGCACATTTGTAGGCACGCTGGCAGGTAGCGCGGGCGGCGTTCCTTCCGCAGGCAGCGTCAGAACCGGTTCGGAGATGGGCAGGGCAGACGGCACGACGGGAACGACCGGGGGCAGAGGCGCAGGCAAAGGCGGTGGAGTGGTGCTGGTAGATCGATCCAGCCGACGCAGCATCTCTTCTTGCTCTCGTAGTCGCAGTTCATGAACCTGTCGCCGCCAGGTATCTGCTTGAGTGCGGGCTTCTTCATGGAGCGATCGCCCCCAGGTGATCTGGTTTACCTCGTCGATAGCAGCTTCCAGCGATCGCACATCGCCCTGGCGAGCCAACTCATCTGCACGAGCCAGCCGGGGGCGATCTTCAATCGCTTCAATTTGCCGTCGCCAGGTGTTGATCAAAGACTGGGCCTGGTCATATTGCGGCGTGCCGTAAAGTACCTGCTCTGCGGCATCGACTGCGGCCCGCAAATCCTCAACGCGGCCGCCCTGCGCCAGTTCCTGGGCCGTCTTTAACCGTTCTGTGTCTGTCTTGGTTTGCTCGGTTTCCCACTGACGGATCAGATCGTTTAGCCCGCCTCCCTTGTTGGCTGAATTGGGCGATCGCCGCGCGGTTGCCTCACTTTCACGAGACGATTGCAGCAGCCGCATGAGTGCTTGATACTGGGTAGTTGCCCAATATTGATTGCCCACGGTCAACAGCATTCGGGCTGCAGACATTGCCGCAAACCAGTTTTCCTGATCGATTTCGGCTTCGACCTCGCTGTAAATTTTCTCAGCCTTTGCCCAAATTGCTTCCCATTCTTTGATTTTTGCTTCAGCCGTCGCATAGGTGGCGACGTGAAACGGAACGCGCTTGGCAATATCGCGGGCCCGATCGAGGGAGCCTGCCTGAAATTCTGCCTCCCCCAGCCGCAGAATATCCTGAGTCCATTGCTCAATCAGGCGATCGCTCTTATCGCGCAGCGGATCGTCTGCATCAACCTGGTTGGCCAACTGGATAGCGCGTCGCAGGTCTTCGACCGTCTGTTTATTGGCTGAAATCTCAGCGCAGTAGATCCGAGTCGAGCTAGAGTTGCTGCTTTGAGCCACACTCCAGCAGCGGGGCAGGGCAGGCAGCATTAATAATTCTCGCACTGCCACTGAGCCAACCCCAACCGGCACGAGGAGGAGTACCAGACCAATCGCACTCCAAACCCAAACTGGCTCTACATTTGGACGGGTACTGTCTGGCGTGTTAGGGAGTGTGCCTGCTGGCGACAGTTCAGGAACAGACGGCTGAGGTTCGGATGGAACAGGAGCCATGAGAAAACCGCGCAGCGCCAAACCGCGTAATGGAGGATACTTGCCATTTTAACGGTAAATCTTTTGTCCAATGTCTTGCTTGATGGGCTGAAACACAGAATTATCAAGGAGTTTCACGATGACAACACCAACTCTGCATGTGGTCGCTCGGATTGTGGCTCAGGCTGGCTGTGAGGCTGGGCTGCGCTCAGTGCTGCTGGATCTGGTGAACCAAACTCGGCAAGAGGCAGGATGCATTCGCTATGACCTGTTTCAGAATCCGGCTCGGCTGGTTGAATTTGTGACGATTGAGGAGTGGCAGGATGAGGCGGCGATCGCCACTCACTTGGCGGGGAATGCGGTGCAGTCTGCCCTGGCCAGGAGCGCATCTCTGCTGGCGATCGCACCTGAGATTGTGAGCTACGTCAAAATTTCAGCGTAGGTCTGGATTGGTATCCAGCGGATTTCCCGATGCGTGCTTGCGCTCGTGCAGTTGCAGCAGGATATTGGCGTGGACTTCACGGGAGATGGGGTAGAAATAGGCCAGCCCCATGCCCAGCAGCAGCACGATGGCCGGCAGCGGGCCAATCATCACGCGGATGGCAGTGAGCGCTGAGGCGGGTTGGATGGGCGTTGCTTCGCCAGCGGTGCTTTCGATGAAACCAGCAGCATCCAGCGCCAGCCCGACCAGGAAGAGGGCGATCGCCAGCCCCATTTTTTGCAAAAACACCATAAAGCTATAGAACACGCCCTCACGCCGCTGCCCGGTGCGTAGTTCATCCAGATCAATCACGTCGGGCACCATTGACCAGGGAATCAGGTAAGCCGTAGACACCCCCATTCCGGCCAAAATGCCCAGGAAATACATCCAGCCCACCTGTCCGGGCTGAAGAAAAAACAGCCCAATTTCTGCAATCACCCACAGCACCATGCCCAGGATGTAGACTGCTTTTTTGCCCACGCGCCGCGAAATTCGCTCCCACACCAGCAGCATTGCCAGCGCCGTTACCTGCACCGCCATCACGACCTGGGTGTAGACCGCGTTCGACAGACCCATCCAGTCGCGCACGAAGTAGGGAATGATCGTGACGGTGTTTTGCAGCGCCAGCCACGAGCAGAGATAGATACCAATGACAAACAAAAAGGGGCGATTGGCAAAGGCCACTTTGAGCTGCTGGAGGATGGGCATTTCCTGGGTGCTGGTTTCGACTGCGCCGCGAACCTGCTGTCGCCGCGCCACATGGCCGTAAGTCCCAAACACGCACCAGAAAAAGGGCAGCACCGAAATCACCGCACAAATTGCGCCGATCGCCCGATATTGCTGGGCTACGTCGTCGGGAATGGCGTTGAAAATGGCTAACACAATCACCAGCGACAGAATGCTGCCGCCAATGGAAAAGATAAAGCGAAAACTGTTGAGGCTGGTGCGCTCGTCGTAGTCGTCGGTGAGTTCGGGCGTGAGGGCAGTGTAGGGCAGATTGACGACGGTGTAGAAGGCGTTGAACAGCACGGAAACCGCGATGTAGTAGGCCACGAGCGCCCACAGGTTGGTGGTGGGATCATCGGAAAAGCGGGGCACAATCCACTGCAAGAAGAAGAAAATGCCGAAGGGGATTGCGCCTGCGACAATCCAGGGGTAGCGGCGGCCCCAGCGGCTCTGAGTGCGATCGCTCAGAATCCCCACAATCGGGTCATTCACGGCATCCCAGATTTTGCCGACTAGCAGAATACTGCCTGCGATACCCGCTGGAATGCCTGCCACGCTGGTAAAAAACACCAGCAAAAACACGGCCAGAATGTTTGCCGTGATGGCAGTTCCCAGATCCCCAGCCCCATAGGCCAGCTTGGTGCCAAAGCTGAGGGTGTCTTCGGCGGATTTAGGCAGTTTGGATGCAGACTCGCTCATCGGCTCTAAAACCTGAGAAACGGGGAATAAAATTACGCTGAGGGACTTCGCTGGCGGCTTGATTTTAGCCAGCAAATTGTAGGATGCTCATCATCTAGGCCTGATGTGGCGGGCGATCGCCTGTCTAAGGAAGCGGTTCTAGGCAAGCCGTTTTAGTATGCAGGCTGCCATGATGCAACCTTAATCCTAAAGTAAACCTGCCCGTCTGCTCGTTTTCATCCCACTCATCCTCTGATTTTTTTCCCATGTCAGATCTCTACGTTTCGTGGCCCGACTATCATCGCCTGATTGAACAGCTTGCCGTTAAGGTTTATGAATCCGACTGGGAATTTAACCAGATTGTTTGCATTGCGCGGGGCGGTCTGCGAGTTGGCGATCTGCTGTCGCGGGTGTTTGACTTGCCGCTGGCGATTTTGTCTACGGCTTCTTATCATGGGCCTGGGGGGCGATCGCGCGGAGCCATCACCTTCTCTCGCGACCTGGCCATGACCACGCCTAACCTGGGCAGCCATGTTCTGCTGGTCGATGATCTGGTCGATTCGGGCATCAGCCTTAAGCGCAGCGTCGAATGGCTAAATCACAACTACGGCTTCTATATTGACGAGATGCGGACTGGCGTTCTCTGGTACAAAGCCTGCTCCATTTTCCAGCCGGATTACTACGTAGACTACCTGGAAGACAACCCTTGGATTCATCAGCCCTTTGAGTATTACGAAAACACCACTGCCGAAGAACTGGCCGCAAAGCTGTCTGCTCCGGCCTAGCCTAGTCGAGGCTGGGGAGTCACCTGTGAAAGATCTGTGAAAAAGCGCGTCACCCTCACCTTTCCCAAGCGCTCGGTTCACATGCCCGTCACCTATCGGCTGGCAAAGGATTTCAACGTGGCGGCGAATATCATCCGCGCCCAAGTTGCGCCAAATCAAATCGGGACGCTGGTAGTGGAGCTGTCGGGCGATATTGATCAGCTGGATGCGGCGCTGGACTGGCTGCGATCGCAGGATATTGGCATTTCTACCGCCAGCCGCGAAATCCTGATTGATGAAGACCTGTGCGTCCACTGCGGCCTCTGCACGGGGGTCTGCCCAACGGAAGCGCTGAGCCTCGACCCGCAGACGTTCCGGCTCAATTTCGGGCGATCGCGCTGCATTGTTTGCGAACAGTGCATCCCTGCCTGCCCGGTGCAGGCAATCTCCACTAATCTGTAGGTAACCTGTAGAAACGTGGTTCAGCGTTTTACCCCATCGCTCATGCTCTGGGTTTCTCTACCGCTGCTGCTGGCAGCCTACACCAGCTTTAGCTGGTTCCTCTATCAAAACACCGAAAACTGGGTCGCCTGGGCGCTGGCGATGGTCTTTGCGCTGGCACAAGCCCTCTTGCTCACCACTTGGTCACGGGGACTGCGGCGCTTCATCAGAAATTGGCTCCAGTCTAGCCTGGGCTATTTTTCGCTGGTGCTGCTGGGAGCCATGTCGATCGCCGTCATCCTCGTTTGGTATCACGTCTTTGAATACATCCTGGTAGTAGTTGCGGCGGAGATTCTGGCACGGCTCGATTTGCAGCAGGCCAAGCTAGGCCGCTGGCAGTCCCTCGGCGTACTGACTGCGATTTCGGTCATTGGCTTGTCGATTGGGTGGACGGCTGAAACGACGCTGCCTGCTCCCGCAAACCGACTGCTCCAGGTCTGGCCGTTGGGGAGGTAACTGCCCCCGCCAGTTCGACTACAGCATCGGAATCGCTGCGCCAGTCTCAGGTGCAAATCCCTCTGTAAATCCCTTGGAAATAAACAGCAGCCCCGACGAACCCGACGAAGCTGCTGAGCGCATGAGGAGTGAACACTCTTAATCTAAGCTGGGAAACGCTCTCCCAGAGCGACGTTACGGTTTTTGATACGTGGTGGCGCGGCGCATCAAATGCTGGGGGTTGCCCCCAGACAGATTCTTTTCCCAATGGGATGGTTGATGATAGAAATGGGAGCTTGTGAGGCGGGCAAGTTGCTGGATGTTCTGCGCCAAATTCCCCAATCTCCAATCCCCAATCCCTCATGACCCTACCGACGATTGAATTTTTTGAAGGCATTCCCGAAGACCTGAGCGGCGTGAGCCTGAGGCGCGATCGCGCGACGGGCGATCAGTTTGTCGTCATGACCTTCGAGCAGCTCAAGTCTATCGAGCGGTTCCAGAGCTTTACCAACCGCTTTAATAAAGCCCTCTGCTTGACCGATGAAGAAGGCCGCATCGAGATCGAACCCGACAGCGTGAAGTTTATCTTTGGCGGCGACGAGGGCGACGAGCTAAAGCGGGTGGAATGCCGCTTTGAGCTAGTCCGCGAGGAACATTGGGCGCGGTTTATGCGGTTTATGAATCGCTATGCCGAGGCGAACGGCATGGAATATCAGGGCAAAGGTGAAGGATAGTGGCGCAGCAGCGTAGTTCAGCGCATCTCGGCGCAGTTTGGCATAGTTTGGCGCAGTTCGACGCAATTTCGTTGCAGTTCGGCAGAGGTTCAGAGAGCTAACTCACCTGCTTGGCTTGCAGGTCCACCAAGTCCGCAGGCTTCACTACGCCATATTCGGTGATGATGCCCGTAATTAGCTCCGCAGGCGTGACATCGAACGAGGGATTGTAATAGTCCAAGCCCTCCGGCGCGATAATAGTTTCGCCGATTTGATAGACCTCGATGGGGTCGCGCTCCTCGATGGGGATTTTGCTGCCGTCGCTGAGGCTGAAGTCCACCGTGGAGAGCGGCGCAGCGACGTAGAAAGGAATGCTGTGGGCGCGGGACACCAGCGCCAGACTGTAGGTGCCGATTTTGTTGGCGGTGTCGCCATTGGCGGTGATGCGGTCTGCGCCTACCACGACGGCATCCACCAGTCCGCGCTGCATACAGTGGGCGGCCATACTGTCGGTGATCAGCGTGGTGGGGATACCTTCCTGCACGCATTCCCAGGCAGTGAGGCGGGCCCCTTGCAGGCGGGGGCGCGTTTCGTCGGCATAGAGCCGCTCCAGCCGATCTTCTCGCCACACGGAGCGCACAACCCCCAAGGCCGTGCCGTAACCTGCGGTGGCCAGGGCCCCGGCGTTGCAGTGGGTCAGCAGGCGCAGCTTGTGGGGCGTGGTGGGCAGCGCGGCCAGCCCGTGGTCGCCGATCGCCCGACAGGTTTCCAGGTCTTCGGTCTGAATCGCCTGCGCCGTTTGCAGCAGCGCCGTTTTGAGATAGTCCACCGGGCCGATGGTCTGCCGTGCCACCTTCAGCATCCGCTCTGTGGCCCAAAACAGGTTAACGGCGGTGGGCCGGGTAGCCCGCAGCTTCATGGCCACAGATTCCAGCTCGCGCAAAAATTGATCGCGATCGCCCGTCTCGATTTCTCTGGCTCCCAGATACATCCCGTAGGCAGCCGCCACGCCGATCGCGGGAGCCCCGCGCACGATCATGGTTTTAATGGCGATCGCCATGTCGTCGCAGCGGCTAATCTGCACCAGGTCATATTCGGTCGGCAGTCGGTTTTGGTCAATCAGCCAAACATGGTCGTCTTGCCAAATCACAGGATAGACCTGCGAGGTTGGGAGGTTCATAAGACAAGGGAGGGGGGTAGAGGTCTAGCTTTGTCCTAAATTAACCCCCCAGTGGGTCGAAACGCCAGAGGCCAAACCGTCTGGGCGTAGCCCGCAGCATTCAGGAAAATTTTCCAAAACGAACCAGGAGCGCCTGCTCCCGGTTCGGGAATCCCCTAACGGCGCGATCGCCGGGGTACGAGCGTCAGCGTCAGAGACGCAGGATCGACCGGGCTGGACAGGCTGCTGCTGGCGCGGATGGCGCTGCTGGTCAGGATTTGGCGCACCTGGGCATCGGTCAGGTTGGGGTTTGCCTGACGCATCAGGGCGACCACACCCGCGACGTGGGGCGTAGCCATCGACGTGCCGTTCAGGGATTGATAGCGGCCACCCGGACGGGTCGAGAGAATATTTACCCCCGGTGCCACAACATGCTGCATTCGGCTATCGGTTCCGGCGCGGTTGGAGAAGGATGCCAGGTTGCCGCTGCTGTCGATCGCCCCGACGGAGACACCATACTGAATCGCAAGGCTGGCTGGGTTGCTGGGGCGGGCTGCGCCTTCGTTGCCTGCCGCCATAACCACGATCGCCCCTCTGGAAACGGCATGGGCGATCGCTGATTCAATATCGCTGCTATAGCCACCGCCCAGGCTCAGGTTAATCACGTTTGCCCCGTTGTCGGCCGCGTAGCGAATCCCCCGCGCCACACTCAGATTCGTGCCCGATCCGTCGTCTCCCAGCACCTTCACGGGCATAATCTGGGCATTGTAGGCAACTCCGGTAATGCCTGTGCCGTTGTTCTCTGCGGCAATCGTCCCGGCAACGTGGGTGCCGTGCCCGTTCACGTCCATCGGATTGTTGTTGCCGTTGGCAAAGTTCCAGCCGCGCACGTCGTCTACAAAGCCGTTGCCGTCATCATCGATGCCGTTGTCCGCAATTTCCCGCGTGTTGCGCCAGATATTAGCATCCAGGTCGCTGTGGGTATAGTCCACGCCCGTATCCACCACAGCCACCACCACGTTGCGCCCGATATAACCCTGTGCCCACACCTCTGGCGCATTCACTAGGTTATTGCTCCAGCTATGATCTGTGTCTGCCACTGGGGCAAACGGCGTGCGACCAATCGACTGGGCGACGGCCGCAGCGGCATTGACCAGACCATAGCCGTAGGTGCTGTTGAACCCGTTAGCGGGGGGCTGAGCATTGGGCGTACTCAGCGTCAGCGAGTAGTTCCCCGTTTCGTTGGCCCAATAGCTGGTGACGCGGACGATATAGCCAACCCCTGCTTGCAGATTGAGCGTCAGGCGGGCGTTTGTGCCGCCGCCCCCGTCGTCGTTTGCGGCAATGACCCGGCCCGTGCGGCTATCGACGATTTGCAGGTATGCATCAAACGCGCCAGAAGTCAGGTCTAGCTGTACTTGTCCACCTGTTGTGCTTTGCAGCCTGTAGTCATCTTTGTAAGTATTGGGGCGAGTGGGGTTGCGGGCATCCCACCGTGAAAGCGATTCGTGGATGGTTTGCTGAGCATTCACGCCGCCCGATCTGCGGTTTCGGGTGGCTGTGGCGACCAGTCCGTCCTTGTCTGCGAGGCCCGTTAGCGCGTCTGGCTTTGAGGTATGGCGCTGACCGGGTTGGGAATTCGCGAAAGACGGGCGATCGCCCTCCTCTTGTCCGTTAAAGTATCCACTAAAGAGATTACTGGATACAAACCGAGAACTATTCCAAATATTTGAACCCGATATGGATGAATTAAACGATAACGAACGGCTTCTTGAACCTGAGATTGAATCGATATCGGATAAGTTTTTGAATGTATCTCGATCGTATCTGGAACTTAAGGCGGTCTGCTGCGAGTATGCTTTGCTGCCAACGCGACTGAAGCCATCGGTTGTGCCTGGTAGTCCAGACAAGTGAAAGCCTGAAGACAGGCCGGGCAAGTCAGCACTCAAGGTATCGGGCAATGAAGCGTCAGTGAGGTCTGGCATTACTAATATCCATCTGAATTAAAATTATCCGGGTCGCAGCTTGGGCTGCACAAATAGACATAATTCAGACGCAGCAAGACGTATGCAAAACTGATGCAAAGTTGATGCAAACCCATGCCAGACCGTTGTACCAAACTGCGCTGGGCGATCGCCGTCTTTCAGCCAACGCCCAACCACCCAGAATCTTCAGAAACCTGGGCAGATGGACTTCTGGATGATCCTTAAAAACCGCAATTCGAGTTACTTTGAATCCCCTCTGGATACAGATGCACCCTGATTTATAATCAGTTGCTACTGTGGCTAGTGTGGAGCTTTACTCCCTGAATCCTAATCCTCAAAACCTGATTCCTATGAACCCAACGTGCGATCGCCCCTATACTGTGATGCTGATTGTGCCGACGGGGGTGGGCGCGGCAATTGGCGGCTATGCGGGGGATGCGCTGCCCGTGGCAAGGGCGATCGCCCAGGTGGCCGATCGGCTGATTACCCATCCCAACGTGCTGAACGGGGCGCAGTTGTATTGGCCGCTGCCCAACGCGCTGTACGTCGAGGGCTATGGGCTGGATCAGTTTGCCGCAGGACAGTGGGGGCTGCGGCCCGTGCGCCAGAACCGGGTGGGGCTGTTGCTGGATGCGGGCATCGAGCCGGAACTGCGCTGGCGGCACTTGCAGGCGGCAGACGCGGCGCGGGCAACCCTGGGGCTGAGCCTGACGGAGTATGTCGTGACGGATGCGCCGCTGGGCGTGAGCCTGCAAACGGCAGCTTCTGGCGCAACCTGGGGCACGCTGCAACATCCCGACAGCCTGCTGCGCGGGGTAGAAACGCTGATTACGCAGGCCAGAGCAGAGGCGATCGCCGTTGTGGCCCGCTTTCCCGACGACGAGGGCAGCGATGCCTTGCAGGACTATCGCCACGGGCAAGGGGTCGATCCTCTGGCCGGAGCCGAAGCCGTCATTAGTCATCTCGTCGTCCGAACCTTCCAAGTTCCGTGCGCCCACGCGCCCGCCCTGTCGCCGCTGCCCCTCGATCCGACGCTTTCTCCCAAGTCTGCTGCTGAGGAACTGGGGCACACGTTTCTTCCCTGCGTGCTAGTCGGCCTTAGCCGCGCCCCGCAGTTTGTTTGCCAGACCGCTCAGGGTCAGTCGAATCAGGACATCTGGGCCAATCAGGTTGATGCACTGGTGATTCCCGCTACAGCTTGCGGCAGCAGTGCGGTTCTCAGCCTGGGGCAAACCCACACCCAAATCATCACCGTGGCAGACAACACGACGCGGATGCAGGCTACCGCTGAGGCAATGGGCATTCGGGCGATCGCCGTCCAGTCTTATCTGGAAGCCCTCGGCGTGCTGGTCGCCCACCGCGCTGGCCTCGACCCCGCTGCTCTATCGCCGACGGTGGAGAATTTGCGGGCGCTCACCCCTTCCGCCAGCCTGGAATCCCTCACGGCAAACCTCCCCAAAATGCTAGCCTGAGAGAATTCGGCAACAGGCAGACGGGATGGAGTAGCAGACGGGATGGAGTAATAGAAAGTGGATAATTAAGATCAGGCGCAACGGGATGTTCAGAAGCCCCTGTCCCCTTGTTAATTCCCTAACTCTCCAAGACCCCAGCCCATCATCAGCACCCTAGCCCTTCTCCACCGTGCCCACCCCCACGCAACCCCAACTCGAACCCCTCGATCGCACCCAGGTGCTAACAGCAATGGGCATCACGGCGCTGGTGCTGCTGATCGTGTCTCGGTTTTGGCTGGCGTTTGACACGGTGGATATGCTGCCTGTCAGCGTTCGTCCGTCTGCGGTGGGACTTGGAGTGGCGTTGGCGCTGGGTATTAGTCTGGCCAGTGAGGGAGCCTATCGCCTCTGGCCGGCCTATCGCACCAGTGCAGACACCTACCTGGCGCTGGTAATCAAGCCGCTGACCTGGGTTGACCTGATCTGGCTGGGGCTGCTGCCAGGGCTGAGCGAGGAACTGCTGTTTCGCGGCGTGATGTTGCCTGCGATCGGGCTAAATTGGTTCGGACTGTTGGTCAGCAGCCTGTGCTTTGGCGTGTTGCACTACAGCGGGTCGCAACAGTGGGCCTACGTGATTTGGGCAACGCTGGTGGGCGCAGCGCTGGGGGCTAGTGCGCTGCTGACGGGCAACCTGCTGGTGCCGATTGTGGCGCATATTGTGACGAACCTGATTTCTAGCGGCACTTGGAAGCTGAAGCAGCTAGCGGTTGACAGTTAGGGTCAACCTCAACCTGGGTTTCTGGCTTATGGTTTCTGGCTTATAGAGTTTATGGAGCGCCTTTGGCAAGTTTTGGGAATCTTGGTAATCTTTGAGTTCCCCTTGTCCGTTCCCTAGCCCTTCCCAGCGGCAAAGATTGCGCTTGCCCGGAGCCGCAGATTTGGGAAGATGGCTGAGCTTAAGTCGTCATCTTGATAGAATAAGCGCTTTTGATAGCGATCGCCCTCGAGTTGACCAATGGTGATCGTTGGCTGCTTGGGAGTTCCGATATAATCTCGACCCCCCAACCCCAGATAATCTGCAATCCAATACTCAGGCACTCCCAGCAGCGCATAGTCTTCAGTCTTCCGAGCATAGTCATTTTGCCAGTTTGGACTCACTACTTCAGCAATCAGCTTAATTGCCACACTTGATGTAAGCACTGCCTGATATTGCCACAGCGGTTCATGTACCAACTGGGTCTGCTCAAGAACAATTATATCTGGGCGAAACGCTGTGTTATCAGAGATGCGGATCAGGCAACGATGAGGAATGATATAGGGCAGGTTCAGTTGATCAATTTCAACATTGAGTTTTCGAGCGATAAAACCAATGACTTGCTCATGTAACCCTGTTGGCTCCAAATCAATTAACTCTCCATCAATCAATTCATAGGAGTCTCGATCGCCATACTGTGCAATAAAGTCGTCTACATTAAGTCGAGCTAAATTAAGTCGAGCTAGATTTGTTTGAACCACAGATTTTCTCCTGACCTGATTCCTGAAATCTGCAAAGATCTACGAATTTCTCAGGCGAAGCTGCCATTAGGTTATATGCAGTTTATATGCAAAAGCCGGGCGATCGCCTCACCTGCGCGGTAAAGGCAAACGTCCGGCTACAAACTCGGCGGCTGGTCCAAGCCTCTGTCGTATCCCCGTATCCTAGGTAATGAGATCAGAACGACTCAAGGTGCTGGGAGCCAATCACAACCTGGCGGCTGGAGTGGTGAGCATCCGAGTCGATTGAATAGAGACTTGATATGTAGACTGAATAGAGACTCTGTGCAAGCAGCGCCTCCTGAAAGAAAAGCGCTCGGATAACGCCTGCCTACAGACTGCCAGCCTACAGACCTTGGCGAGACACAAACTTCTCGAAGTCGGCCTGCGTCTGGTGCAACAGCTGCTGACGGCTGCCATCGGTGCTGTTTAAGTGGGGAACCAGCTTGCGGGCGTGCAGGGCCATGTGAAGTTGAAGATGTGCAACGTATTCGCTGAAGTCTTCCCTCAGGGTGGGAGCGGCGATAGATTCAGCCGAAGAAATCAGAATGTTCTCCTTCATTTGCCTGCGATATCTCGAATACATGTGTTTAATTAACAGTATCGACCGTAGCATGATGGGTTTACACAGTTTGTGAATCGCAATGAAGTGTAATCTATGCAGCAGAGCAGAGTTGGGGAGCGGCGACGACTTGGTTTCCGGTTTGTTAGGGAGATCAGGCTAGAGGCTTGAAGGGCCTGAGTCTGGTTGGTTTTGGTTTTCTCGTGGCAGGTTATAGAACTTTATGGGGAATAGATGGTGGGCGATCGCCCTGTTTGCGCCGATAGTCATCATGCCATCTGCCGCTAGGGGTTTCGATCTGGCAGGCAGCAGGGGAACGCTTCTGCGCCCGATGGAGCCAATCCATATCGCCCAGCATTCTCGCGAGCCATCCCGGCGCGTGCTGCAAACCCGCTGTCCCGACACGATCGAGTCCTTGATGCCGCTGCTGCTGCGTGATTTGCCCAGCTATGCCAATCGCGTCATTGCGCGATCGCGCTCCCGGAACCGCACCACCGACCTGCCGCCGAGCTATGTGCTGCTGGCGGGGCCGCCCGACTATCGCCCCCTGCCTGCAAATCTGGAAGAACTGGGGCTGGCAGAATATCGGGCGATCGCTCCCGACGACCAACCCCAGCAGGTCTTTTTCACCACGCTAGAGCGGCAGTATGGCTACGGCGGCTATGCCCGATTCCAGGGATTTTATTGGGTTTTTCTAACGCAGCAGGCAGACCAGTGGCAACTGGCAGGTGCGCTGTCGAGTCTGGGTGGCTATCCCCAGCGGCAGCCCGCCAGCCCGCCCCGCGACAGCAGCGAAGGTGTGGTCGCGCAGGCGATTCAGCTGTGGCTTCGGGATTGTCATGCTGGATCAATCCGAGCCAGTTTACAAGTTGATTCGTTGATTAACTGAGATTAATTAAATGCCCAGATCGTTCAAGTCAAGCTGGGGCAGGTCAGGCGGCACGACGCGGCGCGATTGAACGACCTTGCGGCTCTCGCGCTGGGTAGACATTTCGACGGCGATCGCCTCGAATTGCGTTTCCACGCAGCCAAAGGGCACGGTGACCTGGGTGTAGGCAATCTGGTAGCCCTGGCCGTCGGGTGCAAAGTTCATCACCCAGCGCGGCCCGTCCAAAATCGTGCGAGATTGGCGATCGCGCAGCCACAGCTTGATGTAGAAGCGCGGCTCCAGATCGGGTAAGGCAATGCCAATTTCAATACGCTGGCCGGAGGTGAGTTCGCCCTGGGGCACGTCCATCACAGGTGAGGGCACAGGCTCTTCCGCAGGCAACACCACGGGCGGCGGCTCTGGTGCGTGTTCAGGGCGATACAGGCTGGAGCGCTGGGGCGGCGGCAGGGGCGCGTCTTCCACTACGATTTCATCCGTGGTTAAGTCCAGGTCACGGCCCAGCGGTGGCGAACCCGGCTGCATCAGCGTCCCCAGTTCTCGATCGGTCGCCAGCGCCGTCAGCCGAGACAAAAAGCGACGCTGCAAGTTCAACGCCTGAAAGGCCCGATCCTCCGGCGACAAAAAGCGGGGCGTGCCATTGGGCAAGGGCGCAGGCTGCCCTAGAGAGAAGGCTTCGTGGTTCCACTCCAGCGGGGTATCTGCCGAATCGGCGATCGCCGGAGTCGGCTGCGTCTGGTCGGGCTGCGGCTCTAAGCCTGCGGCTTCCAGGTTTGCGGTTTCGGAACTGCCTGCCTCCAAAGGGTCGGCTTCTGCTGGGGACACCTCTCGAACGGCAGCTCTGGGTTCGTCCGGGGGGATTTCGACGGGCGGCTTTGACCGACTGGCGCGATTGACGTGAGTCAGATAAATCGAAAGATCGGCATCGTCTGCTGCGGCGAGGGGCGGGGGAGGCGATTCTGGAGTTGCCGCGTCGGAGTCCGCAAAATTTGCAATCTCCTCAACCCATGCCGCTTGATCGTCGGGAAGCAGGCGATGGGTCAATTCGCCCTCGGTTTGATCCGCTGTCGATGGGGATTCGTCCGTATGGGATGGGTCGGGCGGCGGGGCGCTGCTGTCGAGGCGAGTAACAGGGGTTTGCCCAGTCGAAACGGCGGCTGCCAACTGCCAGAGGCTCATGCCGTTTTCAAAGCCAGGAAGCGGGTTGCCCCGGGGCGGTAGCTCCACAGGCTTGGCGGTCGGCGCATCGGCAGCCGCTGCTGGCTGAAAGATCTGCGGCGGCAACACCTGATCGCCTGCTGGCCGGATTTCTGGCAATGGCGCAGCGGAAGCAGGGGGGCCATCCACCAGGTTGAGCAAGGACAGATCTAGGTCTTCCTCGTCTACAAACGGCGAGGTGAGGTCGCCCGGAAAGTCGTTGGCGATCGCCTCTAGCAGATCATCCAGCGCCGCCGTCACCGTGAAGCTCTGGGCCGCCAGCAAAAATGGCTCCTGCGGTTCTCCTTGAGGCGCGGACAGCGTTGCTTCGCCTAGCATCAGCCGGGTGGTGTCTACATCGGGAATGTCGATCGCGCAGTCCACCACGCAGGGCAGGGTGCCACCTGGCAAATGATGCCTGACTTGCGCCAGCGGTTCGCCGCTTTGCGGATCGCGCAGAGCCAGATCTAGGTAGAGGGCAGGAACCCCTTGTGTAGAGTCTTGGGCTAATTCGTGATTTGCTGCAACCACCTGGCCAGTGATCCGCAGCGTGCTGCCCCACTGCGCGGCATAGTGGTCGGGCTGTAGCACCAGGCGCAGTGGCGGCAGGTCGGCGGGGGAGAGGATCGCTGCCGCCGCAGCCGGGTCAAGTTCCGACGGCTCAGTTGGACGGTGTGAAACTTCTGCACCTGCTGCACCAGCAGCGTTTGCCAACCCCTCTGCCTCACTGGCGGCTGCTACCTTTGCCCCAGATTCAGACGCTTCGGCGGATTCGGTCTCGATCGCTTCTAATGCTGCCAGGAAGTCGTCTGTTGCCGAAACTGGCTCGGTAGTAGCTGGCTCGGTAGTGGCGGGTTCGGCAGTAGCGGGTTCGATTGGAGGTAAGGCTAGGGGGCGATCGCCCATCTCCTCTGGATCGGGGAAACTTTGGGCAAAACTTTGGGCTTCTGGCAGCGTTTCAGGCTCCAAAGGCTCGGCCGTTCGATCTGGGGGCTGTTCTGCCACCTGATCGGTCACTGCAATGCGGCTTTGCCAGTCTTCCGGCAGCAGGTCATCGTCCCCGTCTGCATCCATCTCATGGCTCAAGACCTGGAGCTTGACCCCATAGCCCCAGCCCTCACCCACCAGGTCAGACATGAGATCGCCGACACAGCGCAACTCCCACGCCCCCGGCTCCAGCCGAGTAAAAGGCAGCACCACCAGCAGCCCGTCAGGATTGGTCTGCCCCATCCGCTTTTGGACGCGCCGTCGGGGTGGATGCTCGGTGGTGATGGTCTGAATAATAGAAATTTCGACGGGTGTATTCACCCGGCTGGAACGGGCCACCACCCGATAGCGCCCTTCTAAAACCTCCACATCGGGAGACTCTAGCGGCAACCACGAGCGATCGCCCTCCTGCTGAATCAGAAATTCCCAAAACGCCATCAGAACCTCTTGCCAGGACTGGGGAAACGCAAAATACTAAATTTCGGTTAGCTTTCGGTCAGCTTTCGGTCAGCTTTCGGTCAGAACTCAGGCCAGCATCACACCCTGAAAAGCAGGCTGAAACAAATGTTTCAAGATGTCTCTAGCACTCGCTCAGACTGGATAATCACCGTGCTTCTTTAATTACACAAATACACAGTCCAATGCACGGTTTTAGTGTATCGAATTACTACAGAAGTGGAACCACCAGCCTGACTTGAGCAGATTTTGTTAAAAATTCTTAGCGTTTCGACATTGCAGCACAATTCGCAGTACATTCGGTTCTGAACCGCTTGTAGTTCCCGATAGGAAATTTGATATGGCAGCTTCTTATTTGCCTTCCATCTTTGTTCCCATTATTGGTTGGGTGTTTCCCGCTGTGACGATGGCGCTTTTGTTCATCTACATCGAGCGTGACGAGTAATTCACTCTGCCCAACTTTGCCCGATTCCTATCTGAGGCTTTCTTCTCCTCATTCTCAGATATCGCAACGAACCGTTACAAATTTCTTGGAGATTCTCGAACATGACAGACGTAGTGCAGCCCGCTGGCGATCCCCAGATCGGCAACCTGGCAACCCCGATCAATTCCTCCGGCTTTACCAAAGCGCTGATCAATAACTTGCCCGCCTATCGCCCTGGGCTGTCGGCTCAGCGTCGCGGGCTAGAGGTGGGCATGGCGCATGGCTACTTGCTCTTTGGCCCCTTTGCTTACACCAGCCAGTTCCGTAACTCTGGCGTAGGCGATCTGGTGGGGCTGATCGAAGCCGTGATTCTGGTGGTGATTCTGACGGTGTGCCTGTCGCTCTACAGCAGCGCTGGCGTGAAGAAGCCGATTGCCACGGTGACCACGCCCAACCCGCCAGAAGCGCTGGCAACTTCTGAAGGCTGGAGCGAGTTTGCGGGCAGCTTCCTGGTGGGCGGCATCGGCGGCGCAGCCTTCGCCTATCTCGTGTTCCAGGTGTTCAAGTCGGGCGTGTTTGAAACGTTTGGCAACCTGGCAGGCTAGAGGGTTGGGGGTTAGGCGTTTGGTTCTGGTTTGAATCTGCGCGAACCCGTGTGTTAAGCCTGCAATCGGCTTAGCCTTTCCTAGGATTCTTTGACTGAACCTCTACCTAAAATTTTCAGAGGGGGCGTGGATCGGTATCCGCACCCCCTTTTGCGTTAGAAAGTTAATCATCAGAAAGTTAATATCGCTGTTTTTTTTCTAAACTCCTAAACCTAAACCCCCAAACCTGAACCCTGCAAATGTCCTCTGTTTTGCTGAAATCTTGGACTGTGGATGAGTATCACCGCATGATTGCGGCGGGGATTTTGGCAGAGGGCGATCGCCTCGAATTGCTCAATGGGCAGATTATCCAGATGAATCCACAACTGCCGCCCCACGCTGCAACGACCCAACGCGCCCCGGTATCTGGATCGACTGTTGGAAGGCGTTGCCTCTGTGCGAATGCAGCTTTTGGTGACGCTGCGACCCAACTCAGAGCCGGAGCCGGATATTGTGGTGGTTCACATTGACCCGAATGAATATGGCGATCGCCATCCTGCTGCCAGCGATATTTTGTTATTGATCGAAGTCGCGGATTCAACCCTGCTGAGCGATCGCCAGATTAAGGCACAAATTTACGCCAGAACAGACATTGCAGACTACTGGATTCTGGATGTGAATCGCCGCGAAGTGCTGGTGTTTCGGGAGCCAACTCCGGACGGCTATCGGCAATTGAACACGCAACCAGTGAATGCGGCGATCGCCCCACTTGCGTTTCCCGACATCCCGATTCCGCTTACCCAGCTTTTTCTTCAGAGCGCAGGGTAAATAGCGGGACGACAGCCTGCTAACAGGCTATGGAGCTGCACCACGTTGCCGATGACGGCGATCGCCGGAGCCTCGAAGCCCGTTTCTTCCACCTGTTGGGCAATCGTGCCCAGCGTGCCCAGCAATTCTTCCTGGTCGGGGCGTGTGCCCCAGCGGACAAGGGCGATGGGCGTGTCGAGGGAGAGTCCGCCCGCCTGGAGTTCCGCGACGATGTGCGGCAGGTTGTGAACGCCCATGTAGACGACGATGGTTTCGCTGCCCTGGGCGATCGCCCGCCAGTTTACCTCTGGGCGATATTTGCCCGCCGACTCGTGCCCCGTGACGAAGGTAACCGAGGAACTGTAGCTGCGGTGGGTCAGCGGAATTCCGGCGTAGGCCGGCGCGGCAATTCCCGATGTCACCCCCGGAACCACCTCCACGGGCACACCCGCATTTACCAAATCCTCCATTTCCTCGCCGCCCCGCCCAAACACAAACGGGTCGCCGCCCTTCAGCCGCACCACAATCGCGTGGGTCTGTGCCTTTGCAATTAGCAGGCGAGTCGTTTCTTCCTGCACCAGCGAATGCCGCCCGCGCCGCTTGCCTGCGTTGATCTGCTCCGCCTTCGGGTTGATCATCGCCAAAATCTGCGGACTCACCAGCGCGTCATACACCACCACGTCTGCATGTTCCAGCAGGGTCTTGCCCTTCAGGGTAAACAAGCCCGGATCGCCGGGGCCCGCGCCAACTAGGTAGACTTTGCCGAGGGGAGTTTGCATAGAAGGAAGAAAGGAAATGAGTGAATGAGGCATTGGAGGGTTGGCGTAAGCGACCTGACCCCTGTTTCCGTCAGTGTATCGTCTGTCTTTGGCGAACGGAGAAGCGCCATGCGGGAATCATCGCCCTACCATGCAAATGGCGCATTCCGTGCCTTTTGATACATTTTTTGATATTAGACCGTCGGTTGGATTCGATTTAGCCGTTTGGCTCAATACCGTTCGGAGCAATTTGCATCAATTCATCAATTCATCAATTCATCAATATCGAATGCGTGGATCGACCCAGGCGTTGAAGATGTCGATCAGGATGGAGGCGATCGCCACAATCACCCCAAAAAACACCATAATTCCCTGCACAACGGGATAATCCCGAAATTCAATCGCCTGGTAGAGCCGATTCGCCAGCCCCGGCCAGGAAAAGGTCACTTCCGTCAGGATTGCGCCGCCCAGCAGCGAGGCCACCATCAGCCCCAACACCGTGATCACAGGAATCATGGCATTTTTCAGCGCGTGTGCTGTAACGATTCGCACTTCTGGCACGCCCCGCGCCCGCGCCGCCTCCACGTAGTCCGACCGCAGCGTCTGCTTCAGGTTCACCCGCACAATCCGTTCAAACACGCCGCTGAGCAAGATCCCCAGCGTCAGGCTGGGCAGCGTCAGATAATAGATCGTGGTGAAGAAGTGCCCCAGATTTCCCTCTAGCAAACTGTCGAACAGGTATAGCCCCGTGATGCGCGGCGGCGGGGTCGCTGCCAGCGGAAAGCGCGTGCCGATGGGAAACCAGCGCAACTGCACTGCAAACAGCAATTGCAGCAGCATCCCAAACCAGTACATCGGCACCGCGTAGGTGAGGATGCCAAAGAGCCGCCCGCCCGCATCCAGCGGAGAATTGGGGCGCGACGCGGCCAGCGACCCAATGGCAATTCCCACCAGCGCCGAAACCACCATGCTGCATACGGTTAGCTCTACCGTTGCGGGAAAGTGCTGCTGGATAATCTGCCAGACGGGTTGCCCCTGCGTGGTCAGCGAGGTGCCCAGATCTAGCCGCAGCAGACTCCCCAAATAGTTCACGTATTGCAGCCAGAGCGGGTCGTTTAGCCCCAGTCGGGTTCGCATGGCTTCCTTCACCTCATCCGGTGCCCGTGCCCCCAGGATTGCGTCCACCGGGTCGCCGGGCGTGGCCCGCAGCAGCAGAAACACCAGCGTCGTGATGGTGAGCAGCATCAGCGGAGCCAGCAGCAGGCGCGAGAGGACGTAGTTGCGGAGGGCGGAGGAACGGGACATTCAGAATCGGGGGTTCGGGTTGGCTGGGAATAATTGGGGCGGGATAGCGAGATATCCTAGATCAGCAAATCGTCATCGGGGTCTTCATCGGCAAAGGACGGCTCTGATTTCGTGGGTTCCAGATCCTCAGTCACTTCGGCGGCGTTGACGTGTGGGGTAGAGGCTGCTTCGTTGGGGCGCGGCTCAATGGGGTCTGCCAGCGCTGGCGATAAATCAAGGCGCTCAATGGAGACAATTACCGCATTTTCCCCAGCATTTTCCGGTTCGAGATCAAAGTCGTCGCTGAAGTCGTCGTCAAACTCGTCCTGCCAGTTTTGGGCGATCGCCCCGGCCTCGTCTGTCCAGTTTTGCAAATCTGAGTCTTGCAGATTTGGCGCTGGCGAATCCGGCGCTGGCGAATCCGGCGCTGGCAAATCCGGCGCTGGAGAGCCTGACCCCGGCGAGTCTAGTGATGGCAGGTCCCAGTCAAACTCCCAGGCTGCGTCTTCGGGCTGAGCAGGCAGCGGCTGCACATCGAGCGATCGCGGCGCATCCAACAATTCCTCCATAGGCAATTTCTCCACAGGCGCATCCAGACGCGACGAGTCGGGTTCAGGCTCCGTTGCCAACTCGAATAGCCCATCGGCGGATTCAATCAAGTCCTGAATCTGAGGTTGAAGCTGATTCTCAGCCTGAGAACGTTCAGGCCATCTATCAGGCTGTATATCGGATAAATCTGATAGATCTGAATCTGGTAAATCTGGCAGAGGCGCTGGAGAACTGGGCTGCGTGGCTCGCGCATCAGGCTCCAGTTCAAACGGCTCTGGCTGCTGCTCAACCAGCGCTTCGGGTGCAGCCGAAAAGGGAAGAGGGGTATCAGGAGGGCTGCGATCGGCAGGCACGTTAACAGACATTTCGCCCGACATTTCCCCGGTCGCTAGCTCTACTAGTACCTCGTCCAGCGTAAACGAGTCCTCAGTCGCGGGCCGGAATGCGTCTGGAGAAGCCGAGTTTGTTGAGTCTGTTGAGTCTGTAGCCAGTTCTACCCACGCTGCTGGCTCCGAGGTTTCGTCAACAGCGACCTGTTCCAGAGTCCTCCCAGGTTCAGCATCGGATGCAGGATCGGATGCAGCGATGGCGGTCGATGGAGCGGTCGATGGAGCGGTCGATGGGATAGTCGATGGGGCAGGAGCGAGGGGATCAGATACGGCTGGTGCTGCCTCCGACACTGTAGACAGGGCGGTCGATGAAACGGCTTGGTCTGGCGGCTCAGCCCCTTCTACGGATGGGGTCGGCGATTCCCCGGGCACAGTTGGTGTAACGCTGGAGGCAGCAGGCGCAGAGGTGGTTCTGGCTGGGGGGCGAGGTTGTCGAGTTCTGGCAGCGGCCGGGGTAGCGAGCGCAGGGGGATCGCTGGACGCATCGACAGGCGCGGGCTGGGGTGGGACGGCTTTGGGACTGGCTTTGGGGCTGGCTTTGGGGAGCGATCGCACGGGTTTGCCCGCCAGCTTGGGCGCTTTACCGACGCGACTCGTCACCTGACTCATCCAGCCCGATGCTTGATGCGGCAGAGCCTTGAACTGGGTCTGGAGGCGGCCCGGCAGTTCCTCGGCCGCCAGCTTTAGCAAATCGCCCAAGTTGCGCGATGATCCGGGCAACCGCGTTTGCTGGTCGTAGGGTGTAAGCAGTCGCCGCGATTCGACCAACTGCCAGCTCATCCAGCCCAGCAGGGCGACGCTGGCCATCTGTCCCAGCAGCACGCCGCCTGTGATGCGACCCGCGCACACCCACAGCACTAGGGCATAGAACATGCCCACGCCGCTCCAGATGAAGTCGTTTTTGCGGTAGACCTCTGGCAGAAAAAATGCCGACATATACAGCCCAAAGCTGCCCAGGGCAACGACTAGCGCCAAGATGTGGGACATTGCTGCTGCCTCCCGTTTGAGGACTACTTCTATATTTTGCGTGAGATTGGAACCTGTGCGAGATTCGGATTTTCTGGGCTGGAGCCACGCGCTTTCTAAACCGCCGGTCTTTCTGTTTTCTGCTCAGCCTGGGTTCTCGTGCGATTCGGACGATTTCTTTGGGCTGATTTTTCGAGCTTAATTTCCCAGGCTCATTTTTAAGGCTTATTTTTCAAATGTGTGACTCAAATGACGCGCGATCGCCGTAAACTAATGTAAATTTCCGAATGAGGGGTGGAAAAAAGCCTGCCCGTCTGTATTATTTGTGGTGTGACGTTTGCTTACGATTTCTGGATTCGTCGGGTTTGAGTTTGAAGTTTAATATCAGCTTCTAGATTTTTGGCTCAAATCGTGCATTAGGCATTACGCTGAGTAATCCAGAATTTAGATAACTCTTCTGGGGTTTAAGTTCTCGAAACATTTCGACAGTTTCTAGGCGGGCGAAAGTAGGTCGCCTTGGCTTCTGAGTCCAGGTTTTGAGGGTTTGAGCAGCAAGAGGAGGCTGTGGTGAGGAGTGAAGGCGCAAACTGTGGATGCAAAGATTTCTCCAGGTCGGTCAATTTCAGTAACGGGGCGCACCTTGCTCCTGACGTTATCCGCGATTCTGGTCTGTCTGATGGCGGCGCTGGATGTGGCTGCGGGGCGATCGCCCTGGCAAGTGGCTAGTCTGACGTTGCCCTTTGCCCTGTCTGCGGCGGGGGTCGGAGCGTTGGGCTATGCGGCCGTGCCGCAACTCCGCGCCTGGAAAGCGGGCCAGGTGATTCGCGAGGATGGCCCCCAAGCGCACCTGAAAAAGGCGGGCACTCCGACGATGGGCGGCATTTTCGTGGTTCCCGTCGGCGTGGCGATCGCCCTGCTGCTCTCCGGGTTTCACCCGACCGTGTTGGCGGTTGCAGCGTTGACCCTCGCCTATGGGTTTATCGGCTGGCTTGATGACTGGCAAATCCTCCGCCGCAAGTCGAATAAAGGCATTTCTCCCCGCACCAAGCTGGCGCTGCAAATCGGCTTTGGGGGGCTGTTCTGCCTCTGGGCTTTTAGCCACTCATTTCCAGGTATGACCACGGTGCTGCTGCCCTTTGGACTGGCGCTGCCCTTGGGGGCGTTGTTCTGGCTAGTGTCGTGGTTTGTGCTAGTGGCCGAGAGCAACGCCACTAACCTGACCGACGGGCTGGATGGGCTGGCGGGCGGCACAGGGGCGATCGCCCTGCTCGGTCTGGCGGCACTCGTTGCCCCGGCTCACCCTGAGCTAGCCGTTTTCTGTGCGGCGATGGGCGGCAGCTACTTGGGCTTTTTGGTACACAACCATAACCCCGCCCGCGTATTTATGGGCGATACGGGTTCCCTAGCGCTGGGCGGAGCGCTAGCGGCTGCGGCGATCGTCAGCCAGTCGCTCTTTGGTCTGTTAATTCTGAGCGGTATCTTTCTGGTGGAGACCTTGTCCGTCATCGCTCAGGTCGGCTACTACAAAGCCACGAAGGATGAAAACGGTATCGGCAAGCGTCTCTTCAAGATGGCTCCGCTGCATCATCATCTGGAACTGACCGGCTGGTCAGAAACTCAGGTGGTTGGGCGGTTCTATCTAATTGGCGTGCTGCTGGTTCTAGTTTGCCTGTCGCTGTTTCAGGGCTAAGGCTAGGGTTAAGGCTTTTGCGCTGCCTGTAAAGAATGGTAGCGAACGCAACAAAAAAAGCCTTGGATTTCCTATGATTGAAGTGGAGCAAGTTAAGGATAGTTTATATTTCCTTTCGATTTCCGCTCTATCCAGATGACTCGCTCCTCGTTCACTCGTTGCTGAGGCCAGCGTTATGAATCTTTTTAAGGTCATTGGACAGGCGATTCAATTCCTTACCGAAGGAGCATCGGAGATTTTCAGCCCTGACCGAGACGAATATCCAAAAACGGGCGTGCAGCCCTATGAAGGTGATCCGCTGTCTGAGCGCGTAGAATCCACGAAGTAGCCGCTAAATTATTTGCCGACTGTCATTTCTGGACGGAGTCGGTTGGCTAGTCAATCGGTTGGCTAATCAAAAAATCCCCCCTCTATGCTGTTATTGGCTAAGGGGGGATTTTTGTAGGGACGCTGCTAGGATTGAAGCGCCAAGAAGCGATCGCCTGCGATCGCCCTTCCCTGCATCTTGCCCTACTCCAGAAGCCATTGCCCCTATGAATGCATCGACCCACGAAGCGACGAATGGATCAACCAATGCTCCTACCGACTGGTACATCGTCAAGCAGCCCGAAGGCCACTGCGATATCGTGACTGCGGCCGATCTGAACCCTGAACTTGCCAGCCCGTCGCAGACCGCAGGAGACACCGAAATCCAGCAGTGGGGGCCGTTTGCGTCCCAAAGCGAGGCGATCGCCCGTCGGGTGGGGCTGATTCGCGCTGGAAAATGTCTGCCGCGTTAAAGATAGTTGGGATCGAATAGCTAGAACAGTTGGCTCGCAAAGTGTCGCGCTAGGGCAGCGATTCGGCTCGGCGCTGCCGATGGGCCGCAATTTCCTGCCGCAGGGCCTCCAGTGCCCGCGCATATTGCGGATCAGCCAGCGTACCGATTTGATCCCGGTTTTGGCTGAGGGTTTCCCGCTGTTCGTCGGTCAACTCAACCAGCACATTGGGTTCGATCCCCTGCTTGTTGATATCGCGCCCGCTTGGGGTCAGATATTTGGCAACCGTCACCGCTAGCCCAGAGCCATCGCCCAGTCCCCGCACCGACTGCACCAGTCCCTTGCCAAAAGTCTGCGTTCCCACCAGCACCGCACGACCATTGTCTTGCAGCGCGCCCGACAAAATCTCGCTGGCGCTAGCCGAACCGCCGTCCACCAGCACCACGAGCGGCTTGTCTGTCAGGGCGCTGCCGTTGGCCCGCTCCTGTTCTGCAATGCCTTGGCGGTCTACGGTGGACACGATCACGCCTTCATTTAGCCACATGCGGGCAATGTCGATGCTGGCGTAGAGCAGTCCGCCTGGATTGGAGCGCAGATCGAGCACGTAGCCCGTTGCCTGCTGCCGCTCTAGATCTTGAATTGCCTCTTTCATTTCTTCTGAGGCGTTGGCGCTGAACTGGTTGAGGCGGATATAGCCGATCTTGCCCAGCGAGGAGTCTTGAAGAGAGTACCTAACTGGATGTAGCTCGATCCGGGCCCGTTGCAACTTGAACTCTAGCTCCTGATCGCCCCGACGAATGGTAAGCGTAACCTCAGTGCCGACCGGGCCGCGAATCAAGGACACGGCTTGGTTCACATCCATGCCCTCAGTCGTCTGATCGTTGATTTTGGTAATGACATCTCTAGCCAGAATGCCAGCCTGCGATGCAGGCGTGTCTTCGATCGGCGCGACAACCACCAGTTCTTTGGTTTCTTCGTCTTGGGAAAGCTGGATGCCGACCCCCGTCAGTTCGCCCGACGTATCGACCTGCATATCCCGAAACTCAGCCGGGTTCATAAACCGCGTGTAGGGATCACCCAATAGCTCCAGCATTTCGCGGATGGCAGCGTAGGCCTCTTCACGGTTCGTGTAGTTGCGCCCTAAATACTCCTGTCGGACGGACTGCCAATCAACCTGGTTAAACGTGGCATCGACGTAGGTGCGATTGATCAGTTGCCAAACCTCGTCAATTAGCTCCTTCGGGCTTTCCTGGAAGAACGCTTGCCCTTTGGACAGGTGCATCCCCGCCCCGGTAACGGTCATTGCTGCGACAGCAAATGCCGTGCTGCCCAAAACGAGTCCGCGTTTTGTAATATCCATAGCGATAGGAGGAGAAGGTCACGACGAGGGTATGCCCAATCTAGCACAGGCATCTTGGGTCGGTCTGCTTAATCATTACAGAAGCACAGAAGCATTGGCAACAGAAGCATTGACGAGAAAATCCCTGTGTCAAAGTTCGCGTGTCAAAGTTCGCCCAATCGGAGTGAGGAACTGAGCAAAACCGACGTTGGCTGAGATGTCCAGGGTGGAATGAGGGCGATCGCGCTCTCGCTCTCTAGACCCTACGGCTCAACCCAGCGTCCATCTGCCTTGATCAGGTTAATTAACTCCTGCACACCCTGATCTTCCGGAACGCGCTTAATTTCTTCACGTCCCCGATACAGCGAAATGTAGCCTGCCTGCTTGCCTACATAGCCATAGTCGGCGTCGGCCATTTCTCCGGGCCCGTTGACGATGCACCCCATCACGGCGATATTCAACCCGGTCAAGTGATTTGTAGCAGCGCGAACCTTGGCCAGCACCTCTTCCAGGTTAAACAACGTGCGTCCGCAAGACGGACAGGCGACATATTCCACCATCGTTCGCCGCAGCCCCAGCGCCTGCAAGATGCCGTAGCAGACCGGAATCTCCTTCTCCGGGGCTTCCGTTAGCGAGACGCGGATCGTGTCGCCAATGCCCTCGGCCAGCAGCGTGCCAATGCCTGCGGTGGACTTGATGCGTCCGTATTCGCCGTCTCCGGCTTCCGTCACGCCCAAGTGCAGCGGATAGTCCATGCCCAGCTCGTCCATGCGCTTCACCATCAGGCGGTTGGCGGCAATCATCACGGGTACGCGAGAGGCTTTCAGCGATAGTTCAATGTTGTAGAAATCCAGCGATTCGCAAATGCGGATGAACTCTAGCGCCGACTCGACCATGCCTTCGGGCGTGTCGCCGTAGGTGAATAACATTCGTTCTGCCAAAGAGCCGTGATTCACGCCAATCCGCATGGACTTGTTCTGGTCACGCAGCTTGATCACCAGCGGTTCCAGGGTTTCGCGGATTTTTTCGCCAATTTCAGTAAATTCGGCGCTGGTGTATTCCGTGCGATCGCTCTTGGGCTTTTCAAACACGTACAGCCCCGGATTGATCCGCACGTTGTCCACATAGTTTGCCACTTCCAGGGCGATTTTCATACCGTTGTGATGCACATCGGCCACCAGCGGCACGGGCTTGTAGGACTTGTAGAGGCGATCGCGGATTTCCTCCATCGCCTTGGCGTGGGCCATGCTGGGCACAGTCACCCGCACAATTTCGCAGCCAATTTCATGCAGCCGCCGAATTGCCGCAACGGAACCCTCGATATCCAGCGTGTCTTCGTTGATCATCGACTGCACCGCCACCGGATAGTCGCCGCCGATGGTAATGTCGCCCACGGGAACTGGGCGCGTTTTGCGGCGCACAATGCCCACGTTGGCATCGGCAGGGGCAGACGGAGGAGTGGGCGCATTGACAGGATTAGGAAGCGTTTGCATACCCTTGGGCGTGAGTAAAGATTGGCGATGGAGAATCTGGAAAGCAGAAACCGCGACTGACAGCCAGTGCGAAAGCCACTAGGCTATCCTTCACAAGGCTCTACGTTCCAGAGTGCCATAAACAGGGTACGTTTGGCGGTTATGGGCAGGTTATGGAGGCTAGAGAGAGATTAGGGAGGAGGTGTCAGGTGCGAATCAGGATGGAACCCAAAACCTGACTCCTGATTCCAAACGCCCAGTCAATTTAGTCGATCTGAATCGAGGTGGGGCGACTGGCGCTGCTGCTGGTGCTGGTCGTCCCAGTTTTGCGGAAGTTGGTGTAGAGGCGATCGCGCCATTCAAAAAACGGCGCAAACGTGCCCACGTCGGCGATGCCCGGAACGCCCTTGCCCTTCAGCGATTGGGGAATATCCAGGTAGTCGCCATCGGGAAACTTGACGTACATCGTCAGCCCCGCCACAGCAAAATCTGCCAGGGTGGGATGGTCGGTGATCAGGTAGGGCTGATCGAGCAAGATAAAGCAGAGCGCCGCCAGATCCCGCTTCATGGATGCTTCGGCTTCTTTGAGGGCATCTGGGGTTAACCCCACGCCCAGTTCCAGTACGCTAAATAGCTCATTGGGCACAGAGCTAACGACCGTTTTTAGAAAATCAGGAATCGTGTTGGGGAGAAACGACTGGCGGAAGCTCTGGTCTTTGCCCAGTGCGCCAATCATGCACTTGCGGGCATTCAGCCCAATGGATTCGTCAGCCCACTGCTCCATCAATAAACACAGCCCGCGCTGCTTGGGGTCAGTGGGAATAATCGGGCGATCGGGATAGGTCTTTTCCAGATACTCGGCAATTTCGGTGGAGTCGGCAATGATGGTGGAGCCGTCTTTCAGCACGGGCACCTGGCGCTGGCCAGACATCCGAAACAGATCAAGCTGGCCGACACCAGGGGTCACTTCCACCTTGCGATAGGGCAAGCCCTTATAGTCCAAAATTAGCCGAATCTTTTCGCAGTAGTGGGATAACTCAAATTGATAAAGCTCTAGCATGGCCTGCGTCCTCGGTGAGTAGGGCTGAGAAATGGTTGATTGTGTGAATGGGGTGCGGCAGGGAACTGGGTTGTCGAGTGGTTCAGATTGCCCCTAGTCACCATACCCTGAGTCTGTCGGCTCTACAAAGCAAGTAGGCTGCAAATCATCGGCAAAGAATCGGCCATCTTGCAAATGAGCGTCCCTGAAGGATTCGCGTATGATGGCTAGTGTCTCCTGCAAATTTTTTCTGCAAATTTCCTTGCTGTATGACTGGAACCGCGATTGGTAGTTACGCGCCCGACTTTGAACTGCCCGGTGTAGATGGCGAGGTGCATCATCTCGCTCGGTATCTGAAATCCTATCGGGCGGTTTGTGTGGTTTTCATGTGCAACCACTGCCCCTATGTGCGGCTGTATATTGATCGCCTCAAGCAAATTCAGGACGACTTTCAGGGGCAGGGCGTGACGTTGATCGGCATCAATCCCAACGACGACACGCGCTACCCCGACGATAGTTTCGACAAGATGAAGTCTTTTGCCATCGAGCAGGCGATCAACTTTCCCTACCTGCGCGACGTGACGCAGGAGGTGGCCGAGGCGTTTGGCGCAGAGCGCACGCCGGAGATTTACCTGCTGGATAGCGAGGGCATTCTCCGGTATAACGGGGCAATTGACGATAGCCCGCAGAATCCTGACGGGGTGCAGAAGGCTTATTTGAAAGAGGCGATCGCCAGCATTCTCTCCGGCACTGCGATCGCCGACACCCACACGCACACCATCGGTTGCTCCGTAAAATGGCGACAGCCGAGCGAAGCATAGCAACCTCTCCCTGTCGGCTATGGACTGCCGTCTGAATTACGGCACTGCACCAAGTTACGGCACTACAGACCAATTACGGCACTACAGCAATGCCTGAATATCGGCTTCCAGATCTTCTGGCTTTGTCGTGGGTGGGTAGCGCTTCACCACATTGCCCTGACGATCAACAAGGAACTTAGTGAAATTCCACTTGATTGCTTCTGTGCCAAAGATTCCTGGCGCAGATTTTGTCAAATATTGAAATAGAGGATGGGCATTGCTGCCGTTTACGTCTACTTTCTGGAACAGCGGAAACGTCACCCCAAACCGCGTTTCGCAAAACGTTTGAATCTGATCTGCTGTCCCCGGTTCTTGTTGACCAAACTGGTTGCACGGGAAGCCCAGCACCACCAGACCCCGATCGGCGTATTTGCTGTAGAGGGACTGAAGCCCCTGATATTGGGGTGTAAAGCCGCACTGGCTGGCCGTGTTCACAATCAACAGCACCTTGTCTTTGAACGCATCGAGCGATACGGGCTTGCCGTCGATGCTGGTGGCTGAAAAGTCGTAGATAGAGGCGGAAGCGGCAGTCATAGTGTTAACCCAGGATTAATCCGAGGACTCTGAAACATTACTTAACAATCTTAGCGAAATCCCTGGGGTCGAATGCAGGGTTTGCGGCTTTCGCGATGCCCTTTTGCGATGTCCTTTTACGATGTCCTTTTGCGATGCCTATCTGTCTGCTGGAGCCGGTGGTAAACCGGCCGCTTGGCGCTGACGGATTTTTCCGGTCTACTGTTATCTTGGGTTGGAAACAATTTAAAGTTCTAGAGAATTGTCACGACCTATGGGGAACACGTATCGGCGGGTTTTGCTAAAGCTGAGCGGCGAGGCACTGATGGGCGATCTCTCCTATGGGATTGACCCGGCAGTGGTGGATGCAATTTGTGCAGAGATTAAAGATGTAGTCGATACAGGCGTAGAAGTGGCCGTCGTCGTGGGCGGCGGCAATATTTTTCGCGGCATCAAGGGCGCGGCGGCGGGGATGGATCGGGCGACGGCGGATTACATCGGCATGATTGCCACCGTGATGAACGCGATGACGCTGCAAGACTCGCTGGAGCGAAAGGGCGTGCAAACTCGTGTGCTGACGGCGATCGAGATGCAGGAAGTGGCAGAACCTTACATTCGCCGCCGCGCCATTCGCCATTTGGAAAAGGGGCGAGTCGTTATCTTTGGTGCGGGGTCTGGCAATCCTTTCTTTACGACGGACACGACGGCGGCCCTGCGAGCAGCGGAAATTAGCGCAGAGGTGGTGTTTAAGGCGACAAAAGTGGATGGCATTTACGATGCTGACCCGAAGGTGAACCCCGATGCCCGCAGGTTCCAAACGCTGACCTACAGCTATGCGCTGGAAAAAGACCTGCGGGTGATGGATGGAACGGCGATCGCCCTGTGCAAAGATAACAATATCCCTATCATGGTGTTTAACCTGGCGGTTGAAGGCAACATTCGCCGCGCCTTGATGGGTGAACCCATTGGCACACTTGTTGGAGGCTCTTGTGGAATTAGCTGAAATTGAAGGCAATATGCAGAAGACCATTGAGGCTACTCAGCGGTCGTTTAACACCATCCGCACAGGACGGGCAAATGCGAGCATCCTCGACAAGGTGCAGGTGGAATATTACGGCACGCCCACGCCATTAAAGTCTCTGGCCAACATCAGCACGCCCGATGCCAGCACGATCTTGATCCAGCCTTACGACCGGGGCACGCTGAACCTGATCGAAAAGGCGATCCAGATGTCTGATGTGGGGCTAACGCCGAATAACGACGGCTCTGTGGTGCGGCTGAATATTCCGCCCCTGACGAGCGATCGCCGCAAAGAATTGGTAAAAATCGCCGCCAAATACGCCGAAGAAGGCAAAGTTGCCCTCCGCAACATCCGCCGCGATGCCGTGGACAGCGTTCGCAAGCAAGAAAAAGACGGCGACCTGCCCAAAGACACTGCGCTGGATTTGCAAGACAGCATCCAAAAGCTGACTGATAAGTATGTCGCCAAAATCGACGCGCTGCTGAAAGAAAAAGAGGCTGATATTATGACGGTTTAGCCGTCAGATTTTCGTCTGTGCCCCAGATTTAGAGTAGTGCATCGAGGTTGGGTTGAGCTTGTGGCATGGCGCTTGACCCTGCTCCAGACTGGAATATTGAGGTTATGACCCGCGTTCAGGAGTGACCTGTTCATGTATGACTGCATCATCGTGGGCGCTGGGCCTGCGGGCGCGAGTGCTGCCTATCACCTGGCAAAGCGCGATCGCTCGGTGCTGCTTTTAGAAAAGGAATCCCTGCCCCGCTATAAACCCTGCGGCGGCGGCGTGTCGCCCCAGGTGGCCGAGTGGTTTGATTTTGACTTTAGCCCGGCGATTTCGCTCAAGGTCAACACCCTCCGCTACACCTGGAACATGGACGATCCGGTGGTGGCTCAGCTTGAAAACCTAGAGCCGATCTGGATGGTGCGGCGCGACGTGTTCGACCATTTCCTGGTCAAAAAAGCGCAGGAACAGGGCGCAACGCTCAAAGATCGTACCGCCGTATCGGGTATTGAATGGCGAGGCAACGGCTGGCAGGTCAACACCGCGCAGGGCCCGTTTCTAGGAACCTATCTGATCGCTGCCGATGGAGCAAAGGGCTTCATGGCAAAGTGGCTGGGATTTGGCAACCGCAAGCGGAAACTGGGCGGTGCGCTGGAGGCAGAGGCCCGTCAGCCCATTGCCGATGACCAGACCATCCACTTCGAGTTTGGCATGGTCAAAAACGGCTACATCTGGAACTTTCCCAAGGCAGACGGCTATTCCGTCGGCATTGGCACCTTTCGCGGCGGCGAAGCGCAGGACTTCAAGCGCATCCTGACGGAATATTCAAAGCTGTTTAACGTCGATTTTGCAACCACCGAGCAGCACGGGCATCCCCTATGTCTGTGGGATGGTGACCAGACCTTGCATACTCAAAACGCGCTGCTGGCTGGCGAAGCTGCCTGCGTGGTTGATCCCATGACAGCCGAAGGGATTCGCCCTTCGATCTTTACGGGCGTGAAGGCGGCGGAGGCAATTCATGCGGCACTGAGCGGCAACCTAGAAGCGCTCGAAGGCTATACCCACACCATTCAGCAAGAGTGGGGGCAGGAAATGATCTGGGCAAAACGGCTGGCCAATGTGTTCTACGCCGCTCCCAGCCTGGGCTATCGGCTGGGGATCAAGCGGCCCTCTGCCACGGAGCGGATGGGGCAAATTCTTTGCGGCAAGCTGGGCTATCGCGATGTAGCCAACCGCGCTATTCAACGCCTCAGTGCCGGGTTGATCCCAGGAATGTAGAGCCGACTCGACGGGCAGAATTCACAATTGCAAAATTCTCCACTGCGAAATTCTCAATCTCAACTAGAGGTTGCTCAGCCGTGCCCTGCTAGCGAGACGGAATTTTGACCGTAAAGCTCGTCCAGCCGTCGGCGCTGTCGGCGCTGATCGTGCCGCTCAGTTGCTCCACCAGCTTTTGCACCAGCGCCAGCCCCAACCCCGTGCCGCCGTGCTTGTAGCGATCGACTTGCAAGACGCGATAGAACTTTTCAAAGATATGGGGTAGGTCGGCATTGGGAATTTCGGCCTGATTCTGGAGTCGGAAGATGGTGTAGGCTGTGAACCCGTTCTCCTCGGTAGGCGGCTGGAGCGAGACATCTAGCGCGATGCTCAGCCCTTTGGGCGTATACTTGCAGGCATTGTTCAATAGCTCCGCCAGAATGCGCCGCAGGATGGTCGGGTCGGTCACTAGCGGCGGCAAATCTTCGGCGCAGGAGACTTCGAGGGTTTGCTGGGAGTTGGCGATGCGGGTGCGGAAGGGTTCCACGAGGGCGGGCAGCCAGTTGGGCAGGTCGATGCGCTCGACGGTGATGGGAAAGACGGATTCCTCTAGCCGCTGCAAGTCTAGCAGGTCGTTGATGAGTTCTTCCTCTCGCGCCAGTTCGCTTTCCAGGATGCTGAGATACTGTTTTTGTTTTGCTTCGCTGGGGGCGGTTTTCAGCATGTGGATCGCCATTTTGACGTTGGCGATGGGGGTGCGTAGCTCATGCGAAACGGTGCTAAGGAACTGATCTTTGAGCTGATTGAGCCGCTCTAGTTCCGTGACTTGGGCTTGGGCTGCCTGATAGAGGCGGGCCTGGCGAATGGCGATCGCACACTGGTTGGCCACCTGCTGCACCATGCGAATCTCAAACTCGTTAAACACGTACTCCTTGCGATGAATCAGCCAGAGATCTCCCAGCACTGCCTGCTCCATACCCTCGGACGAGTTGGCATCGACGAAAATGGGGCAGGCCAGCATGGCTACGCGACCCCGCTGCGGGTTGGGATAGAGCGAGCAAAACTGGAAATATAGCCCCTGCTTGAGCTGGTGGTAAATATCCGGCGAGTCGTCCATCTGGGCCACACGGCCGTAGAAGGTGGGAATCGAGTGGGTATATTCGTAGCGGATGGTGGACGTGCCTTCCTCTAGGTCGTACAGCGCCGAGTTGCAGCCCGCCAGCCCCAGCACCAGCGTTAGCTCCTGCACGGCCGCCTGCAAGATCTGGCTTTCGTCGAGGCTGTCGCGCACCTTGTCGGTAATGCGCTTGAGCATGGATTCGTATTTCAGCACCCGCTCCATCTGCTCGGCGCGGCGCACGATTTGCTGTTCTAGGTCGGCATTCAACTGCTGCGCCTGCTGATAGAGGCGCGACTGCTGGAGGGCGATCGCCACCTGTTCGCTGAGATAGCGCAGCAAATCCACCTCGTGGGGCTGCCAGTGGCGGATGCCAGAACATTGATGCACCGACAGTAGCCCCAAAAGCTGGTCATCCCGCAGGATCGGCGCGACCAACACCGCCCGCGTCTGTTGCTGCCGAAAGAGTTCCAGCAGTTCCGGCGAATAGTCGCCCGTTTCGATATCATCCACAATCCGGTAGTGGCCCTGGCGAAAGTAGGCAATGCGCTGTTCGGCGATCGCCTGACTAACCCGCTCTCCTAACAGCGATCGCCACGGGGCAGCTACCGACTCTGCCACAATCACCGACCCGGCATCGTCTTCAAAGCTGTGAATCACCACCCGGTCTGCCTGGAGCGCTTGCTGCACCTCGATCACCGTGCTGTTCAAAATTTCGCCCGGATCAAGTGACTGACGAATTCGCTGGGTGATGCTGGCGACCGAGTGCGACTGGGCCGACTGCTGCTGAATTTGCTCAACCTGATGATCGTAGCTATCTAGCACGCGCGACAAATTGGCGCGAATCTGCAACAGCGCGTCTGCAAAGTCCATATTCTGTGGTGTAGTGGACGATGCAGGCAGCAAGTCAGAGGCTTGAGGGAGTTTAGCTGATTGAGAGGATCTGGCGCTAGCGGCTTTGGCTCCAGAGGATTTGGTACTGGAAGCGTTGGAACTGGTTGGGCGATCGCCCCGATCCTGCTGCTGCTCCTCCCCCTTAGCAAGACGCTCTGGTGACAGTCGCAACAGCAACTGCTCAACCTGATCCAGCGCCGCCTCCAGCTCCGTGTATCCTTGAGGAGGCTTGTTGGCTGGGTGTGCTGAAACCGAAGGCTGCGAATTCTGAGGCAAATTCCCTTGACTCACTACACGGACTCTCCTCAGCACATGACATCGTTGCAGCCTATCTTCCAGCAAAGCAAATATGCCCAAAATCCAGAAACCCTGCCATAGTACCCAACACTCATCAGATTTCGGTAACTACGCAGGTGAGTTGACACGGGAGCGCCGAAATCCCAAATCGAGCAGTGTTTAGATGGCTTGCGTGGCAAAGTGCCTATGAATCTCAAGCTAGCGTCCCTCAGAGAGGGCGCTCCCAGCCAGTTTCGTAATGCTCGATACAGAGTTTTCATCGGAACCCCGCAGCCGACACTCAGTTTGTCAGGAACACACGAAATACAATGGTCTGGGTTAGCATCCACAAGAATAGCAGGTTTTTTGGAGGGACGCTTTTGGGGAATTGGGGTACGGGAATAAGACTCAAGCAACCCCGTCACTCTATTTCACTCTATTACCTTGTTGCTCCGGTTACCTCTGTCACCTCATCACCTGGTCACTCCATTAGCTCATGTATACCCCGTTCCTCTACGATCGCACTCGTCCTGTCGGCAGCTTTTGGGAAACCACGGTAGACCCGGTGGAAGGGGCGGCGCTGGCGGGCGATCGCACCTGCGATGTGGCCATTATCGGCGGCGGCATCACGGGACTGTCGGCAGCGCTGCATTTAGCGCGGGCGGGCGTAGAGGCGTGTGTGCTGGAAGCGGGAACTCCGGCCTGGGGCGCGTCGGGGCGGAATGGCGGCTTTTGCTGTGTCGGGGCAACCTGGCTCGACCCGGAAGCACTGCTGAACCAGTTTGGGCGCGAGGAGGTGGGGCGATTTTTTCGGCAACAGCGGGAGGGCACGGAGCTAGTGCGCCAGATTGCTCAGGAGGAAGGCATTGACCTGGACGCGCAGGGCGACGGCGAGATCGAAGTGGCCCATCGCCCCAACCGATGGCGATCGCTCGAAGCGGCTTACGAATTTTTTAGCGACATTGCGGGCTATCCCTGCCAGCTCTGGTCGCCCAAGGAACTGACCGAACGGGCCTACCATAGTCCCGAAGCGCACGGGGCGCTGCATGTTGGCGTAGGCTTTGGGCTGAACCCGATGAAATATAGTCGCGGACTGGCGATCGCCCTCCAGCAGAAATCGGTTGCCCTCTTCGCCTATAGCCCTGTTCAGCGCTGGGAAACAGACGGACATGGACATCGGCTGCACACGCCAGGGGGAACCCTGCGGGCCCGGCGAGTCATTATCGCGACCAACGGCTACACCCAAGACTCCCTCCACCCGGCCATGTCTGGCCGCCTGCTGCCCGTCGTTTCCAACATCATTACCACGCGCCCCCTCACCGCCGCCGAACTCGCCGCCCAGGGCTGGAAAACCGAAACCCCCATCTACGACACGCGCAATCTGCTGTTTTACTTTCGCCTGCTGAAAGATGGGCGCTTTCTGTTGGGGACGCGCGGCGGCACACGGGGCACCCCCCAAGAAGCCGACCGCTATCGCCAGTGGATGAGGCGGAGGCTAGGCGAAATGTTTCCCGCCTGGCGCGACGTGGAAATTTCCCACTACTGGAGCGGGCTGCTCTGCGGCTCTAGGGCGCTAGTGCCCCATGTCGGGCAGCTTGCCGATGATCCCACAATCTCCTACGCGCTGGCCTATCACGGCAACGGCGTGGCCACCGCCACTTGGAGCGGCCGGGCGATCGCCTATCTGCTAATTGGCAAGATTTCAGAAACCGATCTGGCAACCCCCTTCCGCCAGCCTCTCCGCCGCTTCCCGCTGCCCCACCTGCGCCCGTGGTATCTGCGGGGGATGTTTAGTCTGTATAGCTTGCAGGATGCCTGGTAAGCGGGCGGGGCTGTGGGAGTCAGTTACCCTATCTCTGCATCACTCACGTTATTCCATCGCAGCACAGGTCAGCGGCGAGCCGCCAGGATTGGTCGCAGCGCGAGCAGCCTGGGCAACGCGAAAGTCGAGATCCGTCAGCCCGCCTGCGTCGTGAGTGGTGAGCCGCAGCGTGACGCGGTTGTAGGCGATCGTCAGGTCGGGGTGATGGGCGGCGGCTTCAGCGGGTTCCACCAGGCGATTCACAAAGGCGATCGCCTCCACAAAGTTCCCAAACGAGTAGGTGCAGGAAATTTCCTGTCCCGCTAGATCCCAGTCAGATAGATCCTGCATTTGCCGGGCTATCTCGTCACTGCTGAGCAAGACTGGGAGGGCGATCGCCCCCCGCGATCCGGCCCCCACTGCCAGCACCAGTCCCAGCCCAGCGCTCACTATCCAATTGCGCTGTGGCTCGATATTTCTGTGCATACGAAACTCCATTTTGATGGACTCATCTGACCGCCTCAAAATAAGATATCGCCCTCAATGCTGATCAGCAGACGATTTGCATGTGAAATATACAGATGGAGCAAAGCTCAAGAGTCTCAAGAGTATAGTAGGCGATCGCCCTCGAATACTTTTTCATAAGCTGGTATTTTTATGATTAAGTTTCGCAGTCTTGTTTTCTAGACTGCTGCAAGCTTCGCAGCAAATATTTAAGGTTGAAACATACCGGCGCACCCAGAGGTCATCACCAATGGGCGCTTTGCTGTTTTCTTGACTTTGCTGTTCTGATGGCTGCTTTTGATTGCGATTGATTTAGTTTTGACCGGGCGTAATCTCGCTTCGGGTGCGCTGGAATGTCATTTCAGTTCGTATATCCGTCTAGCAGCGTTCCAATATGAATGGTTATGAAATGCTTTTCAGCGGTTTGCAATTTCAGCGCCTTGCGTGCAGAACGCATTCTTAAAAGAGTTCCTGAACGCATTCCCGAACGCATTCTGTAACTGTGGTGTGACGTGGCGTATTTTCCTATGATTCAACCAAACTCATTCCCTAACAGTCCTCTTGATCCTCAAGATTTTGATCTCCAAACATTTGCCAAGCCAGTTCCCCGAATAGACGCACAAAATCTGACACAGAGGCAGTTTCGACAACAGCATCTTGCACCCGGAAAGCCCGTTGTGGTCACAGGGTTGCTGGATGGGCTGAATTGGAACTTAGACTTCCTGCTGAAACATTTGGGCAATTTGACCTTTCCGGTGCGGCAGTATGGGCGCGATCGCTACCAGCAAGACAAGCGCACTTGGCAAGACACTGGCAGCGGTGTACCGACGCAAAGCCTCAACTTTTCGCGCTATGTTGAAATGCTGAAATCGGGCGAAGCGCTGAAAAGAGATGCCTATCTGGGGCGCTGTTCGCTCAAGGGAACGCCGCTGGAGGCTGCGCCGCAGATCCGGTCGGCCGAAGCCAAGCTGGGACTCCGACTGCCCGCAACGGCGATTAATCTTTGGGTTGGGCCAGGGGGCCATACGTCTTGCTTGCACTATGACCCAATGGACGGCACGCTGATGCAGCTTCAGGGTGAAAAGCGGGTCATTTTGTTTCCGCCGTCCCAGCTTTATAACCTCTACCCGTTTTCCCTATTCAACTATGTGCGCCACGGCATGAAGCGGCGTGCAGTTTACAGTCAGGTCTATCCCGATCGCCCTGATTTTGAGGCATTTCCGCGCTATCGTGAAGCGCTTGAGCATTGCCAGCAGACGGTGCTGAAGGAAGGTGAGGCGCTATTTCTGCCTGCGGGCTGGTGGCATGAGGTCACGAGTCTGGGGCAGGGAGTGGTTTGCTCGGTGAATCGCTTTTGGCATGTCCTACCCTGGAGGCGATCGCTCACCAACTGGAGTAAGTGGCGGGTGCATTTGGGGGTGGTGATGGCCGCGCCCCATCTGGCTGCCAATATACTAGAGGCGATCGCCAGCACGGATCGAGAGCAGGCCTTTCGTAAAATCATGCAGCGAATGTGAGGAAGGACGAGATGACGGGGCTTGAGACGTTTCCCCAGCGCCACACCCGCCGCCCGATGGGGCTGTACGCCTCGCTGCTGCCGCCGCTGGTGTGGACGACGCTACTATATTTTGTGCCATTGGCGCTGCTGATTTCCTACAGCGTGTGGCGGCTGGAGGCGTTTGATATTGTCAAAGAGTTTAGCCTGGTCAATTTCAAAACGATTTTCACGAATGCCGCCTATCGCACGGTGATTTTGCGAACCGTGGGCACGGCGCTGGGAGTGACGCTGATTGATATCGTGCTGGCCCTGCCGCTGGGCTGTTTTATTGCGCGGTTTGGCGGCAAGTGGCGATCGCTCCTGACGATTCTCGTCATCCTGCCGCTGTGGTCAAGCTATCTGGTGCGGGTGTTTGCCTGGAAAATCATTCTGGGCTATAACGGCGTGTTGAATACGGCGCTGCTGTCGCTGGGCATTCTTCAGGAACCCAGCACGGTGTTCCTCTACAACCAGTTTTCGACCGTGCTCACGTTTGTTCACGTCTGGCTACCGTTCATGATCTTGCCCATCATCACCGCCTTCGAGCGGTTGCCCCAAGACTTGCTGGAAGCCTCCGCCGATCTGAACGCGCCGCCACTCACAACCTTTCGCCGAGTCATTCTGCCCCTGGTGACACCGGGCGTGTTTGCGGGTTCTATCAGCGTGTTCGCGCTGACGATGGGCGACTACATCACGCCGAGTCTGGTAGGCAGTCCCAGCGGCATTATGCTGGGCAATGTGATCTCGTCTCAGTTCGGTGTGTCCTATAACTGGCCACTGGGTGCGGCGTTTTCGCTGGTGGTGATGCTGATTGTGTTTGTTGGTCTGGCGATCGCCCTCCGCCAGGGCGCGTTGGAGGGCTGATGGTGGAAATTGGGTAAAATGGAGGATGGGTTTGGATTTTGGATTTCAGAGTTTGGATTCTAGATTTTGGATTTTAGAGTTTGGATAGCCCGGCTGAAATCGGCAATCCAAAACCCAAAATCGAATCAGTGTGTCGTAAACCGACTAGCGGCGTATTCCCAGTATTCGCTGTAGCGATCGTCGGGCTGCACGTCGCAGTAAATTTCTCGGATGCGATCGCGGCTGCGATCGTCGTCGCGGGTTTGCAAATCGCAGGTGCCACGGGCAGGCACATAGCGATCGCCCAATTCCGATGAGCGGAAATAGCGAACCCGCAGCACTGAGTCGCCGCCCAGGGTTTCTCCTACCTCTCCGACATATTCCAGCACAGCGCGGGAGCTGCGGAGCCGCAAGCTCACCTCATTGTCGCGGCGAAGACGAATGATTTCCGCCACGCCAGACGTGCGGTAGCGCCGGGTTTCAATGCGGCCCTGCGACTCATAGACCACGTCTGAGCTAGACGGCGGACGGCTGCTAGAGGAACTGCCCTCCTCGACCGACAGATGGCGACGCTGCACCCAGCCTGCCCCGCGATCGCCCCGCACGTAGACCCAATCCCCATCGCGGCGAATCACCTCGACGCGATCGCCCCGCCGAAACACGTTGGTCATGGGATAGCTTTCGCCGGGCCCAGTGCGAACACTAAGTCCGTCGATGGTGACGCGCCCGATCTGGGCCAGGGCGGCCCCTGCGGATAGGGCGATCGCCATGCAGGTTGCCAGAGCCACGCCCACACTCCGACGAATCTGTTCACACTGCCTAAGCTGCATCATTTTCATGATCACTCAAAGTCACACGATCACCCGAAGTTACAAAGACTCTCACAACGACCCAAAGACGCTCTCGACTACGCGCAGCCCTCGATATACTGCACCTCAGGCAGCTTGCCTGCGCGATACTCCACTACGCGCCCCCGATCCGTTTCAAAAATCACCCGAAAGCTCTTATCCGCTTCATCCTTCGGCACAAAGGTCAAATACTTGCCATTGTCAAAGTACTCATGGGGATTAGAGACGATTTGACCCGGATAAAGTTGCTGAATTTGCGCCTCGGTGCTGCCAATTCCCGCGCCGCTGAGGGTTTTGATAGGACTGTTTCTGCCCACGTCCACTCGTGCAATCCGCCCATCGGTCACCATAAAGCCCAGATCGGCGATTCCCTGAGCATTCAGAAAATAGCAGGCATCTCCCTCGCTGTAGGCATTTTCGGCCCGCACCAGCGGAACGCCTGCCGCCTGCTTGGCTTCGTTGACCGTCATGCCCACGCGCACCGGGCCAATGCCCTTGAGCTGCACGCGAGAATCGGCGCTGAGGGTGGCTTGGGCCTGGGCGGGAGCAACGGAAACGCAGACCAGACAGCAGACGAGCATCACAACGAACAAAAGTTTTTTCAGCATAGAGTCACCAGTTTTTTCAGCATAGAGTCACCGCAGGAATGAATAGTGGGGCGAGCAGATTTTAGACTTTAGATTTTGGATTGGCGATTTGGGATACTGAGACAGCGGCGAAGCTATCGCTTTCCGGCACGGGTCAGGCGGGTAGAGAGCGGGTTGGGGTCGGCGGCGGGGGGAAACAGGTCGGGTTGTTCTTCAATTGGCTCAATCTCTGGCTCTGTGGGGCTGAAGGAACGCACAGGCACGTCTGCACCGTTGATCACCGCACCTAGAAACTGGATCGTTTCTGACTCGATGAACTGATCGACCGCTTCGGTCAGCAGACCGTCTTCCGTCATGCCGGGCCGGGTCACCAGCAGCAGCCCGTCAGTATGCGGCTCTAGCAGCAGCGCGTCGGTGTGGCGGCTGAGGGGAGGCGTGTCAATCACCACCAGGTCAAATCGACCGCAGGCATCTTCGAGCAGGCGCTTGACCTCGCCCGACTCTAGAATAGCGGCTGCCTGTCGCTGGGGGCCGGGGCTTGGCAAAATGTAAAGGTTTTCAATCTGAGGCACCAAGCTAAATTCACCCCGGTCGAAGTGTTGCAGCGGCTCTAGCTGGCTGTCGGGGTTGGGCGCAACGCGCAGAGTGGTGGCTTGGGAGGGCGATCGCAGATCGGCTTCTATCAGCAGCGTCCGTTTGCCAGCGCGGGCAGAGGCGATCGCCAGGTTGTAAGCCGTCACCGTTTTGCCCTCGCCGCCCAGCAGACTGGTCACCACGACAGATTTCAGACCGCCCGTTCCCGCTGCCCGCCGCAGATTGCCCCGCAGCCGCTCATACGGCTCCAGGTAGGGCGAATCTGCCTTCAGCACCAGCGGCATGTCCTCCATATCGGCAACTCCAGACAAATCAGGTAGTAAACCCAAAATTGGCACTTCCTGCTGGCGCAGCGCCAGTTGCAGGTCAGGCAGCGTGTGGAAGGTGGCATCTAGCGAATCTAGCAGCAGCACCAGCCCGCCGCCCACCAGCAGCCCCACCAGCCCGCCCACCAGTAAGATCGCCAGACTGTTGCGCCCTTCGGCGTTGGCGATCTCCGTCTGAGGCGGCTGCACGACTACTAGACTGCCAACGGTTTCCTCCGCCGCCAGCCGCACGTCCGCCAGCTTTGCCTGGATCTGGTCGTAGAAGTTTCGCTTCAGCACGACCTGCTGCTCTAGCCGCGATTGCTCCAACTGACGGTTGGGCACGGCGGTATATTCCTGGCGGAGTTCCTGCTCGGCGGCGCGGAGGGCTTCAAGCTGCTGCTGGAGGGATTCTCGTTCGGTTTGCAGGTTGACCAGCGTATTGGCCAACTGCTGGCGGGCGGGGTCGAGGCTGCTGCCCTGGCGGATCGTGGACAGGCTGGCTAGGGGTGCAGCAAGCTGGTTGCCACCGATCACTTCAGTCACCCGCTGCTGCAACAGCGCCTCGAAGGACTGCTGCTGGTGCTTCAAGTCCAGCATGGTGGGATGTTCGGGGCGCAGGTTGCGCGAGAGCAACTGGGTTTGTAGCTCGTTTTGGTAAATCTTGGCCCGCAGGTCGGCAATGATGGGGTCGGCGCTGAGGGCGGCAGAGGTATAGGCCTGGTCGGCGGAAAGTCCCAGGCGCGATTCTAGGCTGCGGATCTGGGCGGCGATCGCCTCTAAATTCAGCCGGATCTGGCGCTGCTGCTGCTGGCTAGCGGTAATTGCGCCTACCAGTTGCCCGTCCTGCGCGGCTTGAATTGCGGGCCCTTCGACGCGCACATATTCTTCCAGGTCGCGCTCCGCTAGCCGTAGCTCCTGCGTCACCACAGGCAGCAGCCGATTCAGGTTGTCGATGATTTGCTGGATTTGCTGGCGGTTAAACAGGCGACTCTGCTCCACCATTGCCTGCATCAGCGCCACCACCGTCGCCTGGGCCACGCGATCGTTTGGATCGCGATAGATCACCAGCACCCGCAGCCCCACTTCCTCCGCATTCCGATTGCGATTTTCTCCTTCGGGGCGGGGGTTGACCACTACTGTGGCGTTGCGCCGAACTATAAAAGCATCAGTTCTCACCTGCTGGGTGGCAAGCTGCTGCACGGCGGTTTCCACCACAAAATCCGACAGCAGCGTTTCTTCCGTCATCACCTGGGCCTGCTGCTGGAGGGCAGTGTTGGTCTGGCTGACGGTAACAGGCGGCGCAGCATAGCCAAGCATCCCCCGCGAGGCATAGCTGGTGGGCGGCGCAGGCTGGAGTGCAGCCACGCCCGATAGCCCCATTACCAGCGCAAACCCCGTCAGCCCGGCCCACTTGTGGCGGTCTAGCGCTACGAGATATCGCTTGATCACAGGGGAAACCATTGAGGAATCAGGGGTTGGGGACGAGGGACGGGAGATGAAGGTTGCTGCTGGACTCCTGCGGCATCTGCGGCATCTGCGGAAATCAGACGTTCAAGGACGTTCAATTTGATATACCCACCGTAACGCATCAGACGGAAGTCTCAGGCTGGATTATGGCTCGAAGAGGCTTTCCGACGCTTCGGTGAGCCGATCGAAAAATAGCAGGAAGCCTAGCACATCGCGGAAAGGCTGCGTGAAGACATTGAGCGCGTAGGTGACACGGCTAATCAGGTTGCGCCCAATGATAATCACGTCGTTGTGCTGGAGGCGGGGGTTTTCTTCGGGGTCGCCGCGCAGGGCCCGGCGGGCGTTGAAGTCGAAGCGGATGGCGCGGCCCTGGTCGGGGTCGTAGCGAATCAGGGCGATGTCGCGCAGGTCGGCGGTGTCGGGGTTGGGGCCGATGGCGGCGATCGCATCTAGGAAATCACTCCCGTTGGGTAGGGTGATGTTGGCGATCGCCCGTCCGCCGCTGCGGCCGCCCAGGCTGTTGGAATAGTTCAGCACGCGGATGTTGATCTGCGGCTGGGAGAGGGTCGAGCGGGCGGTCAGGTCAGGGTCATAGCCGTCTCGGTTGGCAGCGGTGAGGGCAGGTACGATGATGGTGTCGCCATCGCTGAGGCGCACGGCGGGCAGCGCAGTCGAGTCGCGCAGGGGCGTATACAGGTCAAAGGTGCGCTCCAGGGCTGCTCCCGTTGGGGCAGTCCGGCGAATAGTGACGCGCCGAAGATCGGCTTGGCGCGTCGTGCCGCCTGATGCCAGCAGCGCGGTAGAGAGTTGCGGACTTTCCATTGGGTAGTAGCCTGGTCGAAATACCTCGCCCAACACCGTTACCCGGACGGGCCGCTGCGCCACCAAAATCACGTCTACCTGCGGATTCACCACAAAGCGGTTGAGTTCTTGTTGAATCTGTAATCGTGCGGAATTGAGGGTTTGACCTTCTAGCCGCAGCGACCCGACCAGCGGCACCAGCAGGTTTCCTTCTAGGTCGAGCGTGCCCTGAAAGCTGAGGTCGGGAAACCGCAGGACGTTTACAAAAATCGAGTCGCCAGGCCCCAGGCGATAGCGGTTGAAATCGGCAAGGGGCGCGGGGCGGGCGGGCGGGCGAGTGCGGGCGGCGGGCGGCGGGCTGGCAGGTGGCGGGCTGTTGGGCGGCGGCGGGTCTTTTTTGATATCAAGCCGATCGAGCGAGGGCGGCGGCACCGGGATGTCTACGGTTTGCGCGGTCGCAGAAGCGCCCCAGACAGAAGCGCCCCAGATGGTCAGCGAGATCAGGGGCAAACCAGCCCAGCCAGGCAAACGGGCGATCGCCCAGGGGAAACACGTTGCGGGAGCGGTCATAAACACGCAGGATAAACTCCACCCAAGCCAGCTCGAGACACAGGATCGATTCTGGCTCGGGTTGATTAGATTTTGATTAGATTTGACTCTATCTTCGTCGAAATGCACCCGCCATCAGTGCTGATTGTACGGCCTTTGCCAATAACTCGGCATCGGCGCGGGATTCCTCCAGGTTGCCCAGCGGCTCCATCGGCAGCAGTAGGGCGATCGCCACCCAGGGCATCCGCTGCTGCTGCGTCCACTGCATTCGCTGGTCGGCCCAAAACCAGCGCCCCGGATCGGCACTGCCGCCCGTCGGCCAGGCATACCATTGCACGACGGCGTAGGTCTGCTCGGCGTTCCAGTGGCGCGAAAATCGAGTATTAACCGGAATGGGCTGACCATCAGAAGCGTTGACAGAGAAGCGCAAATTTCGCCGCGAATCCACCCGCAGCCCAAATTCGCCGCTAAAGCTGACCCAATCGATTTCAGGTGCATCTTCTGACCGCATGGGCGATCGCAGCAGCAGAATCGCAGATGCAGGAGACTCGCTCGATGGTGTGGCTAAAGGGCTAGACGGTTCCCGCACTATCGTCTGCATTGACCAGCGCCGCACGCCGATGCGAATCTCCTCGTGGCTCTCGGTTTGCCATCCGGCAAGGCTCAGCCCGCTTTGCCGTAATGTCTGCACTTGCTCCAGATTCGCTATTTGGGGCGGCTGTGTCCAGGGCCACGGCTTGCCAAAGTAGCCGGGAAGGGCAGCGGCCAGGGCGATCGCCAGCAGCAGCAGCGCCACCCAGCCGCGCCACGAGCGGGATAGGGTGAGTTTGGCAGGGGGCGATTTCACGGCGATTTCTCCTAACGGCGCGGCAGCAGCGGTTCTGAGCGAGGCCCTTCAGCAAGAGGAGTCTGTTCTACTGGGGCAGGCTGCCAGCGATCGCCCAGCCACTCGACCCCGCGCCAAACCCACAGCAACCCGCCCAGCGTCAGCGCAGAGTAGAGATCGCCGCCCCAGCCTTCGTGCAGCCAGTCGAAGGCAAGTTTTTGCTCGGTGCCGTGCAGGTAGGCCAGCATCGTGTTTCGCAGGATGTTGGCGATCGCCGTCAATCCGACAATCCCTAGTAGGAACAAGGCTGTCTTGAAGCGCGATTGCCAGCCCTCAGTAGCGTAGAGGATGATCAGCCCTGCGTATAACCCGGTGAACAACAGCTTTAGCCCCGCGCAGTAGGGCGCAATTTCCACCACCTGATTGTTCACATACACATACACTTGATCCACGCGCACATCCATACCCATTTGGAGCAGCACAAACCCAGCGGCGATCGCAATCAACTGTTGCAAGGGCAGGATGTAGGGGGTCAGCAGATAGGGAAACGCCGTCGGCGTGGCCAGCGCCACCAGCAGCAGCGGAAACGCCATTAGCCGCAGCCCCGCCCCACCTCTAAGCCAGAGGCATAGCCCTGTCAGCACCAGCGGCAGCGACAGGTTTACCGCTTCGGCAGCAGGGTGAAGATAGAGCCGTAGCCCCAGCAGCAGCAGCCCCAGCCCCAGCCCATGCGCCCAGCCCATGCTCGGCTCCGGCAGCGTTTCCCAGTCGCCTCGCCGCTGCCACCCCAGCCATGCCGCCAGCGGCAGCCCCAGCAGCCCATAGCTATAGTATTCATGCTCAATGCTGATGGTCTTGTTCAGCCAGCCCTCTGCCCAGTGCAGCAGCAGCGGCCCGTAGAGCAGCCCCAGCAGCCCCAGCAGCAGCCAGCCTCGAAATCGAGAGGGCGATCGCCAGATGCCAGAGCCAGAATAGCGAGGATGCATGGTAGTGCCTGTGCGGGAGGTGATGCAGGGATGCGGGAAAGGACGAGGTTTAGAAGTTTACTCTAGCATTCACAACTTAAACCACTCAAACGCTCTAACGTCCCAGCGCCCTGACAATCCAACACCCCTGCACCCAATGCTTCACCCCACCATGCCTCAGCACGACACTGAAAACGGCGCACTCACCGCTGCTTCGATCGCCCCGACGACGCGCTGAATCTGAGTGTCTGTCATACCGGGGTAAATCGGCAGCGATAACACCTGATGGCTCAGCCGCTCGGCATTGGGAAAATCGCCCAGTTTATAGCCCAGATAGCGGAAGGCGGGCTGCAAATGACAGGGAACAGGGTAGTGAATGCCTGTGCTGATGCGGCGAGACTCTAGCGCAGCCTGTAAAGCAACTCGCTCCAGTGGGCAGGCATTGGTTACACACACCACGTAGAGATGATAGGCGTGGCCGCCGCCGCTGCTGTTGGTTATGGGATAGATTCCCGCAAACTGGAGGGGGGACAGCAGTTCGTCGTAGCGCTGGGCAATCCGCAGGCGATCGCGGTTCCAGTGGGGCAGATGGGGCAGCTTCACGCCCAGCACGGCGGCTTGCAGCGTGTCTAGGCGGCTGTTTACGCCAAACTCGGTGTGGTAGTGTTTGCAGGGTGCGCCATAGTTGCGGAGCGATCGCAGCCGTTCGGCAATCTGCGCTTCCCGCGTCACCACCATGCCGCCATCGCCGAGCGCCCCCAGGTTCTTGCTGGGATAAAAGCTAAAGGCAGCCGCCATGCCAACAGAACCCGCACGATAGCCTTCGCGCTCCGCCAGATGCGCTTGGGCTGCGTCTTCAAAAATCATCAGGTCGTAGGTGCCAGACAAATCGAGCAACTGACGAGGCGACACCATTTGCCCGTAGAGGTGAACCGGGATGATGGCCCGCGTGCGGGGCGTAATCGCCTTTTCGGCGGCCACCAGATCTATCAGCGCGGTATCAGGTTCGCAGTCCACCAACACCGGGGTTGCGCCCGATTGCAGCACGCCGATCAGCGTCGCCACAAAGGTATTTGCAGGCAGCAGCACCTCGTCGCCCTGCCCGATGCCGCAGGCCCGCAGCCCCAGGGTGATCGCATCCGTCCCAGAGCCAACCCCAACGCCATGCTCACTGCCACAGGCGCGGGCGAAGGCTATTTCAAAATCGAGCAGCGCCCCACCCAACACAAAGTCTCCCTGGAGCATTGCCGTCTGGATTACTGCTTCAAGCTGAGGCTGGAGCGATCGGTGCAGCAGCGCCAGGTCTGTTAGCGGGATGGGGGATGAGATGGCTTGTACCGGGGGAATTAGCACGGAAATAGTCATAGCAAAACGGGATTTTGGGGGTCAGACGCTAGAGGGTCAGGGAACTTTCGCTGTCATGCTGGGGCGAGCAGGGCTAGAAGGTTGCCTGATTAGGGTTTACGAGCTTCCGCATGATTCTGACTTTTGCACTTACTGCAATTGCATTGACGGCAATTGACAACTGCAATTGACATCGATCGGCTCGATTGGCATCGGTGAGCATCATCTGCCGCCTTTGGAACCGGGTGATTTGGAAATGGCTCCAACAGTCTCCTATGCTCCAACAGTCTCCAATACTGTTATGCGGGATGAATGCTAAAGATATCCGTAGGGGCAGCATAAAGAATTAATGAAAGCTGTGTTGGGATGTAATAGTGAGGGCGCGTGTATCCCCTTAACTGAAAGCAGTTCAGCCCCTTTCGGGTAAGAATTGCGACTTTGGTTCGCATTATTTCTACAGGAAACACCGGAGATGGAGCAGGTCAGGACGTGCCCCACATTTTTCTGCTGCGGTGTTGCCGTGCAGCAATAGCGTGCAGAGTTCGTGTACGGAGTTCGTATGCAGATCCACTCAAGCTTTGAGGCGGGTGAGCTTGAGAAAAATATCGGTGAGGCTGGCTTCGTCGCGGGTGATGCTCAGCAGGGGCAGGGGGTTGAGGATGTCCAGAACCGGATACAGCAGGGACGAATCGGGGACGGTGAGGGTGCAACCCTGCACTAAAACCCCCAGCGCGTCTAGCTTTTGCAGGCGATCGCCCGTGAGCGGACTCTCCAACTCGATGTGATAGGCAGAGCCAGAAAACTGGCGAATCAGGTCGGGGGTGGCTTCTTCTGCCACAATTTCACCCTGACGGATAATGGCAACGCGATCGGACAATTCTTCGGCAATGTCCAGCTGGTGCGTGGTCAGCAGGATGGCGCGGCCCTCAGCGGCGATTTCTCGCACCAGTGCCTTCACGGCCTGCGTCGCCTCAACATCCAGCCCTAAGGTCGGCTCGTCGAGCAGCAGCAGTTGCGGGTCGTGGATCAGCGAAACGGCGATCGCCAGCTTTTGCTGCATCCCCCGCGACAGAGCTTGCACCACGGTTTTGCGCTTTTCCGTCAGCCCAAACCGCTCCAACAGCGCCTTGCCTCGCTGATGCGCCACCCGTCGCGATAGCCCCCGCAGCACGCCAAAGTATTCCAAGTTTTCCTCACAGGTCAAGCGCCAGTAGAGGTTGCGGTTTCCTTCCAGCACTGCGCCGAGCGATCGCAGCGCCCGGCTGTCTCGGTGCGGATCGCGCCCAACGATTTGCACCTGGCCCGCATCGGGCAAAATTAGCCCTGCAATCATCTTGATAGTGGTGGTTTTGCCGGCCCCATTGGGGCCTAGAAACGCCAGCACCTCGCCCGCACTCAGCACCAGCGATACGTCTCGCACGGCGGGCACTTCTATCTTCTTGTCTCGATAGACTTTTCTCAGACGTTGGGCGCTCAAAACTGGCATACAGAAGCAAAGCCCCCTTGGCAGGCTACTGGCAGGCGACCACTAGCGGATGATGCGGATTAGAAAGTTCCTTGTGTAAACGAATCGGGCGGACTGGGCGAATCAGCTAACTGGGGCAGACCCTCAGGACACAAAAAACTACGGCATGAAAGGCATGAAAAAAGGCGGGAACCAACCTGTCCCCACCCCCTTCAAAGAACCTGAGAAAATCAAAACCTCGGTAAAGCAGCTTAGGCAAAGCGGCTTAGCGGAAGCCCACGGCGGCTTGCCACACAAACGCCAGCAAAAAGAAGAACACGGGAATAATCGGCAGCACATCTACCAGGGGGTCGAAAATTGCGTAGGCTTCGGGCAGTTTTGCGAGTAACAGAGCCGCTTCCATGAGTGAAATAACCTCTCCAACACAGATCTCATAGTTGGTGCATATCTTAACATGCGGTCAGGTTCCGAAACTATGCCCACTCCGATTTTGTCTAGAGATTTTGCTCCATCACGTTGATCCAGCTAATCCAGCTTAATCCAGAGATCCAGAGGTTTTGCCCAGTGATTGAATTCAAACCTTTGCCAACAGAGTGTCTATAGAGCGATGGATTGATGAACCCAGCGCTACTCTGAGCGCAACTTTGGTTTGATGGTCGGCATCAACCGCGACTCGATTGGCTACACTGGAGTACGTCAGTTGGTTTGCGCGTTGACTTGTTTACTTGTTCTGTTTACTCGTTCTAAGGATTGGCAGCTATGAAACGGTCTCATTTTGATTCCAGCCATTTAATGCGTCGGGCTGAGGATCTTATCAACGCGGCTTCCAATCGGTATCGCATCACGGTACAGGTGGCCAACCGCGCTCAGCGCCGCCGCTTCGAGGAGTTTGACAGCCTGGATGATCCCAAGATGAAGCCCGTGATTCGCGCCATTATTGAAATGTCGGACGAGCTAACTCAACCAGAAATTATCGGTGAATAGCGCAAGCTCAGTTGGAAGGAATGTGGAGGGGAGACCATGCGATCGCGCTCACGCCGACAAACCCGGATTCGGCTGCTCTCTCGGTTAATTGCCGCACTGCTGATTGCGGCAGGCATGTTGCTGGCGATGGGGCTGATTGCGCCGACCCAGACCCGCTATGCCAATTCGCCGCTGGGGGCACAACGGGCGATCGCCCAGCAGTATGGCGTTCCCATTCCCAGCCGCGTGGCGGAGGAGATCTATCGCCGCTTGCCGGATATGCCGCTGGCCAACGAGTATGTTTCGCAGCGCACTGGAGCCGTCGATCCTGAAGATACCTTTCTCAGCCGGATGATTCGATACCACATGCTGATCAAGGGGCGATCGCCCATCTCCCGGTTTGACTGGAAGCTGACCCTTGCGGATTACCTGGGCATCAACGAGCCGATGGTTCCCGGCTCCTACCCCGGTGCTATCAACCTCACCACCAATCCGCTGGAGGCAGACACCGCCATCGTCAACCAGTTCACCCGTGCCCAGCGCGATGCACTGGTGAACACCCTTGTTGCATTCTTCAACCCCAGCGTGCTAAATCCGCCGCCCCAGTTGACACCCTCTGGCGTGTCCGCCGAAACGCCCCAGCAGAACGCGCCCCCCGTTGGGCGTGGCTCCACTCAGCCCCTGCCGCTAGAGCCACGCCCCGGAGATGCTCAGCTTTTGATGCCCTAACCGTTCCACTCGGCCCAGTCCTGCGGCTTCAGAAACACCTCGTATAGCTCTGCTTCGGGTGTGCCCGGTTCTGGCTTGTAGTTATATTCCCAGCGCACCAGCGGCGGCAGCGACATGAGGATTGATTCGGTGCGGCCGTTGGTTTGTAGCCCAAAAATCGTGCCCCGGTCGTAGACTAGGTTGAACTCGACGTAGCGCCCACGCCGATAGAGCTGGAAGTTGCGTTCGCGATCGCCATACTCGTCATTTTGATGGCGCTCGGCGATGGGCACATAGGCAGGCAAAAAGGCGTTTCCACAGTCCTGTACGAAGGCGAACAGATCTTCCCAGGTGCGTCCCTGCACGGGGCCAACCTGCTTGCTGTAGTCGGCTGCGGGGGTGTCGCTGTGGGAACCGGGATAAGAAATGGGATAGAGGATGCCCTGCGTGTCTTGATAGTCGAAGAAAATGCCGCCCACACCGCGCGTTTCACCGCGATGCTTTAGATAGAAGTATTCGTCGCACCAGCGCTTAAAGGCAGGGTAGTAGTGCGGATGATGGCGATCGCACGCCGCTTTGATGGTTTTGTGGAAATGGGCGGCATCTTCGCGGGTGGGATAGTAGGGCGTGAGGTCAATGCCGCCGCCAAACCACCACACTGGGCCCGCCTCAAAGTAGCGGTAGTTGAGGTGAACCGTAGGAATGTAGGGGTTGCGGGGATGCAGCACCATCGACGTGCCCGTGGCATAGAAGCCGTGCCCCGCCGCCTCTGGGCGCTGCACCAAAATCGACGGTGGCAGATCCTTGCCCCACACTTCTGAGAAATTCACGCCGCCCTGCTCAAACACACGACCGCCCTTCAGCACGCGCGATCGCCCGCCGCCGCCCTCTTCGCGCACCCAGCTATCTTCCTGAAACTTGCCCTCGCCGTCCAGTGCCTCTAGTCCCTGACAGATGCTGTCTTGCAGCGCCTTCAGCGCCGTGCTAACGCGCTCCCGCGAATCCGCAGGGGGCATTACATTAACCGCAGCGTTTGTAGAGACGGAACTGGGAGACGGAGAAGTCGCTTCGGGAGAGGGAGACGTTGCCATGATGGAAAAAGAACAGTTGCTAAAAGTAAAGGAAATGATCGACGAAACACCCGCAGCACTGATGCTGCATACGGTTTTCACCGTTGCCGGATCTAGACTATCCCGGAACGGTGCCCAATGCTTATGCGGTCAACAAATGTAACGAAAAGTGCAAAAAAGCTTAATAGACACAGCTAAGGCTGCGTTCAGCGGGTAGAGGCGATCGCCCCACCCTCAGCAACTCTGATCCGCTCCACGACTGAGTGCGCTTGATCTGTTGAGCTATGACCAAGTGAGCTATGACCAAGCGCTCTCCGAGCAGCGCCGAAGGCTTATAAACCCAGGAACCCAGAACGGAGAGAGAGGGATTCGAACCCTCGGTACGGACTTTCGAACCGTACAACAGATTAGCAATCTGCCGCTTTCGACCACTCAGCCATCTCTCCAAGATGCCGAAGCTTCATTTTAACAGAAGTCCGTTACGCAGACAAACTCATTTGTCCTGCGGTTGTTGTGCATTTGCCCAACGGCTCTTAGGACGCAGCGCCAGTTTGATGATTGGCAATCGAGAAATCTGTCCGTGAAATTTCTGCGTATTTTCACTCGGTAGCGCAAGTTTTGCAAAAAGCAAGATTGGCTGCCGTCGTATCCGGCTTGGGCGTTGCTGCGCGTTGGTTGACGCGCGGTGATGCCGCGTTGCGCTGCGTTGCTCCCCGTGTGTGCAGCGAGTGTCTCTCGCTCGAATGAAAAAACGCAAGGAATTTATACAAGGTTGCCCCATGAAAGGAACGTCTTACGTTTTTATTGATCGTCAGGTTTGTGACGTACCCCAACTGCTGGCCCATGCCAAACCAGAGAGCCGCGTGGTGCTTTTGGAGCGCGATCGCGATGGGATTGAACAAATCAGCCAGGTACTTCAGCACCACCAAAACATCAGCGAAATTCACCTGGTGGCGCACGGCAGTCCTGATTGTCTATACCTGGGCAATGCGTGGCTGAGCCTGGAGACGCTGCCTCAATATGCGGCGCGGCTGAGGCAGTGGCGGGGGGCGATCGCCCAGGGCGCGAATATCTTGCTCTATGGCTGTCGTGTTGCGGCGGAGGGGTTGGGCCTAGTGAACGCGCTGCACACCCTGACGGGAGCCAGCATCGCCGCTGCAAGTCAGCCGGTGGGACAGGGCAACTGGCAACTGGATCAGCAAATAGGGGCGATCGCTGCCAGTCTGGCCTTCTCTCCTCAACTCCAGCAGCACTATGCGGGCACGTTTGGCACCGGCTATGTGCTGAGCAACAACACGCTGATCGCCTTCGACACGTCTAACCCAAGCAACCCTGCTCCAGCGATCGCCATTACCGGGCTGGGCGCGGGCGAAACCCTCGTCGGCATCGACGTGCGTCCCCAAAACGGACTGCTCTATGGCCTTGCTTCCAATGGCGCAGGCGGCGTGCGGCTGTATGTGATCAGTCCCCGCACGGGTGTAGCAACTGCGCTCACGGGGGATGTGGTGCAGTTCAGCGACGGGCCAATCTTAGGCAGCAATTTTGACTTTGACTTTAACCCAACCGTTGACCGCATCCGCGTGGTCACTGACGCAGGTATCAACTTCCGCCTTAATCCCAACACGGGGCTAATTGTGGACGGCAACATGGCGATCGCGGGAACTCAACCCGACGGCACAATTAACGGCGGCACAATGACGGTCGATGCCACAGCCTATACCAACAGTTTTCCCAATGCCACCGTTACGACGCAATACACTCTAGATGCCGCCACCAACAGCCTGTTTATCCAGAATCCCCCCAACGCTGGCACACAAACAACGGCGCTGCCAATTACGCTCAACGGCAGCCCGCTAGACTTCACATCTGCCAACGGATTCGACATTCCCCCCAGCGTGGCCGTGAACACCGCCAACACGCCTGCTACTGGGCAGGGGTTGGCCGTGCTGACGGTGGGCGGAGTGACGGGGCTATACGCCATTGAGCTATCGACTGGAGCAGCGACGTTCCTGGGCCGGGTGGGCACTGGGACGGCTCTGGTACAGGGCTTTGCAAACCAGAGCGGCGGCAGCTTGCCGATCGTGGCAGTAGACACCAACAATAATCTGCTGCGGCTCAACAGCACTGCGCCCGGTTCCCCGGTCAGCGTCGCCATTACTGGGTTGACCACTGGCGAACGGGTGGTGGGCATCGACTTTCGACCAGCGACGGGGCAATTGTTTGCGCTGACCAGCAACGGTGCGGGAGTGCGGTTGGCGATTCTTGATCCGCAGACGGGGGCAGCAACTTTTCTGACAGACTCCTTCCAGCAGCCTGTTGACACAAACGGCGACCCCATTAGCCTGAGCAATAGCCAGTTTGGGCTGGACTTTAACCCCACGGTCGATCGGCTGCGGATTGTCACCTCGACAGGACTCAATTTTCGCATGAACCCTAACAACGGGGCGCTTGTAGACGGTGACTCGGCGAATCCGGGGGTACAGCCCGACGGCCCAATCAGCGGCGGTACGACAACAGTTGACGCGACGGCGTATACCAACAGTTTTGCCGGGGCGACCGTCACGACTCAATACACGCTGGATTCTGCTACCGATACGCTGTTTATCCAAAACCCGCCCAACAACGGGGTTCAGACTAATCCGCTGATGGTGACGCTGAACGGGGCGCGGCTGGACTTTAGCAGCGTCAATGGGTTCGATATTCCTGCGTTGGTGCAGGTGGCGACGGCAAATGCGCCTGCGGTAGGTGAAGGAATCGCGGCGCTGACGGTGGATGGAATCACGGGTCTTTACAGCATCAACCTGGGCACAGGGGCAGCCACACGGTTGGGCAACGTGGGAAATGGCAGCACTGGGCTAGTGGGGCTGACCGTCGCCAGCGCCCAGATTCCGGTCAACCAAACCTTGCGAGGCGGCAGCGGTAGAGACTTGCTGCGGGGCGGCGATGGCGACGATACGCTGATCGGCGGCAAAGGTGGCGACACCTTGACGGGCAGGGCCGGGGCCGATCGCTTTGTGTATTCTGGACGCACACAGCAGGCAGCCTTTAGCCAGTCGCGGCTGGCAAACCCAGATCGCATTCAAGATTTTGATGCCACGGAGGGCGATCGCATCCTGCTTGACTTTGACAACAACCTGGCTACGCCCGATCTGCCCCGCAGTTTGTTTAATGCCGGGGTGAAAACTGGGCGATCGCTCGAAGCCGCAGTCCAAGCCGCCTACCTCGACAAAAACCAGGCCCGGCGAGGCAATCAGCGACTCCTGGCAAACCAAGCGGTCTTCTTTGAATGGCGAAACCGTACCTATCTGTCGGTGAACGATAATCAAGCGGGCTTTTCTGCTGGTCGTGATTTGCTAATCAACGTTACGGCGATCGCCTTTAATCCGGGCGATGCCCAGGCAGGGGTATTGTCAGTCGGCAATTACTTTGCCTAGAGAGACCATTCTAAACTTAGCAAGGTTGTTGACTGCGAGCCGGTTTTGTAGATGTTTTGTCTGGGAGTGATGACGGCAAGGTGAGAACTTTTGAATGTGAGAATTTCTGGCTGCCAAAAATGCTGTATCGGATGGCGATCGCCAGGTTTTTCCCAATGTTCTGGATAGGATACGGCAGCGATTAGTAACTCAGAATAACTGTCAAAAACACTGTCAAAAACAGTGCCAAAAAGCGGCCGGGGAGCAGACGGTTTTCCCTGGCCGCTTTTGTATGGGCTATGCATTGGACTAGTACAAAACTAGAAAATTGGGGCGATCGCCATTGAGGATGTATCTGATGATCTCAGTAATTACTCGGATATACCCGGTCGTTTCCCGTTAAAAAAACATGAACTTCAGACTGAAAGATAAAAACTAGTGATAGAAGCTGAAAGTGTCTGTTCTCAGGACTTTGAACCTCTAAAGAGAGTCGTACCTTCTTGATAACTTCATGAAAAATTCATGATTTTGCCCTTATGTATGAAGATTATGTAAACCTTTGTTGGCGACGACATCGTACTTTTACGAGTTCCGGTTAGTCTACATAACTTCTAGCACCAAATGATATTAATACTGGAAATAATGCTGGAAAGTGCATCTGTTCTACAGCCTACTGTGCAGGTTCTATGACGCTGGCCTTAATGGTCTAAATCGGGGTTCCAATAGCGTTCTAAATGGTGATCTAAAACTTTGACGACTTAAAAAATATTGAAATCAGTCAGGTTGCTGATTGGGGTTGAACAATCCGTGTTTTATCGATGCCTTGACTGTTATGTAAATGCTTCCCGTTTTGCTCATGGCTGGGATATTGAACTAGCTAGATACAGAGTTTCTAACCATGAAAGTTGCGCTGGTACACGACTATCTAACTCAGCGGGGTGGGGCGGAGCGAGTTTTTGAACTGCTATGCCGATATTTTCCAGACGCAGATATTTACACGTCTTTGTATGACCCGGAGCGCACGATCGAACTGGGCGATCGCGAAGTGCGGACTACTCTTTTGCAGGCAATGCCCAACGCTTCCAAATATTTCAGGCTGCTGGCTCCGTTTTATTACCCAGCTTTTCGAGCGCTCGATTTGCGAGATTACGATCTGATCGTGAGCAGCAGCACCAGCTTTGCAAAAGCCGTGCGAAAAGGAGCCCACGCAAAGCACATTTGCTTTTGTCACAACGTCCCTCGCTTCCTTTGGGATACGCAAAACTATCTGCGCGAATATCGAGATTTTCAGACGTTTTATCCTGCTATCGATGTGGTGTTTAAGGTTTTGAGAAAGGCAGACTTGGCCTATGCTCAGGAACCAGATTTGTACATTGCCAATTCCAACACGGTGGCTCGACGAATTGAGGCGCTATATAACCGCCCAGCAGTGACGGTGAATTATCCAATTGATGCCAGCCTGTTTCAGTTTTCGGACAAAAAGGATGACTTTTATCTGGCTTCGGCACGGCTGCTAGGCTACAAGCGGGTGGATGTCATCGTGGAAGCGTTTAGCAGGCTGGGCTGGCCGCTGCTGGTGTCGGGGGAAGGGCCGGATCGCAAGCGCCTGGAAAGTATGAGCGCCAGAAATATCCAGTTCTTGGGCTATGTCAGCGATGAGGAGCGGGCTAGCCTGCTGGCGCGGGCAAAGCTGGTGGTGGTGGCGGCGCTGGAAGACTATGGTCTAGTGCCTGTGGAGGCGAATGTCAGCGGTACGCCAGTGGTGTCCTATGGCGCGGGTGGCGTTCTGGATACGCAGATTCCAGGGCTGACGGGGTTATTCTTTCAAGAGCAGACGGCTGCTTCGCTGGAGGCGACACTGCGAGAGGCGGTGCGGATGCAGTGGGATTATTTCAGGATTCGGGATCACGCGCTGAGTCGATTTACCAAGAAGGTCTTTTTTGACAAGATTGGGGAAATTATCGACGGGGTGTGCGATCACCGAACAATTGCGGTTAGCTCGGTGAGTCTGGCTCGATAAGCCTAGCTGAAGGGGTTTGTTTCAACGTGTTCTTTTATTTCAGCGTGTGCTTCAAAAATATTCGTCTAGGGTGTTCATTTAGGGTGTTTGTCTAGATTTAGTCATCATTTAGTCATCAAGGTCAGTCATAAAGGTCACTACCGGAGTTCCAGATTTTGAGTTCATGCGGGATGAAGAATCATGCTTGAGGCGAAACTGAATGGGGCAGCCGACTCGGAACTCGGCTATGGGCAGCTTTTTGCCACACTGATGCGGCGGCGGCTATTGCTGCTGGGGGTGTTGCTGAGTACGATGGCGGTTTCAACCTTACTGTCGGCCCGCAAGGACGCGACCTATCGCAGTTCAATGCAGCTTTTGGTGGAGTCGAACTACGAGCAGAAGGCGAATCTGCGGGGGGCTGTGCCAGAGACGCTGTTCACGGCTCCAGCTGCGGTCGAAATCGACTACGCCACACAAATTCGCCTGATGCAGAGTCCAATCCTGCTGGGGCGGGCGGTGGAGGCGTTGCGCTCTGAGTATCCTGACCTGGGACTGGAGGACTTGAAGCGGGGTCTGGCGGTGAGCCGTGTGCTGGAAACCGAAGACAAGATTGAGACGAAAATTCTCCAGGTGGACTATACCAGCGGCGATCCGCTGAAGTCGCAACGGGTGCTGGAGGTGATGAAAAATGTCTATCTGGCTTATAACCTAGAACAGCAAAAGCTGCGGCTGAGCAACGGTCTGTCGTTTATTGACGAGCAACTGCCGACGGTGCGCGAGGAGGTGGCGAAGGCAGAGCGATCGCTCGAAGATTTCCGCGAAGGGCAGGGCATTATTGACCCAGAGCAGCAGGCCACGGAGTTTGCGAAGGCGCTGAATGCGATCGCCGAGCAGCGCCGCGCCATCCAGGCTGAGTTTCAAGATAATCAGATGCGGTTTCGCGACCTCCAGCAGCAGCTTGCCCGCACGCCGCAAGGGGCGATTGTCGCGTCGCGCCTGAGCCAGTCGCAGCGGTTTCGCAACCTGCTGACCTCACTGCAAGAGACTGAACTGGCGCTGGCAGAGCAGTTGGTCACCTATACCGATCGATCGCCTACAGTCCGCAGCCTGACGCAGCAGCTTGACCGAGAGCGGGCGTTGCTCCAGCAAGAAGCCAGACGCATCCTGGGCGATCGCGCTGAGCTTTCTGAAGACAAACTCTATACCGAAGCCCAGATGGGCGAGGTGGAAATGGGACTGGCTGGGCAGTTGGTGGCCACGCAGACCAACCTAGTGGGCTTGCAGGCTCGCGATCAAAGCCTGGCCCAGGCCGAAGCCCAGCTTCGCAACGAGCTAAACCAGTTTCCGCAACTGATTGCCGAATACAACCGCCTCCAGCCCGACATCACGACCAAGCGCGAAACCCTCCAGCAGCTTTTGAAGGCGCGTCAGGAGTTGGCCATTGAAATTGGGCGCGGGGGCTATAACTGGCAGGTCGTGGAAGCGCCAGAGCAGGGCATCAAAACAGGCCCACGGGTGCTGACTGACCTGCTGCTGGGTACGGTGCTGGGACTGTTTTTGGGCGCGATGGCGGTGTTCCTGCGCGAGTCGATGGATGATGTCATCCACTCGCCCGAAAAGCTGACAGAAACGGTCGCTCTGCCGCCGCTGGGCATGGTACCAAGGTTACCGCGCAGCATTGTCGGTCGGCGCTGGCCGTTGGGGGTTCAGTTGTCACCGTCTGGGCGATCGCCCGCCGCCCTGCCCATGCTGCAAGCCACCCAGTGGCCGCTGTTTCGAGAGTCGATGGATTTGGTCTACAAGAGCCTGCGGCGCAGCAGCCCGGCATCGGCCCTGCGATCGCTCGCTATTACCTCTGCCCTAGCGAATGAAGGCAAAACGCTGGTTTCGATTGGTCTTGCCCTGAGCGCGGCGCGACTGCATCAGCGGGTGCTGCTGATCGATGCTAATTTGCGATCGCCCAGCCTGCACCACCAGCTCAACCTGCCCAACCGTCAGGGACTCTCCACCCTGCTCAGCGGCGAAGATCGGCAACCCCTGCTGCACAGCATTGGCGCAAATACCGATGTGCTGACGGCGGGGCCGCTGTCCAGCGATCCCGTGCGCCTGCTCAGTTCCGACGAACTTCGGGACTGGATTCGAGCGTTTGAAAAAGACTATGACTTGGTGATTCTGGATTCCTGCGCGGTGCTGGGCGTGGTGGATGCGATTCAAACCGCCTCGCTGTGTGAAGGTGTTGCCGTCGTCGCTCGGCTCGACAGCGTTTCCCAAGCCAGCCTGATTCAGGCAGCAACAGCGCTGAACGGCTTGAACGTGATTGGAATGATTGCCAACGATGTGAAGGGCGCTCAGGTTGCTTACGGTCGTCCGTCGGGATTGGGTGCGCTGTTTGCTGAGTCCGTTTCTAACCGCGAAACTGCTGAGTCCGCAGGACGGGATGCCGCCTAGCAAAGGAGGTTAAGGAGCTTTATTAAGGACTGCGTAGAGATCGAGATAACTAAGCTGTTTTGTTGCTCCGCCCATGTTTTTCAAACTGCTTCAACTGGTTCGCAAGCCCCTGAGAGCAACTCGGTTTTGGCAAGAAAACTACTTGATCTTGAGGGAATTTAAAAGCTTTCGCTGGCTGGCGATCGCCGCAGTTTGCTTTGCACTTTTGGCATCTATTACAGAAGGATTTGGGCTGGGTTTTTTGCTGGCGTTTCTGCAAAGTCTCACCTCGCCGAATGCACCGCCTGTTCAAACCGGAATTGAATGGTTTGATGTTTGGGTATTAGGAATTAATGCTCCGGTGACTCAGCGTCTCTATCGCGTGTCTGGTCTGATTGTGGTGGCGACCTGCATCCGGGCCGTGTTTAACTATCTGGCGCAATATTACACGCTGACGAGTGAAGTCACCCTCATTGATCGACTCCGCAAGCGAGTATTTGAACAGCTTCAATCGCAGCGCCTCAGCTATTTTTCTCAGACTCGATCGGGGGAACTGGTCGATGTCTTGACCAGCGAGATGGAGCGGATCAGAAATGCGTTTGGGGCAATGTCGTTTCTAATGACTCGTGCCTTTACACTGCTGGTGTATGCGATCGCCATTCTCTTGCTATCCTGGCAGCTTTCACTCATTTCGATTCTCCTCTTTGGCGGGCTGGCCTTTGGGTTTTCTAAGCTGAACAAACGGGTGCGGCGGCGCAGTGCCAGAACCTCTCAAGCCAGCGGACGACTGACTTCCATCGCCATCGAATTCATCAACGGAATCCGCACTGTACAGGCCTTTTCTGCACAAGAGTTTGAACGGCGGCGGTTTTATCAGGCTAGTACGGGCCTGGTTCAAGAATGGAAAACGGTCTATCGCCTATCCTGCTTGGTGCGTCCTCTGGCAGAAGCCTCCGCAACCTTTGTGCTGGTGGGCATGATCATCCTGGCGCTCACCAATCGCATCATGCCCGTCGCGTCCTTGCTGACGTTTTTATTCATTCTGTTTCGCATGGTTCCCTACAGTCAGGACTTGCTGGGCGTATTTTCTCACCTCAGCACCATGATGGGGTCTGTAGAAAATATCAAGCGGCTCCTGAGCGACGAAGGCAAGCAATTTTTTGAAAACGGTACGCGCACTTTTCCAGGGTTATCTCATGCGATTGAGTTTGTAGATGTCGATTTTGGCTATGACCCCGATCATCTGGTGTTAAAAGATATCAATCTTTGCATCGAAAAAGGCAAGACTACGGCCCTGGTTGGGGCATCGGGTTCTGGCAAATCTACGCTAGCAGATTTGATTTCTCGCTTCTATGATCCGACCACTGGGCGGGTGCTTTTAGATGGGGTTGATCTACGAGAGTTCGAGATCGATTCTGTTCGCCATCGTTTGGCGATTGTGAGTCAGGATACGTTTATTTTCAATGCGTCTGTGCGGAGCAACATTACCTATGGTTCAGAACACGCGACTGATACCGAAGTGTATGAAGCCGCACGGTTGGCAAATGCGCTGGAGTTTATTCTAGAGATGCCGGAGGGGTTTGAAACCACGCTGGGCGATCGCGGCATTCGGCTATCGGGCGGGCAGCGCCAGCGAATTGCGATCGCCCGTGCGCTGCTCAGAAACCCTGAAATTCTGATTCTGGACGAGGCCACCAGCGCTCTGGATTCGGTATCTGAAAGACTGATTCAGGAAGCGCTGGAAAAGCTTTCGGTAGGGCGAACCGTGCTGGCGATCGCCCATCGACTCTCGACCATTTCAGGAGCAGACAAAATTGTGGTGCTAGAACAAGGCAAAATTGTCGAGCAGGGTGGCTATCGAGAACTGATTGATCGGCGCGATCGCTTCTGGAAATACTACCAAATTCAACAGGCATCCTGATATTTCAAAACCATCGCAACGTAATTTAGCCATGACTTCTCTGAGTAAATGACGCATGAATAACCAAGATGCACTCGTGAGCGTTATTATTCCCACCTACAATCGCCCAGATTTCCTGCGGGTGGCAATTCAAAGTGCATTGCAGCAGTCTTACAAGAATATCGAAATAGTTGTTTCTGATAATTGTAGTCCCGAAAATCCTAAACCACTGATTGATTCGTTCTGCGACCCTCGAATTCGGTTTTGGCGAAATGAAACCAATCTAGGAATGTTTGGGAATGCCATGCAGGCAGTCAGCCTAGCGCGTGGGAAATACCTTTCATTTTTGCATGATGACGATGAGTGGGATGAGCGTTTCTTAGAAAGCCTGATTCCAGCATTAGAGCAATATCCTGAGGTGACGATTGCGTTTTGCGATCAGTTCATAACTGATGAATCAGGGAATATCAATAGTCAAATCACTCGCAAGACGACAAAAATCTATCGACGCGATCGCCTTCAAAGTGGACTGTATCAGCCCTTCACAGAAATCGGCTTAATTTATCGAGCTGTTCCCAGTGTTGCTGGTGCTGTAATCCGAAGAGAATCAGTCGATTGGGCAAATATTCCACCCGAAGTGGATAGAATGTATGACCTCTACCTTACCTATTTGTGTTGCAAAGACGGGCAAGCCGCTTACTATCTTGCTGACAGGTTGGCTTACCATCGAGAACATCCAAACGCCGATACATTTTTGAGCGGACGACGAAACGGACTGTCCAAGATTTCTAAAGCCAAAGTAGAAATCTTCTGCTACCAGCGCTTTATTCAAGACAGCAATCTTCGTCCACTTAGATTCCATTTCAAGAAGCAACTGCTGCACGCTCAAACAACACTAGGGATTGGGTTGTTGTTAACAAACCGTCCTTCTGAGGCGCGAATTCATTTGTTTCAATCCCTCAGGGGTCGTTTCTTTAGCTTGAGAACTCTGGCGGCGTTGCTGCTGAGTCTGTTGTGTTCACTGGTGCTGATGGAGCGATCGCACGAAGATGATTCAGATCACTTTCTAAGTCTTAATCGAGTTGAATCGATCCGTATCTCTCAGAGCATTCGGGACACGTTCAGCAACAATGCCTCCTAGCGCCTTCTAACCCCAAAGCTGCCGCCTACTTTGACAGATTTACCTTTAGCATCTACCCTTCTCACGAATTCTGGCCCATGAAAGTTAGCGTCATCATTCCCTGCCTGAACAATGCGTCTACCCTTGCCACCCAACTGGCGGCCTTGGCAGCCCAGCAGTATGCCGCTCCGTGGGAAGTGATCGTGGCAGACAATGGGTCTACAGACGACACCGTGGCCATCGCAAAGCAGTTTGGCGATCGCCTCCCCAATCTGCGTGTATTAGATGCTTCGCGAATCGGCGGCAGCGCCCACGCCCGCAACGTGGCAGCGGCAGCAGCACGGGGCGAGTTCCTGCTGTTTTGTGATGGAGATGATGAGGTGGGCGCGGGCTGGGTTGCTGCGATGGTCTCTGCCCTAGAGAACGCCGATCTAGTCGGCGGGTATATGGAATATTGGCGGCTCAACGAACCCTGGCTGGTACGGGCTTATAGTTACGAAAATGGATTGAAGCTGTTTGAGTCGGGATACTTGAAGTTTGCTAGCGGGTGTAATTTGGGAATTCGTCGCGTTGTTCATGAAGCGGTGGGCGGGTTTGATGAAACCCTGTTGCGACTTCAAGACGTGGACTATTCCTGGCGCGTTCAACAGGCTGGATTTAAGCTGAGCTACGCACCTGATGCGATGGTTCATTTTCGACTGCGTGGCAGCATTCGGAGTGTGTGTCGCCGAGCCTTCAAGTTTGGATACACTGAACCGTTCCTTTACCAGAAGCACCGGAACAAAGGGATGCCGCAAATCTTGAGTTGGAAGTCGATTGTCAAAACGGCTGCCCTGTTTCCAGTCCGCCTGATTGCCTCGCTGCGCGATCGCGCTTCGTTGTGTAGGGTTCTGATGGAAGGCTGCTGGCGCGGCGGCGAACTCTATGGCTGCATCAAACACCGATATTTGCCGCTTTAGCATGGCTGGAGGCAGCGCGAGTGAAGCTTTGCATTGTGACGCATCGGGTGATTCCAGGAGACGGGCAGGGGCGCGTCAACTACGCCGTCGTGCAGCACGCGCTGGCGGCGGGGCATTGGGTGACGCTGCTGGCCAGCGAGGTTGCGCCAGACCTGGTGCAGCATCCAGGATTAGCTTGGGTGGCGATTCCGGTCAATGGGCTGCCGACCGAGTTGCTGAGAAACTTGATGTTTTCCTGGCAGAGTCGGCGCTGGTTGGCAAAGCACGCCGTTGAGTTCGATTTGGTCAAGCTCAATGGCGCGATTACTGATTTTCCGGCAGACATCAATGCCGTGCATTTTGTCCACCATGACTGGCTGCGATTCGCGAAGCGATCCCTGCGGGAATCGCCCGCCAATCACATCTCTGGTCTGCGGGGGCTATATCAGCAGCTCTATACAGTACTCAATGCCCATTGGGAAAAGCAGGCGTTTCGTCGCTCTGGGCTTCTGATTGCAGTTTCTCAGCAGGTCAAGCAAAGCCTATTGAGTATTGGAGTGCCAGAAGAAAAGATTCGGGTCATCTTGAATGGGGTCGATACGGTAGAGTTTTCACCCGGCAAGGTCAGTCGCGATTTGTGGAACCTACCCGCAGAAGTGCCGTTGGGACTATTTGCTGGAGATATTAAAACCCCTAGAAAAAACCTGGATACTGTGCTGCACGCTCTGACTCAGGTTTCAGCTTTGCATTTGGCAGTCGCAGGCGACACAGAGGGCAGCCCCTATCCCAAACTGGCAGAGGGACTCGGCGTTGGCGATCGCGTTCATTTTTTGGGCTATCGCCGCGACCTCAAAGACCTGATGAAAGCTGTCGATCTGTTCATTTTTCCATCCCGCTACGAAGCCTGTTCGCTCGTGCTGCTAGAAGCCCTGGCCACCGGGTTGCCTGTGGTGACTGCGGCAACCACGGGCGGCGCAGAAATCGTCACCCCCGATTGCGGCGTGGTGCTGCCCGACCCCAACGATGTGGATCAGCTGGCTCAAACGCTGAACGCCCTGATTACTGACCCCACGCGGCGATCGCAACTGGGCCAGGCGGCCCGTCGCCGCGCCGAAGCCCACACCTGGAGCGCAATGGCTCAGCAATATCTAGACCTGTTTGATCCTCTGTGCCCCTATGCTGCTGCCAAGCCTGCCGCCGCTAACCCTGAAGTCGCCCATCATGAAGCTGACTGTCATCATTCCTACCTACTGTCGCGTGAATGACCTGCGGCGCTGTCTTGCGGCCCTGGCTGAGCAAGTGCGATCGCCCGATGAGGTGATTGTAGTAGTGCGCGATACGGATCGAAACACCTGGGAGTTTTTGGAAACGAGTGTGCCATCGGGGTTGCCGCTGCAAACCATAAGCGTGGTTGTTCCGGGAGTAGTAGCGGCGATGAACCGGGGCCTGGAAGCTGCCCAGGGCGACGTAATTTGCTTTACAGACGACGACGCTGCGCCTCACCCGGACTGGCTGGCTCGCATCGAGCAGCATTTCCTGGCCGATCCTCACTTGGGCGGACTGGGCGGGCGCGATCGCATCCAGCACTTGCCCGAATCTCTGGCCGGACGACCCTGCACCGTGGGAAAGCTGCAATGGTTTGGTCGGCCCATTGGCAATCATCATCTGGGCATGGGCGCAGCGCGAGAGGTCGATATTCTCAAAGGCGTGAACATGAGCTTTCGACGAGCGGCGATCGCCCATCGACCGTTCGATACCCGAATGCGCGGCTCCGGGGCCCAGGCTCATTTTGAACTGGCCATGAGTCTGGCGCTGCGGCGCGACGGCTGGCGGTTAGTTTATGATCCAGCCGTGTTGGTCGATCACTACCCTGCCCCCCGGCATGACGAAGACCAGCGCCACCAGTTCAGCGCGATCGCCCGCCAAAACGCGGTTCACAACGAAACTCTGGCCCTGCTGGAACACTTTTCACCTGTGCAGCAGGCAATATTCCTGCTCTATGCGCTACTGCTGGGGCATCGGGATGCTTTCGGGCTGGCCCAGCTAGTCCGATATTTTCCCCAGCAGCGCGACTTGGCTATGCGTCAGTGGGCAGCGGCCATGCAGGGGCGATGGCAGGGCATTCAAACCTGGTGGGCCAGCCGGAAGCAGGGGTCAAAGGCAGGGCTTGGAGGACAGGAATGGGGACTGAGAGGGTAGGGAGAGGGGTTTGGATTTTGGGTTTGGCTGTGCCTTGAGTAACTGCTTTAAGAGTTTGAGGGGCTGACTGAGGAGTCTCTTGTGCTTTAGAGTTTCGCTGTTTTATTCGCCGTCTTAAACACATGGAAGTCATTTCGAGTCCACAGCCGACTGGCAACCAGTCCCTACCCGGATGGATTGCGATCGCCGGGGTGTTTAGTATTGCCACGCTGGGGGCGCTAGTTGGGGCAGGCGGTTTGGTGCGGCTGTTTTTTCCAGCCTCGGCGCTGCTGGTGGCGGTGTTGCTCTACTTCCGCTATCCGCTGCTCTACGTTGGGTTTGCCTGGTGGATCTGGTTCCTCACGCCCCTCCTCCGGCGCGTCAGCGACTACAACAGCTTTTGGGACGAAAAGGGCGTGATTTTGCTGGCGCCTTACCTGGTCACGTTCGTCAGCGTGCTGACTCTGGTGCGCTATCTGCCCCGCACGCCGAAAATGGGTGGGCTGCCCTTTGTGCTGGCGATCGCCAGCGTGGTCTATGCCTTTCTGATTGGACTCATTCTCGATAATCCACCGCTTGCGGTGATCCGTTCCTTCCTGGACTGGATTTGCCCCATCTTATTTGGCTTTCACCTATTTGCAAACTGGCACGATTATCCCAGCTACCGCAGCAACTTCCAGCGCGTATTTCTCTGGTGTGTCTTGCTCACAGGTCTCTACGGCATCTACCAGTTTATGGTTGCGCCGCCGTGGGACGGTTTTTGGCTGATTCGCACCAAGCTCGTCAGCTTTGGCAAACCAGAGCCGTTTGAAATCCGGGTCTGGAGTACCATGCACTCGCCCGGCCCGTTTGCCGTGGTGATGATGGCAGGGCTGCTGCTGCTGTTTTCTGAGCGCAGCGTATTGGGCATTCCCGCAGCCGTCAGCGGCTATCTGTCTATTCTGCTCAGCATGGTGCGCTCGGCCTGGGGCGGCTGGGTGGCAGGGCTGCTGGCGGCTTTTGCCTCCACCACGCCCAAATATCAAATGCGGCTGGTGGTCACGATTTTGGTGCTGGTGCTGTGCGTCACGCCGCTGACGGCAATGGAGCCGTTTGATGAGGTGATTAGCGAACGGGTCGAGTCGATTTCTAACCTCGCCCGCGACCAGAGTTTCCGCGATCGCTCTCGAAATCACGACCGCGATTTCAACGTGGCCATCACGCGAGGACTGGGGCGCGGCATGGGCAGTACCTGGATTGTGAATGAGCGCAACGGCAAGCTGGAAATGATTGTGCTAGACAGCGCCATTCTCGATATCTTCTTTACGCTGGGCTGGGCGGGAGCGCTGCCCTATTTGGGGGGCGTGATCTTCTTGATTGTCAGCCTGTTCAAAGACTCTGCCGCTCGCGCCGATTCGTTTGCCAGTGCCGCGCGGGGCATTTCGCTAGCGGTGTTTTTCCAGTTCATCTTCAGCAGCGTCATGCTGGGGCTGTCGGGCATGATTCTGTGGGGCTTTATGGGCATCGCTCTGGCCGCCAGCCGCTATCATCGCCATCGCAAAAATCTCCTCAAGGTGCTGTAGCGCTTTGGGGGGCTACCTGCATGAGCTGCGATGTTTGAGGGGCGCTTTGGGGACATGCTTGGGCTATCACTGGGATAGGACTTACGCTGTTGGAGGATTTCTTGGGGGCTACGCCCGCGAGAAATCCGCCAAGACCCAATAGAGCTTATCGCAAGTGCGTAAGTCCTGTGGGAATTTCGTAAAGAGTCAAGGAAGACATGAAGCATTTTCTAGTCCTAGAAAAAGATCTCGATACCCCTAACCCCGCTGCATTTCTTATTACAAAGGTTTGCTACTTTAACGAGGAGGAGATGAATTTTTACTACTTCACTGCAAATGGTTACAAAGTAGACAATGACTTGGTGGGTGTTTGGTTCGGGCTGTCTGCTGGGGAGCGAAAAGAAGATGTGACTGAAGAGCAAGCGCGGGAGTACGAGAAGATGAAACTGGCACACGGCATGAAGGATATCCCGGTCACTTTGTCTTCAGAGGGCTAAATCAGCTTGGGTGTTATTGCTGAACCGCTTTTGGGCAGCGCGGTGGTTGTTTGGTTTACCTCCTGTTTCGTTTATCTCCAAAGTAGTCTCAAATATCTCCAAAGCAGTCTCAAATTGCAGCATCAATCATTTTGCAGCGGCTATCACAAACCGATGATCCCGGTGTATGATTTGCTGGAATTTCGGTCTTGTTTGGGAGAAGGGATATGGGTTTGGTAACGGCTCCCCCGGCGCTGCTGGTGTTGGCAGATGGCACGGTGTTTCGCGGATTTTCTTTTGGCGCGTCGGGCACCAGCATCGGCGAGGTGGTGTTCAATACGGGCATGACGGGATATCAAGAAGTTCTGACTGATCCCAGCTATCGCGGGCAGCTTGTCACCTTTACCTATCCCGAACTGGGCAATACGGGGGTGAACCCGGAGGATGAAGAATCGTCCGGGCCTCAGGTAAAAGGGGCGATCGCCCGCAATATTTGCTCCCGCCCGAGCAACTGGCGCTCCACCCAGTCTCTCCCCGACTACCTCAAGCAGCACCACATTCCGGGCATCTACGGCATCGACACCCGCGCCCTCACCCGCAAACTGCGCTCCGTCGGCGCGATGAACGGCGGCCTCTCCACCGAAATCCTCGACCCAGCGGAACTGCTGATGCAGGTGCAGGAAGCCCCCAGCATGGCCGGGCTAAACCTGGTGAAGGACGTGACCACGCGGGAAATTTACGAATGGAGCGAGCCGACCCCGCCAGAGTGGGAATTTAGCGAAGGGGTTTCACAATCGGCAGAGCCGCTGACTGTTGTGGCGATCGACTTTGGCGTGAAGCGCAATATTCTACGGCGGCTGGCCAGCTACGGCTGCCGGGTCATTGTTGTGCCCGCCAACACGCCCCCCGAAACCATCCTGAGCTACAACCCGGACGGCATTTTCCTGTCTAACGGGCCGGGTGACCCCGCCGCCAACACCGACGGCATTGAAACCACCAAAGCCTTGCTCAAGGCCCAGAAGCCCGTCTTTGGCATCTGCATGGGCCACCAGATTCTGGGTCTGTCGATGGGCGGCGAATCGTTCAAGCTCAAGTTTGGCCATCGCGGGCTAAACCAGCCCGCGGGCTTGCGCCAAAAGGTGGAAATCACGAGTCAAAACCACGGCTTTGCGATCGCCCAGGAGTCGCTCCCCGATGCCGAGGTAGAAATCACCCACCTGAACCTGAACGATCGCACGGTGGCCGGCCTGCGCCACAAAACCTTGCCCATGTTCTCGGTGCAATATCACCCCGAAGCCAGCCCCGGCCCCCACGATGCAGACTATCTATTTGAGCAGTTTGTGCGCCAAATGCGTGAGAGCAAGGGATAGACCTCTTTTCAGAGTCTCTCATGGCGCAACTGTTTTCTCAGCCATCTCCGCGCTGGATTGGGGTGGCGATCGCCTTCTATGCCTTTATCGCCATTGGCATTGCCGAGGGCGGGCTGGGGGTGCTGCTGCCATCGATTTTGCAGGAATATAGCCTGACACCCGCCAGCGTGACGCTGCTATTCGTCAGTCAGATTACAGGCTACATTTTTGCGGCGTTTACCAGCAGCCTGATCAGCAGTTGGCTGGGGCTGGCGCGGATGCTGCTGATGGCAGCGGGCACGCTGACGCTGGCGCTGGCGATTTATGCCACCGCGCCGATATGGGCGCTGATGGTGGCGGCGGGGACGCTGCTGGGGCTAGGCATCGGGCTGATCGACGCGGGCGTAAACACCTACATCGTGCAGGACGAACGCGGCGCATCGCTAATCGGCACGCTGCACGGGTTTTACGGCGTGGGGGCGCTGTCGGGCCCGGCGATCGCCACGACGCTGCTGGCGATGGGCGTGACCTGGCGACAGGTGTATGGCGTGCTGACAGGGGTGGTGGGGCTGCTGATTGTAGCGCTGCTGGCGGTGATGGTGATTCGCTATCCGCCGATGAATCTTCGAGGTGTGGTCACCTCCGAGGGAGCGAGTGCGGCGCAAAACCTGGGGCGATCGCTCCGACATCCGGCGGTGCTGCTGACGGGGCTGCTGCTGCTGGTCTACGTGGGCACGGAAGCGGCGATCGGCAACTGGGCCTACACGGTGCAGTCGGTCGGGCGTAATATGCCTGCAATGGCAGCAGGCTATGGCGTGGCGGCCTACTGGCTGGGGCTGACGGTGGGGCGGTTTGGTTTGGACTATTGTTTGCGGCGGGTGGGGGCAGTGCGGATGATCAGCCTGTCGCTGACGCTGTTGCTCATCGGGCTATTTGCCTGGTGGCAACTGCCCGATCAGTGGCTCAGCCTGCCGATGATTGGGTTGGCGTTGGCGGCGATTTTTCCGGCGACGATCTGGCTGGTTCCCCAGCGACTACCTGCGGAACTCGTCCCCGGCGGCATTAGCTTTTCCACCAGCGCGGCCAGCTTTGGCGCGGCGATTATTCCCACCAGCGCAGGCTGGATTGCCAATGCCACCAGCCTGGAGAGCATTCCGGTGCTAATGCTGCCGCTGGCGATCGCCATGATTTTGATCCACCTCTGGCTGGTGCAGCACAGTCCGAGCGATCGCTCGTTGAGCTAGCAACCTACGGCTAAATCGCAAACCCCATTTCCTTTAGCCCCTGCCGCAGCCGCTCCGCCTGCTCTGGGTTGGACTGGGAATGCAGAGCGATCGCCCGCCCAAATGAGGCCAGCCCCGATTCCACCTGGCCCAGCTTGATCAGCGCCACGCCAAGGTTTTGGTGCGCCTCGGCGTGGTCGGGCTGAAGCCGGATTGCCTCCTGATAGTGCGCTACTGCGTTGGTAATTTGTCCCTGCGCCCGCAGCGTCGTGCCCAGGTTGTAGTGTCCGGCGGCAAAGTTGGGGTCGATGGCAAGGCAGCGTTCATAAAGCTGGCGGGCAGTGGCCAGATCGCCCGTGGTTTTGCACAGGCTGCCCAAATTGTTGTAGGCTCCCAGCTTCAGCGGCTCTAGCACGGGCTGTTGCAGCGCGGCCTGGTAGTGCTGCGCGGCCTGTTCGATCTGATTCAGCCGGGTGAAGGCAATGCCCAGGTGATAATGCAGCTCGTAGCGCACAGGCGCATCCGTCTGCGACGCTTTCAACAAGGGCGATTTTAGCCCCTGCTGCAAAAGCTGGATGCCGCGCTCCACCTCGCCCATCTGCACATACAGCGCCCCCAGCTTGCTGCACTCGTAGGGGTCGTCGGGGTGGACTTTCCAGTAGCCCTCCATGACGGTTCGCGCTTTTTCTAGCTTGTCGCGACGGGCGATCGCCACGGGGTCATACCCATCGTGCAAAATCGCCACCTGCGGCAAATCCACAATGCCCCAGCCCGGTTCCTGCTGCCGCAGCGCCGCCACCGCATCGTCAATCGTGGCGTGGTAGGGCCGCGCAAAGGTCACGGCCGGATGCCGCCGAAATAGCCGTGACACCAGCGAATAGGGCGACTGCACCGCGCCCACCTCCTGCCGCAGCAGGTTGATGACCAGCGTTTCGTCATGCTGCATCGCCTGCTGCATTATTGGCACACAGTCCGCTACCAGCGTCTCGTCGGCATCCAGCACCAGCACCCAGTCGCCCGTGGCGTGGCGTAGGGACTCGTTTCGGGCGATCGCAAAATCGTTTTGCCAGGGGGTAGAAAATACCTTTGCCCCAAAGGATTGGGCGATCGCCACGGTGTCATCCACCGAGCCTGTATCGACGACAATTAGCTCGTCAGCCACAGTCGCCACGCTCTGCAAACAGCGCCCCAGCCGTTCCGCCTCATCGCGCACAATCATGCAAAGGCTTAGCTTTGGTTTCACCGATTTTTCCCCTCTGCACCAACGCCTAAAGGAATTCCTAGAAAGAATGTCTGCAAAAAATGCCCGCAAAGAATGTTCACAGAAGGCTTGCTCAAGCCCGTCAATCGGTCGTTGACCGCGACACCTCTCGATCCTAACTTAGGGTAGCCGTGCCATCGATGACGTTGGGGACGGATCTCCGCACGAGCCTCTGTATAGTACAAAAGTACGATAAAATGTCAAAGCTGATTTAATAATGCTGACCAAAATATTGACCAACAGGCTTGCCGAAAAGTAAAACCCTGCCCTCGCCCGATCTGGCTAAAACCTGTTTTGCAAACGGATTCTTAGAAAATTATGGGGAATAATAGTGGGGAACTGGGTATTGCCGCCAAATTGCCGCCAAATTCATATCGAATTTTCTGCAAATCGCTCACCGTCTGCATTCTTGCGGAATCAGGAACCCGCTGTTGCGGCTTACAGTCCTGTCATAAAACCTCTCTAAGAGACTAAGACATTTTCCTTGGAGACTACTCGTAAAGCTCGTCAACAGCGCAAACCCTTGAGTGAACCAGGGTGGTCTTGTAGCACGGCGATCGCCTCTTATTCAGCATCGCCAGCGGTTTGATTCGCAAAACGCATCTGCCTCGCATGGTTTGGTCTGATCCCTCACGTTGCTTCGGAAGCGATTCATGAATATTCCATTTCCTCTCAGTTTGGCGGCACTTAGCCTGGTGGCGCTTGGGGTCACACAAGCCCTTGGCTCCCAGGGCCATACCCCCTCCGTAGAACCGGGCACCCACCTGCTCAGCAGCACTGCCACCGTCGCCTCAGGCAGAAGCGGAATGCTGAGTGCCCGCGATCCTCAGGCGTTGATCAATATCCGCGTCAGCCCCGGTGTCCAATCCCGACTCGTGTTTACGGGAACTCCCAACACGCCCGTCATGATTCTTCAGGAAGCCCCCGGCGGAGATGGGTTTACCTGGTATCAGGTGCGGCTGGGCAACGGCGTAGAGGGCTGGGTGCGGGGCGACTTGGTGCGCGTGACGGCGGGTTCTGGGGCGATCGCCTCTTCGCCTGCTGCACCGCAACCCCCCGCCCAGCAAGCCGCAGGCTTCCAGAATGCCGCGGCCGATGCGCCGATCTACGACCCATCCTCTGGGGCGCTGATGCGTCCTGGAACCCGCCCAGAAGCGAGTGCGCCCAATCGCGGCGATTTGCCCAGCCCCACGTCTAATCTGCCTGCATATAATCCGTCCGTCCAACCCGTGCCGCCTGCCAGCGTGCCAACCAATGGGCAGACCAATCTCCCGCGCTATTCGCGTGAAGTCGTGGTCGATCAGCAGGGGCAGCGCGACATCACCCAGGGAACGGCGAACCCTGCGGTGAACCAGCCCCTACCCAGCCCCCAGCCCCCTGATCCGCCAGGACTGGTGGATCGCATCGTGGGTGGGATTAGTGCCATTGGCAATCGCGTGGGTGCGATTCTAAATCCTGGGCCAGCCCCACTAGCCATCACGCAAGCAGACATTGATTACTTCACGGAAGTCGCGCTTGGCTCGGAATGGGGAAATAACGCACCGCTAATTCGTAGATGGAATACAAACTTGAGAATTCGCGTCACGGGCACCCGCACTGCGGAGGATGACGCGACGATTCGCCAGGTGATGCAAGAATTGAACGAGCTACTCAACGGCAGCGGCGTGCAGCTCGTCCGCGACGACCGCAATCCCAATGTCGAGATTATCTACGCGCCAGAGAGCCAGTTTCGCCAGCTAGAACCCAACTATGTGCCAGGGAATCTAGGCTTTTTCTGGGTGCGTTGGAATAACAGCGTCATTAACTACGCCCGCATTTTGATTACTAACACCAACCGCGTCACGCAGCGAGAGCGGAGCCACTTGCTGCGGGAAGAACTGACTCAGGTGTTGGGCTTGATGCGCGACTCCAATCGCTATCCCAACAGCATTTTCTACCAGGGCTGGACGGACGTAACGGAGTACGCCGAAATCGATCGCACACTGATTCGGATGCTCTACCACCCGCAACTTCGACCGGGCATGACGCAATCGCAGGCCGTTGCCGTCCTGCAAACCCTAGTTGATCCACGTGCTGCCAGAACTCGCTAGCGAAGTTTCCTTAATCTTGTCGGGGCAAAGCCTGGAGAACTGCATGAGTCCTATACCCATAAAGCACAGAGACAAGCGGGGGACAATTGAGCCTGAAGAAGGGATGAAGTTCCCCAGAAGTTGTTTAACCTCTCCGGATGCTCTATGTCCTCAGACGTAGAAACGAATGGTAGATGCACCCTGATTCAAGCCCTAGAGGTTCGCCTCTGGGGTTTTTTCTTTTGCGTTTGTCTTGCGTCCTATGGCGAGTGATACAATAGTAGACCGTGGCTTTCGCAGTTCACATTCTGTATCATCCCCTTCTGCAACGGTTGGAGAGCTAATTATGACGAAACGTACTCTGGGTGGAACCTCCCGCAAGCGCCGCCGCACGTCTGGCTTCCGCGCACGAATGCGTACCAAAAACGGGCAACGAGTGCTAAAGGCACGCCGTCGCAAAGGGCGGGTTCGTCTGTCTGTTTCCTAATCTCCACCTGCGTCCCGTCCAGATAGGGGTTTGAGCTAGCCACCAGTTTGCCTGGAGCTAGCTTGTTTGCGTAGGGACGGATTTGGACTGGATTGGCTTATGGCTTACTGGCTTACGGAATAGATGTGTTGTGGCTCTCCCCAAAGTCCATCGACTCAAGCGTCGGCAGGAATTTAGCAAGGTTCATCAGGCCGGCGTGCGGCGCAGCACTCGCAACTTCACGCTGCGGGCATTGCGCCAGTTTCCAGCCCGCCAGGGAAAGCCTGGTTTGCCCAGTTCTGATAAACCTGATAGGGATGCGGCAGAAAAACTAGAGCGATCGCCCACGCGCATTGGCATCACGGTCAGCACCAAGGTCAGCAAGCGGGCCGTGGTTCGCAATCGCATCAAGCGGCGTATCCGGGCGGCCCTGCGCGAGTTGCTGCCTGGGTTCACAACGGGCTGGATGATTGTCGTCATCGTGCAACCCGTTGCAGTAAAGTGCAACTATAAAGAAATTCTGCAAGAATTAAAGCAGTTGCTGATAGAGGCCGAGGTGTTCGATGGGCATTCGGGAAGATGTGTACTATGAAGGCGGCCCCCATATTGGGGACTTGATCCTCAACTGCCTGCTGGGGCTGACGGTGGTGTGCCTGCCGCTGACGGTGGGAGCGATCGTTCGGGCCATCTGGCTCCGCTATCGGATTACCGACCGACGGATTTCCGTCACGGGTGGATGGATGGGGCGCGATCGCTCAGATGTCATCTATTCCGAAATGGCTAGCGTGGTTGCCGTACCTCGCGGGCTAGGCAGTTGGGGAGACATGGTTGTTACGCTGAAAGACGGCAGCCGTCTGGAGCTACGCGCCATGCCCAAGTTCCGAGAAGTTGCCAACTACATCAGCGAGCGGATCGCAGCCAAGGCCTCCAAAAAAGCCAGCACTTAGACCCGACTAGATCCGACCCGATAGATCTGAATTGTCAGACCTGTTGGATCAGCCCACAAGCTAGCTCCCCATTCACTTAGGCAGTTTGCTCGTTTAGGAATTGGGACAACTGCAACCAGACGCTTGACCAGACGTTCAATTCGGCTGCAATCGACTGGTTTTGCAGCGTACAATGATGTCTGGTTGCGTCTGGTGATTACATCTGGTGAAGGTAAACGCACAGCATCTAGCTAGTTTATTCCCGGATTGTTTCTAGATTGTTTCCAGATTTAGTCATGCCGTAAACGTTCAGAGCCACAAGGTACCCACAAAGCACATGGATTTTGGTGTCGGTTTTCTCTCCAACAACGTCATGTTGCCGATCCTGGATTTCTTCTATGGGATCGTGCCAAGTTACGGGCTGGCTATTGTGGCTCTGACCCTGGTGATTCGATTTGCGCTGTATCCGCTCAGCGCCGGGTCGATCCGCAATATGCGCCGGATGCGGGTTGCCAACCCGGTAATGCAAAAGCGGGTTAAGGAAATTCAGGAGCGCTACAAGGACGATCCTGCTAAGCAGCAGGAGGAAATGGGCAAAGTTTACAAAGAGTTTGGCAATCCCCTATCGGGCTGTTTGCCCGTGCTGGTGCAGATGCCCATCTTGTTTGCCCTGTTTGCCACGCTGCGGGGGTCGCCATTCTCTGATGTAAACTACAACGTGAATCTGCAAATTCTGCCGCAGGAGCAAATTGAGCAGATTCAGCCCCAGGCCTATCTCACGAATCCTCAGAATATCTACGTTTCTGATGGGGTGCATGTGCCAGTGGCAGCGGTTGTTCCTGGTGGAACTCGCCTGTCTGTCGGCGAAAAAACTCGCATCGATTTCCAGACCACCGAGGGTAAGCCACTGCGAGACGTGCTGGCAGAGTACCCCGACACAGTAATTAACCCGGTTTGGAAGGTGACCAAGGGCGCTGAAAATATCCAGATCGACGAAGACGGTAACATTCAGGCCATTAAGCCGGGGGATGTCACGATTCAGGGCACGGTGCAGGGCTTGGCGGCGAATAAGGGCTTTTTGTTTATCGACAAGCTGGGTCGTGTGGGCGCGAGGGATGCCGACGGCACGATTCATTGGGACATCGTAGGCATGATCATTTTCTTTGGTCTGAGCCTGTATGTAAACCAGCTTCTGTCGGGTCAGGGCCCCAGCAACAATCCCCAGCAGGATACAGTGAACAAGCTGACCCCAGTGCTGTTTTCGGGAATGTTTCTGTTTTTCCCGCTGCCTGCGGGCGTACTGATGTACATGGTGATTGCCAACATCTTCCAAACGCTGCAAACCTTTATTCTGTCGCGAGAGCCGCTGCCGGAGAATCTGCAAAAGATTTTGGACGAGCAAGAGAAGCAGGCGAGTGGAGACAGCAGGCGGGAAGCGCTGCCATTTGAGCCGGGACGTTCCAAGAAAAAGGCGGGATAGCAGATGGCAAGCGTGGAGCAACAGCAGCAGGGGCGTGAGTGGCTGAACCGGTTGTTGAGTCTGGCTCGGTTGCCGGCCACTGTGGAGGCTGACGGCGTGGCCATTCGCGGGGATGAAAGCTGCTGGCTGACGATTTCGGCGGATGCGCTCTCTGTAGAACAAATTCACGCATTGCAGGGCGATCGCGGCGAGGTGCTGGACTCGATCCAGTATTTGCTCAACACCACGCTGAACATGGGCAAGCCAGAGGGTGAGCAGCAGCCGTTTACGGTGGAGCTAGACGGATATCGCGATCGCCGTCAGGCGGAGTTGCTGGCCCTGGCCGAAGAGGCGGCGGCAAAGGTGCGCGAAACGGGGGAAGAGTTTGAGATGGTGGCGCTGTCGGCGGCTGAGCGGCGACAGGTACACACCTTTCTTAAAGACTATGAGGATCTGGAAACCTCCAGTCGTGGTCAGGAACCCGATCGCCGTCTGGTGGTGCGTCGAAAGTAGCTGGGTCAATGCGGCTGGCTGGCAGTTGCTTCTGGCTGGCAGTTGCTTGATGAGCCGATCCTCTTGGGTGGGGCGGCCCAGGCTACAGTGCCAGGACTGAGAACGGGTTATTCTTTCCGTAGCGTCAATCGCAATGAGTGCGAGAGGAGGCGGCTATGATGCAGGCAATTCATATTCCTCAACTGCTGAGAGCGGTCGAGCAGACTGAAACGATCGAGGTGCAGGATCACCTGCCCGATCTGGATACCTTAATGCCCGTGCAGGGCACGATTCGCGTGATGCACAAGGGCAACTATCTGGACGTGTCTGCAAAGGCGGAGGCGATTGTGACCCTGACGTGCGATCGCTGTTTGCAGCAGTATAACCATCGCCTCTCGATCGACGTGTTGGAGATGATCTGGCTGCAAGAGACGGCTCCCACAGCCGAAGAGGATTTGTTTGATCAGGATTTAAGCTCGACGGAGGGGTTGATCGAGTCGCTGCCGCCGCGGGGCTATTTTGAGCCAGATCGGTGGCTCTACGAGCAGCTTTGTCTGGAAATTCCTCCGCGCAAGCTCTGCGACCCCAAGTGTGCAGGTATTGAGCTAAGCGATGAGTTGCCCGTGCCGACGGTGAATGTCGATCATCGATGGGCATCGCTAGAAGCCCTGAAAAAGCAAATGCTGAACTGAGTGCAGCAGATGAAACGAAGGGGGTTGGCAGGAACGAGGCATGAGTTTTGCAGAAGAGTTTGAACTGCTGCTGCGGGCCCGCTACCCGCTGATCTACGTGCCGACTCGTGAAGAGGAGCGCGTGGAAGGGGCGATCGCCCAATGTGCCAAGCAGGGCAACCGCTCCTTCTATGTGTGGGATTTTGTCGATGGCTATCAGGGCAACCCCAACGATGCTGGCTCTGGTAAACGCAACCCGGTGCAGGCGCTGGAACTGGTCGAAAAGCTGCCGCCGACCGTCGCCGCCGTCTTTGTGCTGCGAGATTTTCATCGCTTTCTAGACGATGTTGCCGTTGCCCGCAAGCTCAAAAACCTGGCGCGATTGCTCAAGTCTCAGCCCAAAAATATTGTGCTGATTTCGCCACAGGTGACGATTCCCGATGACCTCAGCGACGTGCTGACGGTGCTGGATTTTCCGTTGCCCACCGCGAGCGAAATCCGGCAAGAACTGGAGCGCCTGACGATGGCGACCGGGCGATCGCTCGATAGCCGGGTCTTGGATGATCTGGTGCGTTCCTGCCAAGGCTTGTCGATGGAGCGGATTCGGCGGGTGCTGGCGCGGGCGATCGCCACCCACGGTGAACTGCAAGCCGAAGACGTAGACCTGATTCTCGAAGAAAAGCGGCAGACCATCCGCCAGACGCAAATCCTTGACTTTTATCCCGCCACCGAGCGCATTTCCGACATTGGCGGGCTAGATAATCTGAAAGACTGGCTGCTGCGGCGCGGCGGTGCGTTTTCCGAAAAAGCCCGACAGTACGGATTACCGCACCCCCGCGGGCTACTGCTGGTGGGCATTCAGGGCACAGGGAAATCGCTGACGGCAAAGGCGATCGCCCACCACTGGCACCTGCCTCTGCTGCGGCTAGACGTGGGCCGCCTGTTTGCTGGACTGGTGGGCGAGTCCGAATCGCGTACCCGCCAGATGATTCAGCTTGCCGAGGCGCTGGCACCCTGCGTCCTTTGGATCGACGAAATCGACAAAGCCTTTGCTGGGCTGGACGGACGCGGCGACTCTGGCACCAGCAACCGAGTCTTTGGCACCTTCATCACCTGGCTCGCAGAAAAAACTTCGCCCGTGTTTGTGGTCGCTACCGCCAACGACATTGAGGCGCTGCCACCCGAAATCAAGCGGCGGGGACGATTTGACGAGATTTTCTTTGTGGGGCTGCCTAGCCAGGAAGAGCGTAAAGCGATTTTTGAGGTACACTTAATGCGCCTACGGCCGCACAATCTCCAAAGCTACGACCTAGAGCGGCTGGCCTATGAAACGCCGGAATTCTCTGGGGCAGAGATTGAGCAAATCCTGACCGAGGCGATGCATCTTGGCTTTAGCCAGGGGCGCGACTTTACGACCGACGACGTGCTAGAAGCAGCCAGCCAGATGATTCCCCTAGCGCGGACTGCCCAAGAGCAAATCGAAAAGCTCCAGCGCTTTGCCGCCGAAGGGCGGGCCCGCCTGGCCTCTCGCCAGGGCAGTTTATTTCTGCGATCCCAGTCCCAATCTTCCTAGCCTTGCTGTTAAATTCCTGCGAGGTTTTGTGTTCATCCTCTGACTGGCTCAGGTATCCTGCAAGAGTCCTTGAACAGTTTCCCACTCGAACAGTTTCCTACTCGAACAGTTTCCCCGTCGAACAATTTCCCCAAAGATTTTCAAGTTCCAAAGATGAGTCGCACTATGGGTTTGCAACGGCTGGCACAAGGCGTAATTGGGGTTTCGCTGGCGATCGCCATCCTGTTTTTTGCAGGGGTCAGCGCGGCCCGCTATCTAATCAACCGCCTCACCGAACTGCCGCCTCGACCCGTCTTCCCCAACGACACCGCCCCTCCTGGAGGCGCAGTGCCCGCTGCGGATGGTACTGTGCCACCGCCAGACACCACACCTGTCCAGGCTGCTGCGTCTGGAGAGGTCTACACTGCCCGCGTTCTCCCGGCAGTTGGGATTGTGCTGCGAGACGGCCCCAGCCTGGACTCCGCGCAAATTGGCGGCATCGACTATAACCAGGAAATCACCGTGCTGGAAACCAGCGCCGACGGCGGGTGGCTGCGGGTGCGCCTGAACGACGGCAGCGAAGGCTGGGTCAAAGCGGGCAACACCGAGCGAATTCAGTAATCACGAGTTCGGCAGTCTTGCGGGCCTAATTGCGCGAGCCTAATTGCAGAGAGTCGTAGAGATTCAGAGATTAGCGCTTGCGGGCAAACAGCCCAAACAGTCCGCCCCCCGGAGTTTCGGGCTTTGCGTTGGGTGCGTCGGGCGCTTCGAGGGAAATATTGAGCCGGGGCGCATAGCGCAGCGCCAGGGGGTCTTTGGGGTTGAGCTTGAGCGCCTGACGGCAGTGAACCTTGGCCATTGTGGGCAAGTCCTGCATCAGATAAGCCGCCGCCAGCAGCGAGTGATATTCGCTCTTTTTGGGGTCGATCTTGATGGCATCCTTCAGTTCGCGCACTGCCAGGCCGGGATTATTCTTGCGGACATATTCCTGCGCCCGCTGGTAGTGGCGCTGGGCATAGTCGATGGCAGGCTTCTCGTCATCAGCAGGGGAAGCCGGAGAAAAGGTAGCAGGCGCGGGGGCGGCCGTAGACACAATCCCCGTGCGTTTTTCCCGAATAATCGGCTCACCCATCTTGAGCCGCAGGTAAACGAGATTCAGTTCGCCCAACTGCTCGGTGACGGACTCGAATCGATCCAGCGGGGTATATTGCGTAGCGGCCAGGTCAGTAACGGCCTGTTCATAAAACACGTCAATGTTGGCCAAAGACGTTTTGATGAGGGACTGGGCGATCGCGCTTTTGGGATGCATCGGCTCCTCTCGGCTCATGCGGCGCACCCGAAACCGCAGCAGCGCTAGATGCTCGGCCCGCCCTTTGTCTTGCTTAATTTTTTGATAGGTCGGGCTAACCAATCGCGCAAATAGCTGAGTGGCCAGTTCGCGATTGGCGGCATCGGCCTGGGCAAAGCTGTCGGGATGCAGCAGCTTGGCGATCGCCCGATAGCGCTTGAGGACACGTCGCTCGTCCGCAGTCACCGACAACCCCAGCACCGCGTAGGGGTCGGTAAATTGCGTCAGCCAGTCGGGTGAAAAAGACCTCTGCCACATTCAAGTGCGTCTCTTCAGCAAAGTCGGATATCACGTAAACCGTGGCAGAACAGCATGGCTGCCTGCCCGTTTCCTCTCGTTTGGCCTGCGTTAGGCTCGGATGCACCAGAAGCGATCGCCAGGAACAAAGATTGAGCCATTGGAGTGACTTATCAACCTAGAGTTGACGAGTTGACTCTTGACCTAGGGTTGACTCTTGGTTGGTCTGCCGTAGAGTTACCTCTTAGTAAAGGATAGCAGCCTCCTACCCGTATTTCTGGGGAGAAGAATCCTCATTCAGGCCGCCATCAGGCGGCAGATGCCCACTCATGACGCAATTTTGTCCTGGTGAACTTCTAGGGTATCAGTATTTTCACGGGGGCTGCGTTACCCCGGATACTGATCTTGTTCTTACAAGTTGGTCAGGCGCTGGAAATAGACTGTCTATCGACAGACGAGAAAAATCCTGGAATCGTGAATGAACAGCAGTAGACGCGATACACAGCCAAAAAATTTGCACAGAACTCAAAAAAATTCAGCCGTCCGGGGCTATTGAGTTGGGGGCTATTCAATTATTCAATATTATGGCGATTTCCGCAGGCGCGGCATAGGCCAAAACGCGGGAGTCCTATAGAGTCTTTTTGAGCATTCCGCAAAGACTTGATGAAGGCAGGTGGGCAGAAATCGTGTCCGCTGCCTGCCAGAATCGATATCATGGAGAGGTTTTAGGAATTCGCGAGTTCTCTGCGATCGCCCAAATCCCAGCAATGCTCAGCCAAACCTATCCCCCCCGAAATCGCCGCACTGCCATCCTGCTTGCCCTTGCTGGTATCGTCGTTCCAGGACTACACAAGTTTTATCTGGGGCAGCGCGGCTGGGGCATTGCCTATCTTTTGTTCTTTTGGAGCGGCATTCCCAGAATCGCCAGCCTTTTTGAAGGAATCTGGTTTCTGGTGCAGGGGCAAACTGCGTTTGATGCCGCGTTTAACGGGGGCACTCCGCTGCCACCCCAGCCCGCTGCGCCCCGGATTGACCCGGCCCAAGTGGGGGCGATCGCCGATGCGCTGCGCCAGCTCGACAGGCTGCGGCAGGACGGCTTAATTTCTGAATACGAATTTGAGCAAAAGCGGCGGCGGCTGCTCGATCAAATTGACTAATACCCGACTAATACCCGACAGCAGGCAGCGAATGAGCGGAAACTGGTGGTCGATGGGCTTGAGGAATAGCGCTCAGGAAGCGCTGCGATCGCGCCTGGCCAAAGACCCCTACTACCGCTTTCAGTCCGTAGAGGAATTGCAGCTTGCGGCGCGGCTCGGCGTAGCGATTGACGTGAACCAGGCGAGTGTAGATGACTGGCTGCGGCTACCAGGGCTATCGATTCACCAAGCGCGATCGCTCTCAGCCCTCACCCAGTCTGGCGTTCAGCTTCACTGCCTAGAAGACATCGCTGCCGCCCTCAGCCTGCCTGTGCAGCGCCTCCGCCCGCTAGAACCCGTGCTGCAATTTTGCTACTATGACCCCGAAAGTCTTTGCGCCATCCAGCCCACCAACCCCAACACTGCATCGCTAGAGGCCCTGATCCGCGTTCCTGCCATAGACCTATTTCTGGCACGGGCAATTTTGCACCACCGCCAGCGCTACGGCCCCTATCGAAACTTGGCAGATTTTCAGCAGCGACTTGCTTTGCCGCCGGGCCTGGTTGCCGAGCTAATGCACTATCTCCGATTTTAATCCTGCTGTCATCTTGAGGCGCTACGCTTTTCAGCAGGTTTCGGAAATTATCAAGGAAGAAACATTAATAAACATTAAGCGAGAAGCGTCTATGAATTTGACGGGTAAGGAAGTGCTGTTAACGGGTGGCACAGGCGGTTTGGGACAGGGCGTAACGCCTGTTCTGCTGGCCCAGGGGGCAGCGTCGATCACCATTCCCTATATGAACGCCCGCGAAGTGGAGCGGATGAAGGGGCTGTTGTCTCCGGCAGATTTGGTGCGGATTCGGTTTGTGTCGGCGAACCTGAACGATGAGCAGTCGGTGCAGCAGTTGATAGACGGAATGCAGCGGGTGGATGCGGCGATTCATCTCGTTGGTGGCTTTTCGATGGGGCCGACCCATGAATATGCCTATGATCAGTGGCAAAAAGATTTTGACCTGAACCTGGGCACGACGTTTTTGGTGTGTAAGCACAGTCTGCGACGAATGCTGGAGCAAGATTACGGGCGGATTGTCACGGTGGGGTCGCGGGGTGCAGTGGAGCCAGGCGCACAGCTTGCGGCCTATTGCGCCTCCAAAGCGGGCGTGCTGGCGCTGACGCGGGCGATCGCCGACGAGACGCGAGGCACGGGCATTACAGCAAATATCGTGCTACCCAGCATCATCGACACGCCCGGAAACCGAGCCGCGATGGGGGCAGAAAACGCTGCCCAGTGGGTGAAACCAGAATCGCTGGGGCAGGTGATCTGCTTTTTGGCTTCGGAAGCGGCGCGGGATTTGCGGGGGGCAGTGGTCCCAGTCTACGGCAACGTGTAGCGGCGCTAGTCCATCTGTCCTGCCAGCACCACCCACGGCACCAGGCAAATGCCTTGCTGGGTGGCGCGAAATTTGCCAATGCCCAGAAACTTGTTGCAGCTATCGTGAACTCGCAGCGGTGCGTCGAGGTCGGTCACGGGGTCTGTGGCGATGGGCTGGCCCTGCGTCCAGCGAAGTGCGTCAGGTGGAGCTAGCGTGAGGGCAGGCAGGTGAGCCAGGGCGATCGCCGCCGGAATGGGTTCAAAAGTTCCCGCTTCGGCCTGTGCCGCCAGATCTTCTAGTGTGAGGCTGGCTGCCAGGTCAAACCCGTGGCTCTGGGTGCGAATCAGGCTAGCCAGCGTGCCGCCTGTGCCCAGCAGGTTTCCCAGGTCGCGGGCGATGGAGCGAATATAGGTTCCGGCTCCGCAGGCGATCGCCAGTTCCGCTTCGGGAAAGTCACCTGGCCGCCAGTCCAGGAGGTCAATCTGGTAAATCGTTACGGTTCGCACGGGCACGTCTACGGCAACGCCCGCCCGCGCCAGGTCATAGAGCCGCTGGCCGCCGACCTGAATAGCGCTATAGGCAGGCGGCAACTGCTGAATTGTGCCCAGAAATTTGGGCAAAAGCGCCTCGACCTGATCGCGGGTGAGATGGGCAGCGGGGGCTTGGGTGCGGATGTCGCCCTCCAGGTCGTCTGTGGTCGTGGTGATGCCAAAGCGGGCGATCGCCCAATACACCTTGTCCTGCTGCAAAAATTGCAGCAAGCGGGTGGCCCGACCGAGAGCGATCGGCAATACGCCCGTTGCCGCCGGGTCGAGCGTACCGCCATGCCCGACGCGCTTCATCTTGAGCGATCGCCGCACCCACGCCACGCAGTCGTGGGAAGTCAGTCCGGCAGGCTTATGCAGGTTCAAAAAACCGTCCATCAAGGAATTCGCTCACTTTAGAGGGCTTTCGGGGAAAGGCAGAGCATTGGGTAATCATAGCCATAAGACTATCGTTATATCCAGAATCATAAGTTTATATATATGATTATCGCGAAAACAGAGTACACTCAATTCAACATCGAAAGTTGCACAGGCGTTACTGGCTTCGACCAGAGATGCATGGCTATACCGATGGCTATATCAGTTCTTACTTGTCTTATCTGGTTTCGATTAGTATTCCGCAGCTTTGTCGATTCAGCCTAATGCTTGCTTTCTGCAAGTGTGGCAAGCCCTGCTTCTCAGGAAGATGGAGCTAAGGAACGGTACGAACTTTCGCTATCGCTCGATTCATCACCCAGGCGATCGCCCAATCTCCCTACTCTGACACAGAGTGGCTAAGGTTGTGCTATCTTCCTTCGGTTTAACGTTCAACCCAAAGTTCAACTCAACGTTCACAAAGTGACGATCTTCAAAATCGTCTTAGGAGGATCTATGTCTCATTTCTCTGGCTTGTCTCGTCGGAAGTTTCTGCTCACCGCTGGGGCATCGGCGGCTGGTGCAGTTCTCCTCAAAGGCTGCACCACATCTTCTTCCGGCCCTGCTACAGGATCTGGCGCATCGCCAGCGGCTAGCCCAGTCGCAGCCAACGATACGCCCGAAGTTACCAAAGCTGTTCTGGGCTATCTCCCAATCGTTGAATCTGCACCACTGATCATTGCCAAGCAGAAGGGCTTTTTCGACAAGTACGGCATGACCGACGTGACCGTCGCCAAGCAAGCCAACTGGGCCGGTGCGCGGGATAACGTCACCATTGGTTCCGAAGCAGGCGGCATCGACGGAGGGCAGTGGCAAATGCCCATGCCTCATCTAATTCATGAAGGGATTATCACGCTGAACAATCAAAAGGTGCCGATGGCGGTGCTGTGTCAGCTAAATACCCAAGGAAACGGCATTGCTGTTGCGGGTCTGCATCAGGGCAAAGGCATGGGCCTCAAGATCAACGACCTGGATTACGTCAAGAGCTTCCAGTCCAAGAACGGGCGCAAGTTCAAAGCAGCCTACACCTTCCCCAATGCCAACCAGGATTTCTGGATTCGCTACTGGTTTGCGGCAAGCGGCGTAGATCCAGATAAAGATATTGAGCTACTGGCCGTGCCCCCAGCAGAAACCGTGCAGGGAATGCGGAACGGCACGATGGATGCCTTCAGCACAGGCGACCCCTGGCCCTATCGCATTGTCAACGATGGCATCGGCTTCATGGCGACGCTGACCCACGAAATGTGGAAGTATCACCCAGAAGAATATCTGGCCATACGGGCTGATTGGGTCGAAAAACACCCGAAAGCCACCAAGGCAATTCTCAAAGCGGTGATGGAGGCGCAGCAGTGGTGTGATGACCCCGCCAACCGCGAGGAACTGGTGACCATCTGCGCTGGCCGCGAGTTCTTCAACACCACGAACGAAATTCTTACGCCGCCTTTCAAGGGCACGTACAAGATGGGCGATGGAAAGTCAGATTTCAACGACTTCAATGCTGGCCCGCTCTACTGGAAAGACCCCAACGGCGACAGCATTTCCTACCCCTACAAGAGCCATGATCTGTGGTTCCTGACGGAATCGCTGCGCTGGGGCTTCCATAAGAACGCGCTGACGGATCTGGATGTGGCTAAGCGCATCATCGACGAGGTGAACCGGGAAGACCTGTGGCGTGAAGCGGCTCAGGAAGCCGGATTCACTGCGGACGTGCCCAGTGGAACCAGCCGGGGCGTAGAAACCTTCTTTGACGGCGTGAAATTCGATCCGGAGAATCCTGAAGCTTACCTCAAGAGCCTCAAGATCAAGGCTGCTTAGGGGTTAGGAGTTGGGGGTTAGGGTGGAAGATTGGAAGCACGAAAAGCGAAGGGCGAAGAGCGAAAAGCGCAGCCCTGACCCCTGATTCAAAACGCCCTGTTTCTCCTATGTTCACGCCTATCTTTGCTTAAGCATTCTAACTATGTATTTCCGCTGGCTTTGATCAACGGCAGATCCGGGCTAATTCCGTCCATCTAATTCCGTCAATCTAGCGTTTCATTCGGGAGGTTTTATGGCAGTTGGTATTCATTCTCGTTCTCGTGCTACGGGCTGGCAAAGAACGATGCAGTCTTTTATGAAAGGTTCTGCGTCGAACTTTGTCTTACCTGTTCTGGGCATTTTGGCATTTCTGACAGTTTGGCAGATTCTGTCCAGCGCTGGCTTGATTGCCCTACCGGGGCCGCTTCAGGTGATCACGGATGAGCGCAGTCGTTATCTGATCACGCATCCGTTTTATTACAACAGCGACCTGGATCAGGGCTTGTTTCGGCAGACGATGATTAGCTTGGGTCGTGTGGCAAGGGGATACATCGCAGCGGCGATTGTCGGAATCACACTGGGAATCATCGTGGGCAGCAACAAGGTAATTGACAAGTCGCTCGATCCCCTCTTCCAGTTTTTGCGGATGGTTGCGCCGCTGGCCTGGGTTCCCATTGCGCTGGCTGCGCTGCGGCAAAACGAACCGGCGGCGCTGTTCGTGATTTTCATTACGGCGATCTGGCCGATTTTGATCAACACCGCAGTCGGCGTGCGGGAAATTCCCCAAGACTATAAAAACGTGGCCCGCGTGCTGCAAATTTCCAAGCAAAAGTATTTCTTTAAGGTGCTGCTGCCTTCGGCACTGCCCTATATCTTTACTGGACTGCGGATTGCCATCGGTCTGGCCTGGCTGGCGATTATTGCGGCGGAGATTGTGATGTCGGGTGTGGCGGGAATTGGCTTCTTTATTTGGGATGCGTATCAGCAGAACTACGTGACTGAAATTATCGTGGCGGTGATCTATATCGGCGCGGTTGGTCTGGCGCTCGATCGCCTGATGGCCTTTATTCAGCGCAAGATTGTGCCGAACGCTTAGAGGGTTCAGACGACAGGTTTCAGGTTTCGAGTATCGGGTTCTAGGTTGCAGGGACGGAGGGATGGAGGGATGGAGTCGTCTCACTCCAACGCCAACACTTCCTTCCTTCGACCTCCCAACACGCCAACACTTATTTCTCAAAATGTCCTATGTCTCTCTTTGTTGCGGTTGATCAGGTCGAAAAGGTCTTTTCGCTTTCTGGTGGCGGGCAATATGTCGCGCTGAAGGGCATTGATCTAGAAATCAAAAAAGGTGAGTTTGTTTCGCTGATTGGTCACTCTGGCTGTGGCAAGTCTACGCTGCTGAATATGATTGCGGGGCTGGATTTGCCGACGGATGGTGTGGTGACGCTGGAGGGGCAGAAGGTATCGCGTCCTGGCCCCGATCGCATGGTGGTGTTTCAAAACTATTCGCTGTTGCCGTGGCTGACCGTGCGCGAAAACATTGCGCTGGCGGTGGATGAGGTGCTGACGGATCTGCCCAAGGCAGAGCGGCGGGAGATTGTTGAACAGCATATCCATCTAGTGGGGTTGCAGCACGCAGCCGACAAGCCTCCAGCGCAGCTTTCGGGTGGAATGAAGCAGCGAGTGGCGATCGCCCGTGCCCTGGCCATTCGCCCTAAGCTGCTGCTGCTGGATGAACCCTTTGGGGCGCTGGATGCCCTGACTCGCGGCAATCTGCAAGAGCAGTTGATGAAGATCTGCGAGGAAAACCAGGTGACGGCAGTGATGGTGACGCACGACGTAGACGAGGCGGTGCTGCTGAGCGATCGCATTGTCATGTTGACCAACGGCCCTGCCTCGAAAATTGGCGGCATCCTGGAGGTAGATATTCCCCGTCCGCGTCGCCGTATGGAAGTCGTGAACCATCCCAGCTATTACAGCCTGCGCTCGGAGATTATCTACTTCCTGAATCAGCAGAAGCGGATTAAGAAACTGCGGGCTAAGAAAACGACGGCGATCGCCCGTCATGGTTTAGAAAAGGTCAACCTGGAAGTGGGCTTTGTGCCGCTGACGGCCTGTGCACCGCTGGTGGTGGCCAAGGAAAAAGGATTCTTTGCCAAGCACGGACTGGACGAGGTGTCGCTGGTGCGCGAAAGTAGCTGGCGCGGCATTGTAGACGGCATCGCAGGCAGCTATCTGGATGCAGCCCAAATGCCTGCGGGAATGCCTGTCTGGCTGACAGTTGGCGGACATCAGGACACGCCATTGCCGATTGTGTCGTCGCTCACCATGACCCGCAACGGCAACGCCATCACCCTTGCCAAAAAGTTCTACGAACAGGGCGTGTATACCGCCACAGACTTTAAGCGGATGCTGCTGGAATCAACCGAGCAGCAGCATACTCTGGGCATGGTGCATCCGTCCTCGATGCATAACTTACTTTTGCGCTACTGGCTGGCATCCGGTGGCATCGATCCGGATTGCGACGTGTCGCTGAAGACAATTCCACCGGCGCAGATGATTGCGGATTTGAAAGCCGGAACGATTGACGGCTATTGTGTCGGCGAACCCTGGAATCTGCGGGCTGCCATCGAAGACGCAGGCTTCACCGTTGCAACCGACCTGGAAATTTGGCAGGGACATCCCGGTAAAGTGCTGGGTGTGCGCGAAGACTGGGCGAATACCCATCCGAACACACACATCGCGCTGGCGAAAGCGCTTTTGGAAGCCTGTCGGTATTGCGCCGATCCAGAAAATGAACCCGAAGTGCGATCGCTCTTGGCCCGGCGAGAATACATCAGCACGAATATCGATTACATCCATCTGGGCGATCCCAATACATTTGTGTGCAACCTGGATCGGCCCATGCGCGAGTATGCCCATCACCTGTTTTTTGGCGACGGGGTGAATCGTCCCAGCCGGACGGAGCATCTGTGGATGATGACGCAAATGGCCCGCTGGGGCGAAATTCCCTTTCCCCGCAACTGGATGGAAATTCTGGAGCGCGTCTGTCGCGTGAGTGTATTCAGCACTGCCGCCCGCGAACTGGGCATTTTGGATATCAAGTATCATCGCGGGCCAATCACCCTATTTGATGGCATAACATTTGATGCCGAAGATCCGATTGCTTATCTGAACAGTCTCGACATCAAGCGTGATTTCAGCGTTGCCGAAGTCGCAATCGATTCGCGCCCGCTTGTTGCGGCTTAGAGATTGGTAGCTCGTCTTCCCGTCATCTTGTTGAGGGGACTTCCAAACGAGTTCCTTCCTTATCCTTCTAGTATTCCTGCCAGGCTTCCTATGCAAGTTATCGCTAGTGCTTCACCGCTTTCCAAAGTTCATTCCATTGCAAGAGATATGCCGCTTCTCTCCCTTGAAAACATCAGCAAGGTCTACCCTACACCTAACGGGCCCTACACAGTTCTTGAAGACGTGAATCTGTCGATTCAGGCTGGTGAATTTATCTGTGTGATTGGGCATTCTGGCTGTGGAAAATCGACTCTACTGAATATGGTGTCGGGTTTCAGCACGCCGACGACGGGTAATGTGTTGCTGAAGGGTGTGCCCATCGTGAAACCGGGGCCCGATCGGATGGTCGTGTTTCAGAACTATTCCCTGCTGCCCTGGCTGACGGCGTTTGAAAATGTCTATCTGGCGGTGGATGCTGTCTATCCTGAGAAGCCGGAGGCTCAGAAACGGGCGATCGCCCGTGACCACCTGGCGCTGGTGGGTCTGGCCGACGCGATGGATAAGAAGCCACCCCAACTCTCTGGGGGAATGAAGCAGCGAGTGGCGATCGCCCGCGCCCTGGCCACGCGCCCTGAAGTGCTGATTCTGGATGAACCCTTTGGCGCATTGGATGCCATCACCAAAGAGGAATTGCAGGAAGAACTGCTGACCATCTGGAACGAGCATCGCTGCACGGTGCTGATGATCACCCACGACATTGACGAGGCGCTGTTTCTAGCCGATCGCCTGGTGATGATGACCAACGGCCCGGCTGCGAATATCGGCGAAATTCTGACCATTCCCTTTGCGCGTCCCAGAGATCGGGAGCTGATTATGGAAGATCCGGAATATTACAAGCTGCGAAACTATGCGCTGGATTTCCTTTACAACCGCTTCGCCCACGACGAGGTGTAGCTGATAGGAGCAGCAGAAGAGGATACAGAAGGAATCGAGAGAGCGGTCAGTTTTTCATGCTGCGGCGGTTCCTATCAGGGCTGTCTCAGATGCGGTTGTCCCCTGTTTAGAAGGTGGGGTATGCTGCGACTAGGTTTTCGACCTATCCCAGGTCGGAAGCTTTGGAAACTGAGGTTTCCCAGTTTGCTAGCACTGTCACCCTAACCCGACCGCTATGCGTGCTTTATTGCTCTATCCGCTCTTTCCCAAATCTTTCTGGTCCTACGACAAGGCGCTGGAACTGATTGGACGCAAGGTGTCTTTACCACCGCTCAGCTTGATCACCGTGGCAGCGATTTTGCCCCAAACCTGGGAATTTCGCCTGATAGACCGCAACGCGGGCCCCGAAACGGAGGCGGATTGGGACTGGGCGGATTTGGTGATCATCTCTGGGATGATCGTGCAAAAAGACGACCTGCTGGATCGAGTCCGGGAGGCTAAACGGCGCGGCAAGCCCGTGGCTGTGGGTGGGCCCTACGTCACCTCGGTTCCTGAACCTGCACTGGAAGCGGGCGCAGATTACCTAGTGCTAGACGAAGGGGAGATCACGCTGCCCATGTTTGTGGAGGCGCTGGAGCGAGGCGAGCCGTCCGGCATTTTTCGTGCAAACGGTGAAAAGCCCGATGTTACGACTACACCGATTCCGCGCTTTGACCTGCTCAATCTGGACGACTATAGCGAGATGTCGATTCAGTTTTCGCGCGGATGCCCCTACCAGTGCGAGTTCTGCGACATCATCGTGTTGTACGGGCGCAAGCCGCGCACCAAAACGCCTGCCCAGCTTTTGGCAGAGCTGCAAGCGCTATATGACCAGGGCTGGCGGCGATCCATCTTTATCGTGGATGACAACTTTATCGGCAATAAGCGCAATGTAAAGCTGCTGCTGAAAGAACTGGTGCCCTGGATGCAGGAGCGCGACTATCCCTTCAGCTTTGTCACCGAGGCATCGGTAGATCTGGCACAGGATCAGGAGTTGCTGGATCTGATGATTGCAGCGAATTTCAATGCGGTGTTTTTGGGCATTGAAACACCAGATACCGACAGCCTCTCGCTGACGCAGAAGTTTCAAAATACCCGCAACCCGCTGATTGATGCTGTCAAGACGATTAACCGCTCTGGGCTGCGGGTGATGGCGGGGTTCATTATCGGCTTTGATGGGGAGAAACCGGGGGCGGGCGATCGCATCATTAATTTCGTCGAAGCCACTGCCATTCCCCAGGCGCTATTCAGCATGTTGCAAGCTTTGCCCAACACGGCCCTGTCTCAGCGGCTCGAAAAAGAAGGGCGGCTGATTAATCCCGACGAAGCTGCTGGCATCCACCAGTCCACGCTGATCAACTTCGTGCCCACGCGCCCCATCGAAGACATCGCGCAGGAATATATCCGCTGTTTTTGGGAACTGTATGACCCGCATCGCTACTTGGCGCGGGTCTATCGCCATTTCATCGAAATGCGCCCCAGCCCCAACCGCAAGAAAAAGCCGACCATGCTCACGCCGATTGAGATCCGCGCCATGTTCATCCTATTCTGGCGGCAGGGCATCAAGCGCAGCACCCGCTGGCAGTTTTGGCGACAACTCTTCTCTATCCTGCGCCACAACCCCCGTGTATATGACCACTACCTGATCAACTGCGCCCACCTGGAGCATTTCTTGGATTATCGGGCGATCGTGCGTGACGAAATCGAAGCACAACTGGCGACCTATTCACCGGTCGAGCTAAAGCAGACCGCGCTGCCTGCCTCTGCCTGAGCGCCCAGAGCGTATTCGCCTTAACCACAGCGCTCCAGAAACCGTGCTTCCCTAGTAGAAACTTCGATTTCCTATCCCCCGCTCCATGTTCCCAAACCGTTGGCAGCGCCGCCTGTTGCCGTTTCTTTGCAGCGCCCTGCTGTGCCTGGTGCTGGCGATCGCCTGCGACTCTTCTCCACCCGCCTCCCAAGGCCCAACGGCCAGCCCAGCGGCGGATACCTCTGCGACCACGCTCAAGCTGCTCTATTGGCAAGCGCCAACGATTTTGAACCCGCACCTGTCTAACGGGTTCAAAGACTCGGAAGCCAGCCGCATTACCCTGGAGCCGCTGGCTAGCTACGATGCTGAGGGCAATCTGATTCCGATCTTGGCGGCAGAGGTGCCCACGCTAGAAAACGGCGGTGTAGCAGCAGACGGCCGATCCGTCACCTGGAAGCTGAAGCCGGGGCTGAAATGGTCGGACGGGGAGCCGTTTTCAGCGGCGGATGTGGTGTTTACGCACCAGTTTGTGACCAATCCAGAGGTGGCGGCGATTTCGGCGGCGACCTACGAAATCATCGAGTCCGTAGAGGCGCTGGACGAGACGACGGTCAAAATCACCTTCAAAGAGCCGAATCCTGCCTGGAGCAATGTGTTTGTAGGCACAGAGGGGATGGTGCTGCCCCAGCATTCGTTTGCCGAGTATCTGGGCGCACAGTCGCGGGAGGCTCCGGCCAACCTGATGCCTGTGGGTACGGGCCCCTATCGCGTGGTGGAGTTCAAACCCGGTGACGTCGTGATTTATGAGCCAAACCCCAACTATCGCGGGGCAGACTCGCTGGGGTTTTCTCGTGTTGAACTGAAGGGCGGCGGCGATGCGGTGTCGGCGGCGCGGGCGGTGCTGCAAACGGGCGATGTGGACTTTGCCTATAACCTGCAAGTGGAAGCGCCGATCTTGGAGCAGTTGGCCGGGGCAGGGCGGGGCGAAGTGGTGGCGAATTTTGGCTCCTTGATGGAGCGAATTTTGATTAACTTCTCTGATCCCAATGTGGAGGTAGACGGAGAGCGATCGCACGCCAGCCGTCCCCACCCGTTTCTCACGGACCCCGCAGTGCGGCGAGCGCTGAGCTTAGCAATTGATCGAGAGGCGATCGCCACCCAGCTTTATGGCCGCACCGGCAAGCCCACGGCCAATTTCCTGGTGGCTCCAGAATCCTTCAGTTCCCCCAACACTGCCTACCAGTTTGACTTGGCAGCCGCTCAGCAGACCCTAGATAGCGCAGGCTGGACAGACACCAATGGCGACGGCATCCGCGACAAAGACGGCGTGCCCCTCCAACTGCTGTTTCAGACCTCCGTCAACCCGCTGCGCCAAAAGACCCAGGAAATCCTGAAGCAGGCGTGGGAATCCATTGGTTTTCGGGTGGAGCTAAAAAGCATTGATGCCAGCATTTTCTTTGACAGCAGCCCCACCAACCCCGACAATACCGGCCACTTTTATGCCGACCTGCAAATGTACACCACGGGCAACACCAACCCCGACCCCGGCTCCTACATGAAAACCTACCTTTGCAGCGAAATCGCCCAAAAAGCCAATAATTGGTCCAAAGACAACGTTTCGCGCTACTGCAACCCCGCCTACGATGCCCTGTGGCAGCAGGTGGCTAGCGAACTCGACCCAGACGCGCGACGGCAGATTTTTGTCCAGATGAACGATCTGCTGGTCAACGATATCGCGGTCATTCCCCTAGTGCATCGGGCGGAAACTGCCGGGGTGGGCGATCGCCTTGCTGGGGTAAACCTGACCCCGTGGGATCTGAACACCTGGAACATTGCCGAATGGCAGCGGAAATAGGCGATCACCGGGTATTGCGAAGCGATCATCGGGTATTCCGAATGCGATCGCCCCGCCCCAGGGGATCTTCGGCCAGGTAGCCGTCGGGCAGGTTGCTAATCGCCCGCTGGAGCGCGACCAAAGAGCGGTTGTAGCCCAACACTGCCCGCACCAGGTTTGCCTCTGCCCGCGTCAGATCAGTTTGGGCTTGCAGCACCTCAGTCTGAGTGCCCACGCCTGCCTGAAACCGGAGACGCGCCAGTCGCAGCGATTCTCGCGCCTGTTCCACACCCGCTTCGGCGGTACTGATGTTGGTTCTGTTGGCCTGAAGCGAGTAAAAAGATTGCTCTACTTCCAGCCGGATGGCATCGCGGTTGTCGGCAAAAGACGCTTCGGCGATCGCCATATTCAGTTCCTGCTGACGAGCCTGCGCCCTGGCCCGGCCGCCATCAAACAGCGTCATCGAAGCCCGTACCCCAAATTGGTAAATATCTCTAAAGTCTGAGTTTTGATCGTTGGTGGGATTTTCAAACTGATATTGACCAAACAGCGCCACCTGAGGCCCCAACGTAGCCAAAGCCGCCCGCCGTTGCCGCTGGGCAATATCGCGCTGAACTAACTGCTGCTCCAGTTCTGCTCGATTTTTGTAGGCCAGGACAATACTCTCCTCCAGAGATAGCGTCCAGTCCTCGGCTGGAGCCACCGCATCGGCCGCCACCAGATTCACCGTTTGGGACAGGTCAAGTCGGCGTACTAGTCGCCGTCGATTGGTCTGCTGATCGCTCAGCGCCTGCACCAGTTCTTGCTGAGCATTGGCCAGCTCAACCTGTGCCTGCAAGACATCAAACCGAGTCCCTACACCAGCCTGCTCAAGCGCCAGCGCATCCCGCAGGCTTTGCTCTGCCTGCCGCACCGTATCCTGAGCAATCCGGACGTTTTCATCCGCCTCCTGCACATCGTAAAAGTCATTGCTCACATCTAGGCGCAGTTGCTCAGACAGGCGCTCGACCTCTAGCTCTCGCAGTCGCACCTGACCTTCGGCTGCCCGAATCGTCGCAGAGCGCTGCCCAGAGGTAAACAGGTCGTAGTCAATCCGAACGCTCCCTCCCAAGCTGGTGGTGATATCCGATTCCTGGGGTGGATTGGGGTTAAAGATAGAGGGCTGAGGGCGATCGGTGTTCTCTGTAAACGTCAAGTCGGCTCCGAGCTGAGCAGTCGGCAAGTTGGCAGCGCGGGCTTCTTGAAGTTGCGCCCGGGCCTGTTCTAGCTCCAGTTCGGCAATTTGAAGCTGGCGGTTGTTGCGTCGGGCTAGCTCAATCGCCTGCTGGAGGGTAATCGGCTGCGGTTCGCCAGTGCGGACTTCTTCGGGGCGAGTGGGAAACAGCAGAGGATTGGGACGGGGTTCCAGGTTCTCTGGGAAGCCATCTGTAAAAGTATTTGTAATGGGCTGGAGGGGTCGCGCTTCAGTGTCTGGTTCTGCTGGAGTTGCTGGAACTTCAGCAGGAGCGATGGGTTGAGCCGGAGCAGGCTCAGGATCTGCGGCGGGGGGAAAGGGAACTGGCTCGGTCTGGGCAACCTGTAGAGGCGTTTCAGATGTGGTTGCGGCTGGCGATCGCCCCTCGTCATCGAGTCGATTACCAGCAGCCAGCCGGGCGATCGCCTTTTGGGGTTCAGCGGGCTGGGCAACCGCCATCGTTCCGTTGATTTCGCTCGCGTCTCTGTTGCCCGAAGCACCTCGTCGCCCCCCCACCTGTTCCGCCAGGATTTCCCAGTCGGCAGCTCGGTCTGCCTGCTGCCGGCGTCGTGCTAGCGCGGGTCGAACCGAGAGGGACGGGGCTAGGGCCTGGGAGGTTTCGCCGCCATCGGGCGCACTCCCCGATGAAGTCTCTGGGGATACCTGGGATGGAAGCTGGGCCTCAGCGCGGATGGCTTCGGCAGAGAACAGGGTCGCGGTAACGCTAACGGTAGCAGACAAAAAAATTGAGAGCGATCGCATAACCTTCTCACAAATGGGAAACAGCCTAGACCAATATAGAGAATATCTTCAAATAAGAATTCTGGGCAGTGCAAACCCTTTCTGCATCACCCAAACACCTTAATTTCTAAACTTTTTGAAAAGATCGGACTTTTTGAAAAGATCATTGCGGGTAATAACAGGGCAATCTTTGACCCAAAAACTTGATCTTTGCAAGACGCATCCAGCAGGCTATCCCAAGCTTTTTCAAGGTTTGTTTGAAAATAATCGGCAGCCTCCCAGATAGATTAACGGAAATCTCTAAAATCGACAAAATAACTAATGCCTGCTGATCCGTAAGTTTAAATCCCTTAAACAATAGCCTTGTAATAGCCTTGAGATTCACCCGAAAGGGGCTTGATCAATCTCCCGCTTTAGGTATTTGAAAGGCCGTAAAAACGAGTTTTGCAAAAACTACGGAGGCAACTCAGCCGTTGGGGTTAAAGTCTTCTAGCGGCACCATTTCAAACTCCGCTGTGCCATACAGCAGCCCGCGATCGACGGCCGACAAGATGCAGCAGTTGACCCGATCGGAGAATAGGCAGCGCCCCACCAGATCCGCCACGTCGGCCCGGTGAATGCTCCCGGCGATCGCCACATCTGGCGTTAGCACGGCGTTTCCCGTGGCGGGTTCCGACTTCAGTCCACCCGGCCGCACAATAGTATAGGGCAGCCCGCTGGCCATCAGGTATTGCTCCGCCTGCTCCTTCTCTGCCAAAACCGGCCCCAGCGTTTGCAGCACTTGCGGCGGCAGGGCGATCGCGCTTTTGCCCGCGCCAATGGACGACACCAGCACAAATTTCTGCACCCCCGCCTGCACGGCCGCGTCGATCAGTACCTTATTGCCCAAAAAATCGGCCCGCCGCCCGTCCGGCCCGATGCCGCCAATGGTGCTGACCACTGCCCAGGGTGGCGCGTTGAAGGGTGGCCCCTGCATAGCACGGTTGACCGCCTCGGCATCCAGCGCATCCCCAATGGCGATCGCCGCGCCCAGAGACTCCAACTCTGCCTGCGCGGGCGAAGGTGTTCCATCCGTATCCGGCGGCAGCCGCAGCAACGTCCGGGTGGAAATGCCCCGCTGCAAGAGCCAGCACGCCAGCTCAAACCCAACGCCCCGGCTGGCACCTGCTAAAAAAACATAAGGTTGCTCGGTCATGGCTTCATTCTCAGGCATGATAGGGCGAGAACACGCACCCTCAACACCCTACCACTCTCTTAACTGCTTGCTTATGGGCACTTCTGTTGAAATTACCGCTGCAAACTTCGCTGATGAAGTCGTGCAAAAATCTTACGAAAAACCCGTTCTGGTGGACTTTTTTGCAACCTGGTGCGGGCCCTGCCAGTTGCTCAAGCCAATGCTAGAAAAGCTGTCGCAAGAGTACGATTTCGTGCTGGCAAAGGTGGATATTGACCAAAATCCTGACCTGGCCAATGCCTACGGTGTAGAAGGCGTGCCGGACGTGCGGATTGTGGTGGATGGCGCAATGCAGAATGGTTTTGTCGGCGTGCTGCCAGAACCGCAGTTGCGCGAGCTATTGGGCAAGCTGAATTTGCACTCGACGCTGGAGCAAGGGCTGGCAGAGATTCGGGCGGCGAGGGCTGCGGGCGATGTAAACCAGGTGAAGCAACGGTTCGCAGACCTGATTCAGGCTTATCCGACCGATGCGCGGCTGATGCTGGAGGCGGCAGAATTTTTGGTCAGCCAGGGGCAAATCGAGTCGGCAGAGAAGCTGCTGTCGCCGATTCCTGAGCGGGATAAAGACCTGTTTCGGCGGGCGCAGGCGGTGCGCGGGCTGATCGCGTTTCATCGAGACTTGGCTAGTCCTGCGGAACCGGGCGAACTGGAGACGAAATATCGGCAAGCAGAGCAGCACGCCCTGGAAGGCAATTACGAAGCGGCGCTTGCGGGCTTTCTGGAAATCGTGGCGAGCGATCGCAAGTTTCGGCAGGATGGGGCCCGCAAGGCGATGATCGTGCTATTCGACCTGCTGGGCGACGACCACCCGCTGACCCGCAGCTATCGCAAACAGTTGATGCAAACCATGTATTAAGAAACGGCGTATTAAGATATTAAGAAACGGCGTATTGAGAAATGGCGTATCGAGAAACGGTTCAGGTCATGGGCGACGCGCACAACCTGAACCGGAAGCCCTACGAGCAGCGATCGCTCTGGGCGCGAAAGACCTGGCGCAGATCTCCCGAAAACACGACTCGATAGAAAAAGGGCGACGAGCCGTTGCAGCTCATGGGCTGGCGATTGGCGCGGCGGGGCGAAAACCAGGAGTTGGCGGTGACGACGAGCCGCGAGCCTGTCCAGGAAAGGCCGGTGACTTCTAGCGAGTTGCTGCGACCGGTGCTGAGTTGAGCGGTCAGAAACGTCCCGGCGGTGGGTGCGCCGTTGCTGGGGTTGAGCCGCGCCAACACTGCGACCTTGGGGCCGCCGCCATTGCCGTAGCTGGTCAGCCAGCCCTGGCTGGTAAAGCGGCGATAGTCCTGGCTGGGCGTGCCCTGGGTTCCAGTAGCGCTAAACACGGCATAGAGCGCACTGCTGCCGTCCCACAGTAGCCCGTAGCCTTCGCCATCGTCGGCTGTGATTTCGTAATCTGCACGGCACCAAGCTCGCTGCCCCCGGTTAAACCGGACGACGATTGGGTTTTTGTTGTTGGCAGACACCTGGCGATAGCCAATGTAGATGCGCGATCGCCCGATCGTGACCACGGGGCCGCCCTTTTGCCGCACAACGGATTCTGAGTCCTGGCAGGAAAACTCGACGGACTCCCCCACAGAGGCCGAGACGGTGGCCTGGGCAGGCAGGGCGATCGCCCACCACAGGGGCAACAGTCCGACGGTCAGACTGGCAACGCGGGCAGCACAGCGGGTAAATGGGGCAAGCGGAAAAGACTGCGGGAAACGCTTCTCAGACGACGGACAAGGGGCGATCGCCACACCAGGGCAATGGAGAGCGTGCTTAGGGACGTGCTGATGATCGGTTGGCATAAAACTGGGGTGACTGATTGGAAGGAGTGGGAGGGGCAGACGCACCCACTATGAGCTTCCAGTTCAGACCCTAGCCCAGCAAGCCGAATCAGCGGTTCTGTGAAATTACGGGAGATTTCAGAGGGCGATCGCCCCTCGCTTCCTAGTCTTCACGCAAAGGGGTGTCGGCTGCCGGCCTCAAGGTTCCCTATCTACGCCGCGTGCTGCCGATACCACTCGATTGTATTTTTCAAGCCTTGGCGGAACTCCACCTCCGCAGTAAAGCCAAACTTATCCTTCGCCCGCTGCGTATCGAGACACCTGCGGGGCTGCCCATTGGGCTTATCGGTCTCCCAGACCAGTTCCCCGTCATAGTCCATCAGTTCACAAATCAGCGTAATCAGGTCCTTGATAGAAATCTCATAGCCCGTCCCCAAATTCACAGGCTCACTCTCCGCATAGAACTGCGTCCCCATGACAATTCCCCGCGCCGCATCGGTGGAATAGAGAAACTCCCGCGTCGGCGAACCATCCCCCCACACCGGAATCGTCCTATCCCCCCGCAACTGCGCCTCATGCACCTTGCGAATCAGCGCCGGAATCACATGAGAACTGCGCGGGTCAAAATTATCCTCTGGCCCATATAGATTCACTGGCAGCAGATAGATGCCATCAAAGCCATACTGCTGTCGATACGCCTGAAGCTGCACCAGCAGCGCCTTCTTGGCCACGCCATAGGGGGCATTGGTTTCTTCGGGATAGCCATTCCACAGATCATCTTCTTTGAACGGCACTGGCGTGAACTTGGGATAGGCACAAATCGTGCCCACGCAGGTAAACTTTTTGACCCCCGCTTCATAGGCGGCGTGAATCAGTTGCGCCCCCATCATCAGGTTGTCGTAGAACAGTTGTGCAGGCTTTTCCCGATTCAGTCCGATGCCGCCGACATGGGCTGCCAGATGAATCACAATGTCCTGCTGGTCAACGGCGCGACGGCACGCCTCCATCTGCGTCAGGTCATAGTCGCGAGAGCGGGGCACGGTAATCTTGGCGGGGTCTGCACCAGCTTTGACCAGTTGGTCAACCACTTGCTTGCCGAGGAATCCGGCACCGCCCGTGACGAGAATTCGTTGGTTAGAGAAGGAGAGGGGCATGGGGGGAAGAGGGAAGAGGGAAAAAGGAAGAGGGAAGAACGAAGAAGGAAGAGGGAAGAACGAAGAAGGAAGAGGGAAGAAGGAAGAACGAAGAGGGAAGAGGGAAGAACGAAGAGGGAAGAGCGGGTTTTCGTTTTTCGTTTTTCGTTCTTCGTTTTTCGTTTTTCTTTCTTTACAGCGACGTGCTGCTGCCTGCGGTTTGCCGAATGGTGGCGTGGTCGAGCACGGGCTGAGCGCTGTTGCCGTTGAGCGGGATGAGACCCAGGGCTTTGAGGTCGGCTTCCACCATCAGGTAGACCAACTGCTCGAAGCTGACGCTGGGCTGCCAGCCGAGTTGGGTCTTGGCTTTGGTGGGGTCGCCAATCAGCAGGTCAACTTCGGCGGGGCGCAGGTAGCGTTCGTCGAACTCGACGTAGTCTTGCCAGTTGAGGTTGACGTAACCAAAGGCGAGTTCCAGGAATTCGCGCACTTCGTGGGTTTCGCCAGTGGCAACCACGTAGTCGTCGGGCTGTTCTTGTTGCAGCATCAGCCACATGGCTTGCACGTAGTCTTTGGCGTAGCCCCAGTCGCGTTTGGCATCCAGGTTGCCCATGTAGAGTTTCTTTTGCTGACCGGCGACGATGCGGGCGACGGCGCGGGTGATTTTGCGGGTGACGAAGGTTTCGCCCCGGCGGGGAGATTCGTGGTTGAACAGGATGCCGTTGCAGGCGAACAAGCCGTAGGATTCGCGGTAGTTGACGGTTTGCCAGTGGGCGTAGACTTTGGCGCAGGCGTAGGGGCTTCTAGGGTAGAAGGGGGTGCTTTCGCTTTGGGGCACGGCTTGCACTTTGCCGTACATTTCGGAGGAGCCAGCTTGGTAGAAGCGGACTTCGTTGCCGGTGCGCTGCTGGTAGTCGCGCAGGGCTTCTAGGATTCGCAGGGTGCCCATGCCGACGGCATCGGCGGTGTATTCGGGGGCATCGAAGCTGACGCGGACGTGGGATTGGGCACCCAGGTTGTAGATTTCGTGGGGCTGCACTTGTTCGAGGATGCGACGCAGGGTGGTGCCGTCGGTCAGGTCGCCGTAGTGCAGAAACAGGCGGGCGTTTTCGTTGTGCGGGTCTTCGTAAATATGGTCGATGCGGTCGGTGTTGAAGGTGGAGGTGCGGCGGATGATGCCGTGGACTTCGTAGCCTTTTTCGAGTAGCAACTCGCTTAGGTATGACCCGTCTTGTCCTGTGATGCCGGTGATCAGTGCCCGTTTCCGCTCTGACATAGTACTCTAACGCCTTACTAAGGTGATGGATGACAGGAGTGGGCGATTCAGTGGGCGATCGCCCTCAACGCTTTTGCCTGGATTGAGCTAGATGGCAAGGATCGCGCTGTCGGCTGATTTTACCGCAAGTGGATGACCTGCGCTGCCGCCAAGCCTGCTGCCGAATGTCTATGTAAATATTCGTGTAAATATCTGTTACAGCGTACCGTATTCAGCGAGTGCAATGAAATAGAGCCGTCTGAGATTGGGTCACAGCAGGTTTTTTGCAAATGTGCTGGGGGCGATCGCCCCTCTTGAGTTGAGCTTTACTAATCACGATCGCCCCCTGCAATCTGCCGACTCAGCAAAATCACTGGCACCAGCCCCACTGCCACAATCACCAGCGCCGCTGCCGAAGATTCTGCCAGCCGCTCGTCGGACGCAAGCTGGTAGACCCGCACCGCCAGCGTGTCGAAGTTAAACGGGCGCACGATCAGCGTGGCGGGCAGCTCCTTCATCACGTCCACAAACACCAGCAGCGCTGCACTGAGCAGACTGCCGCCCATCAGGGGCGCGTGGACTCGCCGCAGCACGCCAAGGGAATTTTCGCCGAGCGATCGCGCGGCATTGTCCAGACTGGGCTTGATTCGCTCTAGACCCGACTCAACCGAATTCAGCGCCACGGCCAGGAACCGCACCAGATAGGCAAACACCAGCGCCGCGATCGTGCCGCTCAGCAGCAGCCCGGTGGAAATGCCAAAGGTGCGCTGCATCCAGGCATCGACGGAATTATCAAACGCACCCAGGGGCACCAGCACGCCGACCGCAATCACCGAGCCGGGAATGGCGTAGCCCAGGGCCGACGTTCGCAGCGACAGGTTCATCCACCCGTTGGGCCGCAGCCGCACGCCGTAGGCCAGCAGGAGGGCGATCGCCCCTGCCAGTGCTGCCGTCAGTGCTGCCGCCAAGAAGCTGTTTTTGGCAAATCCCCAGAGGCGCGGGTCAGTGAGCTGGTTCAAATTTCGCAGGGTCATGTGCAGCAGCAATCCGGCGGGAACCAGAAAGCCCAGCAGCAGGGGAACCACGCAGGCGGCGATCGCCAGTCCGCTGCGCCAGCCCCTTAGCCGGAAGCGGCTCTGGCTCTGGGATTTGCCGCGTTTTTGGTAATATCGCCCCTGCCGGCGAAACCACTGCTCTAGCACAATCAGCGCCAGCACAAACAGCATCAGCAGCGCCGCCAGTTGCGACGCAGCCGCCCGTTCGCCCATGCCAAACCAGGTGCGATAGATGCCTGTGGTAAAGGTGTCTACGCTGAAATATTGCACCGTGCCAAAGTCGCCCAGGGTTTCCATCAGCGCCAGCGCGGTGCCCGCCGCGATCGCCGGCCGGGCCAGCGGCAGCGCCACCCGCCAAAAGCTCTGCCAGGGGTCGCAGCCCAGGCTACGGCTGGCTTCTAGCGTGCAGACCGACTGTTCCCCAAAGGCCACCCGCGCCAGCAGGTAGACGTAGGGATAGAGCGTCAGCACCAGCAGCGCGATCGCCCCGCCCAGGGAGCGAATTGGCGGAAACCAGTAGTCCTGCGCCGACTGGAACCCGAAGAGCGATCGCAGCCCCGTTTGCACCGGGCCGTAATAGTCCAGCAGTTCGGTATAAGTGTAAGCCAGGAGATAGGCCGGAAAGGCCAGCGGCAGCAGCAGTGCCCAACTGAAAATGCCGCGTCCTGGAAACTGCGTCATCGTCACCAGCCAGGCCGTGCCCGTGCCTAGCACAACTACCCCCGCGCCCACGCCCAGCAGCAGCGCCAGAGAATTTGCCACGTAGCGCCCCAGCACCGTGGAGGCGAGGTGTTGCCAGACATCCCAGGCGGGCGTGAACAGGCTAGCGGCCACCACCAGCACGGGCGCAGCAATTAGCAGGGCGATCGCCCCCACCGCCAGCGTCCACAGGTCTAGCCCAGACTTACTGCGAGAAAGATGCAATTTTTTGGAGACGGCGATGTCCGCCGGTTTTGCAACAAAGCTCATGGCATGATAAGGAATCGACCCGAATTTCTCAGCATTGCTCGCTCGAATCGCCGAGTTGTTGAGAAGATATTAATTGATTCTAAGTCTCAATAATGCCCTTGTAGTGGACTTTCTATGAGCGCCAGCATGAATTCCTCACCCGTTTTGCAGCTTCAGCAGGTGACGCACCAGTTTCCCAATCGCCCTGTCCCTACGGTGGATAGCGTCAGCCTTAGCCTCAGTCCGGGTGAAATTTTGGCGCTGCTGGGGCCGTCGGGCTGTGGCAAAACGACGCTGCTGCGGCTGATTGCGGGCTTTGAGCAGCCCCAGCAGGGGGAAGTGGCGATCGCTGGCCGAATAGTCGCCAATGCAGACGGCATGGTGCCGCCGGAACAGCGCTCGGTGGGCATGGTGTTTCAAGACTTTGCCCTGTTTCCCCATCTGACGGTGCAGGAAAATATTGCCTTTGGGCTGGGAAAGGGCGACTCGCGGGGCCAGGTGGCCGAGGCGATCGCCCTCGTCGGACTGACCGGATATGAACGCGCCTATCCGCACGAACTGTCGGGTGGACAGCAGCAGCGCGTCGCTCTAGCCCGCGCCCTGGCCCCGCGCCCGTCGCTGGTGCTGCTAGACGAGCCGCTGAGCAATCTAGACGTGCAGGTACGGCTCTATTTGCGGCAAGAGGTGCGGGAAATCTTGAAAGCCACGGGCACGACGGCAGTATTTGTGACCCACGACCAGGAAGAAGCAATGGCGATCGCCGATCAGGTCGCCGTCATGCGGCAGGGGCATATCGAGCAGCAGGGGCCGCCGGAGGCGCTCTATCAGTCGCCCGCCTCCCGGTTTGTGGCGGAGTTTGTCACCCAGGCGAACGTGCTGCCTGCCCGCTGGAATGGGCAGGTCTGGGAAACAGAAATCGGCAGCTTTGCGCCAGAACCGTCCCCCGCCCGCCTGGTAGATGGAAGCGACACCGCCGATTTGATGATTCGTCCCGAAGATATCCAGCTTCAGCCCAGCGCGTCGGGCCACGTGACGGTGGGCGATCGCCAGTTTCTCGGTCGCGACTATCGCTACACGCTGCTCACCCCCAGCGGCAAAAAGCTCTACGCCCGCATCCCCGCCGACCGAACCTCGGCCGCCAACGGGGCCGCGCCCCTCCCCCCCGGAACCCCCGTTCATCTCACCATCCACCCCACTGCCCTGCGACTTTTTCCTACGACAGAGGAGGCGGTAAATGGGGCAAAGGGGCGATCGCTGCCCGTCATCTAGAGGAAAAAACAAGAACGAAGAACGAAAAACGAAGAACGAAGAACGAAAAACGAAAAATTGCTTTTCCCTCGCACAGAAAACCGAAAAATCCGTTCTTCTCTCGTAAAGAAAAACCGAAAACCCGTTCTTCCCTTTTCCCTCTTCCCTCTTCGTTCTTCCCTCTTCGTTCTTCCCTCTTCCCTCTTCGTTCTTCTATTCTTCGTTCTTCCCTCTTCCTTCTTCGTTTTTCTATCTTCGTTCTTCGTTTTTCTCTTCGCCGCCGCTAGCCAGCACGATCGCCCTCGGAAAGATACGATGCTCCTGCGCCTGAATTCGCTGGTGCAGCGTGTCAGGTGTGTCGTCGGGCAGGATGGGCACGGCGGCTTGCATGATAATCGGGCCGCGGTCTACTTCCAAACGGACGTAGTGGACGGTGCAGCCCGTCACCTTGACCCCGGCGGCGAGGGCCTGTTCGACGGCGCGGGCCCCCGGAAAGCTGGGTAGCAGGCTGGGGTGCAGGTTCAAAATGCGGTCGGGAAAGGCGGCGATCAGCACGTCCGTTACCACACGCATCCAGCCCGCCATGATCACCCATTCCACGTCGTAGCGCTTGAGTTGGTCGATGATGGCTTGATCCAGCGCCTCGCGGCTGGAAAACTGGCGATGATTCAGCAGTTCTGCTGGAATGCCCAGCCGCTCGGCCCGCGTCGCCGCCTTTGCCTGGGGATTGTTGTAGATCATCACCTGGATTTGGGCGTTGAGCTGGCGCTGGGCGATGGACTGGGCGATCGCCTCAAAATTTGACCCGCTGCCAGAGGCCAGCACGCCCAGCCGCAGCGGTGCGCCTGCGAGGTGGCGCTGCCATACTTCGGGGGGAACTTCTGGTGAAATAAACCCCGGCGCGGCAACGTTCTGGGCGATCGCGGGTTCGCTTGGGGAAAGGGGCGACGGGTCAGGAGACTGCATTCTGAACTAGCTCCAGCCCTGGGCGATCGCCTGATAGCCAATCAGCTTGTAGGCTAGCTTGGCGGCAGTAAATTCCGACACCACCGACTCGCTGACGGGCGCAAGCTCCATAATGTCTGCGCCGAGGACGTGGTGATGCTCAAACACCGACCGCAAGTAGCCCAGTAGGGAATACCAGTTCAGCCCGCCGGGTTCGGGCGTGCCCACGCCGGGGATCAGCGTCGGGTCAATGCCGTCTAGGTCGATGGTGAGAAAGACGTTGCGGGTGGGGATGGCAGCCAGTGCCCGCTCGGCCCAGTCGGGCTGGGTGGCAATTTCTCGCGCCCGAAATACGGTCAGATTTTTTTCTTTAATTAAATCCGCCTCTTCTTTGCAAATGCTGCGGATGCCGATCTGCACCGTGGGAATGCCCATGTCCACGACTCGGCGCATGATGCAGGCGTGGTTGTGGATCGAGCCTTCGTATTCGTGGCGGAGGTCGCCGTGGGCATCGATCTGCACCACCGTAAACGGCTCCGTAGACGCGGCTCGATAAGCCCGCACCAGACCCGTCGTGATGCTGTGTTCGCCGCCTAGCCCAATGACGAACTTGCCGTCGGCGATTAGCTTGGCGGTGGTGTCCTCGACGACCTTCAGCATGGCTTCGGCGGGCACCGGGCCGCTGCGCGTGTCGGCGATCGCCCCGTGGGTATACACGCCGACGGGCCACATCTCCCGCTCTAGCTCCTCGTCATAATATTCCACCTGATGCGATGCTTCCAAAATCGCTGCCGGGCCATGCTCACAGCCCTTGCGATAGGTCGTCGTCGCCTCGTAGGGGATCGGCAAAATCACGACCCGCGCCGTGTCATAGTCGGCGGCGACCTCTTCGCCCAAAAAGGGCATCTCGGCAATCGGCGTAGTGGTCAACATGGGCAAAAATCCAGAACAGCAGCAGTTATAAATTCTGACACACTTACAGCGGCGAGGAGGTGTTCTTGCTGGCTGGGTATTTCTTGGGCTGCGATAACAGTTAAGCTGAGGGGGCTAAACGCTTATCTGCATTTGCCTCCACGGGTTCCATCATGTCCATCGCTATCTATCTCCAGAGTCCCCAGGCGATTCGCGATCGCACTCAGCAGCTTTTTGAACTGGCCCGCGCCGACAAGCTAACGCACTTTCGCTATCGGGGCGATCGCCTCCAGCCCACGGCCGACTACGTGCTTCAGGTGATGCGAGAAAACTATCCCGACCTAAACGTGCCGTTTCATAGCCGCTGGCGACATTTTGGCGTGGGCAAGGTCGATCGGGCGGCCGAGTTGCAAACGCGGCTGGCTGGGCTTGATCCGGTGGCCCAAGCGCGGGCCAAGTTCGATCTGGTGATTCTCAGCGTGCTGCTGGATGCGGGTGCGGGTGCGGTGTGGCGCTATCGCGAAGCCAGTAGCGGTCAGGTGTTTCAGCGGTCAGAAGGGCTGGCGGTGGCGAGCTTCTGCATGTGCTGCGAGGGCGCATTTTCGGGCGATCGCGCTGCCCCCCTCCAGGCAACCGCCGCTGCCCTCCAGCAGATCACCGAGTCCGATCTGGCTCAAGCGTTCCAGGTCAGCCCAGACAATCCGCTAATCGGGCTGGCGGGGCGCGTGGCCCTATTGCAACAGTTGGGCCACACCCTCGCCCAAAAGCCAGGCTTCTTTGGCGCTGAAACGCCCCGACCGGGCAACCTGGTGGACTACCTGCTAACGCAAGCCGAGGATCGCCAGTTGCCCGCGCCCACCGTGTTAACGGCCGTGCTGCAAGGACTCGGCGACATCTGGCCCGGCCGCATCACGCTCGATGGCGTGAATCTGGGCGATGTCTGGCCCCATCCCGCCCTCCCCGACACCGAGCCGGGGTCAAACCTCGTGCCGTTACACAAGCTGTCGCAGTGGCTCACCTATTCCTTACTAGAACCGTTGCAAGACTTGGGGCTAGAAATTACCCATCTCGACCAACTCACCGGCCTGGCAGAATATCGCAACGGCGGCCTCTGCGTAGACCTGGGGCTACTGGAGCCAAAGCACGACGATGTGCTGCGCGGGCCGCACCTGCCCAGTTCCGAGGTGATTGTGGAATGGCGATCGCTCACGCTGGTTCTGCTCGACCAAATCGCCGATGCCATCCGCGCCAAACTCGGCCTCAGCGCCACTGAACTGCCGCTCGTGAAAGTCCTGGAAGGCGGAACCTGGGCAGCCGGACGAAAAATCGCCGCCGAACTGCGTCCGGGCGGCGATCCTCCAATCTCGATTCAAAGTGATGGAACGGTCTTTTAAAAAGAAGAGAGAAGAACGAAGAACGAAAAAAACATTCTTCACTCTTCGTTCTTCTTTTTTCTTTCTTCTCTCTTCTAATTCACCCGCTCAGAGCCAATCTTGCAGGTGTTGAGAATGCGCTGGTCGTTTTCGCTCAGCGCGGAAAGCTGGTGAAATCCTTCCAGGTTCAGAGGGGCGATCGCCTCTCCGCCCGTCGCCGCGACCGACGCATTCGTTTGCAGCGCCACCGAGTAAGGATGCACGGTTTGCTCGTAGGAATCAATCACATTCAGCGCTAATTCCTGGGCTTGCACCTCGCCATAAAAGCAATCAAAGGAGGAATGGGGCATATAGAACGCACCCACGACTTGATTCTCGGTGACTTCAAACACCATGTAGGCAGAGCCAATCTGATCCGGCTGCTGAGACTGTCCATACAAATAAACGCCATTGGGAAACCGCTGGCTAATTGCACCTTCCAAGCGGGCAACCGTTGCGGCGCTTGCTTGCGTCAACCGGGATGCTTCGAGACCATGTGCTGGAGCCAGTGCCGCAGCCGCCAGTCCTAATGTTAGAAACAGCGCCGTAAAGGGCTTTTCAAAACGATTCCAAAGGGACTGCGACGTTTGGGGGAAACGGTTGGTCAAGCTCAGCATTGCAGTCCTCCTTCACAAAACTAAAGATTACATAGAAGATTTACAGTTAGAAATTCGCTCTATAGTTCGCTGCCTATTTTGCTGCCTATATAGAGCTTACGAGCTTCGATTTAACGCTTTGGGTGGGCTTCACAACTCTTGAAGAAAAGGGGGCTAATTTCGAGAGTTTGAAACGTCCACCGTCTCTCCGAAGAGCTACACCGCCAAGGATTCAAATTCCAGATTTCGCTTCAAAAAATTGCAAAACTTTTTAGAAAAGTTCACCGCTGAACATTTTTAGAAGCTGCGCCAGAAGCTTTGAGTGAAGCCTAGCCCAGTCCACAGGATGATGAGATCCAGCCTGGGAATGAGATGACGGAAGCTGTGCGTAACCCTGCGAGAGAATCTGAACCGCTATGGCCTTACTTTATAGAGCGAGAGTAGGAGGCAAATCACCCGATTCGCTCACCCAAGTAGGTGATCTTAATCACCGCTTGCTGGGGCATCCATGCAGCAAAAAGTGATGACCCTGAGGCGGCGCAGAAGGCTTAGAAAAATAACCTCCTCGTCTGACCCTCACATCATCACCTATCAAATAGAGGTGGAAGGGTTATGCACCGCTCCACCTCTATTCATCCCATGCATTCCGTTAAACAAACGGGAAGAAAGGACAGTTTGACGAACTGGCTGGAATTAACTGGCCAAATATCCACGAACGTTGACTTTGCGGCGACGCAGGTGATCCAATGCCTGCCGCTCAAGCTGACGCACGCGCTCACGGCTAATGTTCATCCGCTGCCCCACTTTTGCCAGCGATAGCTCGTTGCCGTCTTCCAGCCCAAACCGCAGCACCAGCACTTCCCGCTGCTGAGGCGTTAGCTCCGCCAACAGGTTTTGGATATCTTGCCGCAGGGATTCCTGCACCGTGAAGGTTTCGGGCGATGCGCCGTCGTCTTCCAGCAGGTCTTGCAGTTCGGTGTCTTGGTTGTCGCCGACTTTGAGATCCAGCGACACGGGCTGACGCGCCATCAGCAAGAACTCGCGGATTTGTCCTGGCTCTAGCTCCAGCGCTTCGGCGATGTCCGCAGGCGTGGGCGCACGGCCCAATTCCTGCGTCAGTTCGCGCTGCACCTTTTTGATCTTGTTGAGCTTTTCGGTGATGTGGATGGGCAGGCGGATGGTGCGGGCCTGCTGGGCGATCGCCCGCGTAATGGCCTGGCGAATCCACCAGTAGGCGTAGGTCGAGAACTTGTAGCCCCGCGTGGGGTCAAATTTCTCCACGCCGCGCTCCAGACCCAACGTGCCCTCCTGGATCAGATCCAGGAATTCCAGGTTGCGCTTCTGATACTTCTTGGCGATCGCCACCACTAGGCGCAGGTTCGCCTCGATCATCTTTTGCTTTGCCCGCTGACCCACGCGCAGGGCTTGGCTCAACTCGGCTTCCGTCAGGTTGACCTCGGCTGCCCACTCTGCCAGCGAAGGCTCCCGCTCCAGCTTGTTGGCCAGAGCCTCTTTCGCCTCCAGGAGTGCCATCATCTGCTGCACCTGCTTTCCATAGACAATCTCCTGCTCATGGGTCAGCAGCGGCACCCGACCAATTTCGTGCAGATAGGTTCGCACCATATCTGCGGTAAACAGCGGTTTCGTCGTTTTAGCTGTGGTGTTTGCGGTTGCCATGAATGCGAGACTCCGTTGAACAATCTTGAATCGAACAGGAAACGTAAACTGGATGGGTCAGACGCTCTACCAGCCCTGGCAAAGAATAGAGAGACTAACTTATAAGCCAGCTTCCAGTGCAGTTTCTAGGTCAGGAAACCGCCTTATGAAGAGGCTTGACTATACCCACTGAGGAAACCAGTGGAGCGATGTTGGGGCTGGCGAACAAGTCCGAAGTAGGAATTGAAAATCCGAACGAAAGAAGCGACGCTCAGACGAAAACAGGTGAGGCAAAAACAGGTGAAATCTCTAAACCCTTGCCTGGGTGCGTCTCTCTGGACGACTCCCTCTTAACCAACCCAGGGCAGCTTAAAAACAGCTTAAACGCGAGTTGAATGTAGATATTACTACGACTAGCGGCATTCTTCAGGAAAGTAGTAACCCTTTCTTAAGACCAATACTCTTGGCGGTCAAAACTGGCAGTCAAACCAATGGTCAAAGCGCTGACAGATTAGGCGTGGCGCTGAAAGCCCAAGACGGAAAGCCAAAAAGCGAAACCAGAGTACGAAGTAGACGACAGGCATGCCACAAAAGCGAAGTCGTTATGAGTTCACTCTTGTAGGAAGACTATAATACAAGTTTAGGCTTCCGTAAAGGGCTGAGCATTCATCCAAACGGGTGAACTTTGCAGGTGAACGGTGAGAGGATGGCGTGGCGCTTTCAGGTGAAGAATCGTGAGCGGCTTTCGTAAGAACCCTTGACATCAAACCTTTGACATTAACAAAGGACGAAGAAATCAAAACAAATGTTCACCGTGTCTCCCTATCATCTAGCGATTTACAGAAGGATCAGGTTCGGCTAGTACGGGGGGAAAACCGAACTCCTTGGATGGGTCTGGATTGGAGCAAGGCAGCGTAGATCGGTAGATCATAATCATCAGTAGATCAAGTAGATCAAACAGATCAATGGGTTAAAGAGGCAGACCAAACAGGCTAGTTTCAACGGGGTGATTTTGATGGTCGAGGTATGGGTTCAGGAGGGTGAGATGCAGACCGTGAGCAGTGCAGAAACGGCGATCGCCCGCCCACCCGTCCTGGGCGAAAAGCGCGTCACCTTGCGCGGGCTAACGTGGGACGGCTATCTGAAAATTCTGGATGCCCTGCCCCAGAGCCGCGCCGCCCGTCTTACCTATGATCAGGGAACCCTCGAAATCACGATGCCGCTGGAAGATCACGAATTTGCGCTAAGGCTGATTGAACTGTTTATAAGAATCTTGGTGGTGGAACTGGGCATGAAGATCAAGACCATGGGTTCCACCACTATGAATCGGGAAGATCTGAATCGTGGATCAGAACCCGACTGCGCCTACTACATTCAGCATCAGCCGCAGGTCGCCGGCCGCAACGTAGACTTCGCCACCGACCCACCGCCCGACCTCGTGGTGGAAGTCGATATCACCCACACCGACATCAACAAGAATCGCTTCTATGCCAGCCTCGGCGTGCCAGAGTTTTGGCGATATAACGGGCGCGAGTGGCGGATTTATCAACTGCAAGCGGGCGAGTATGTCGAGCAGAGCCACAGCCCTACCTTTGGCTGGGTGGAAAAAGATGACCTCTACCGCTTTTTGGAACAGGCACAGCAGGACGAAGTGGAGGCAGAATTGGCGCTGCGGGCCTGGGCGAGGGAGAAGGTGGCTGCGCTGCGATCAGAAGCCTAGATCGGCCTTGGCCGCTTCGGAAACGCGGAACACGGCGGCATCGGGCATCTCCTCCCAGGCGGTTTCGCCAATTTCGGCGTAGAAAGTTTCGTCGTAGGGACGAGTGCGAACCACGACGGGCATCGGCACGGCGTGACCCAGGATGAGCGCCTGCTGTTTGGAATCGAGCTTCGCCAGGACAGACCGCAGCGCCTGCCCGCCAGACACGCCCGTAAAGATTGCGTCGATGTCTTTTTCGTCATTCAAGAGGGCCGTGATGCGCGTGCCGATCTGCGACATCACCTCGTTGTCGATACCCGACGGGCGCTGATCCACCACCAGCAGCGTCACGAAATACTTCCGCATTTCACGGGCGATCGTGCCAAAGATGGTCTGCCGCACCGTGGCCGGGTCGAGAAACCGGTGCGCCTCTTCGATGGTGATGACGAGCTGGTGGGGGCGATCGCCCGGATTCTTCGTCTGCAAGAAGCGCTCCGCCTTCAGCACGTAGCTGGCATGAATCCGCCGCGCAATAATATTCGTCGCCAGCATATAGGACAGCATATTGGACTGGGAGCCAAACTCCACCACCACATGCTTGCCCGACTCCAGCGCCTCTAGCACCTGCCCCACATAGTTATGCGGACAGACGGGGCGCAGATATTTCAAATCATCCAGCCGGGTCAGCTTGCGCTGGAGCGCCATGATCGATGCTGGGCTGCCCATTTTCACCTGGCAAAACTCTTGAATTTCCTCATTGCTCATCGACAACAGCCGAGAAATCCAGGCCTTGCCAAACTCATTGCGGAGAATAATCGCGTTTTCCAGCGCCGCCTCCGACACGTTCAGTTCGCCGCGCACCAGCGCCAGGTCTTCCACCTCGATCTGGTCATAGCTGATGAATAGCTCCTGGGCATCGCGCACGCCCCGCCGCTGGGTCGATTGGGGATCAAGCGTGAAGATTTTTACCTGACCGGGAAACAACTGCCGCAGCCCCTTCACCATCGACACGCGAGATTTGGAACCGCCTTCACTGGTCGCCTCCCAGCCATATTCCGAGTGCATGTCGAAAATCAGGTTCACCGCTGCCCGCTTGCGGATGATGCCCGACAGCAGCAGCCGCGTCAGGAAGGATTTGCCCGTGCCCGACTTGCCAAACACGCCGTTGCTGCGCTCCACAAACCGATCCAGGTCAATGCAAATGGGCACGTCCATATCAATGGGCTGCCCCACGGAAAAGTTGCGCCGATGCGGATCGTCTTCCCAGCCAAAGACGGCGCGAAAGTCGCGCTCGCTCGCGTCGAACACCTGGCTAAAGTGGCTGGGAATCGTCTTGACGGGCAATAGTTCGATGGCGCTGGTGTTGGCCTGGGGATTTTGGGTTTTGGATTGGGGATTTTGGGTTTTGGAGGGGGGCGTTTGCGCGTCCGTCGGCGTGAACATCAGCATCGGCGACAGGTTGATCGTGCCGTAGGTGCCGCTGCCTGCGAGGACTTCCTGCAAAAAGGTGTTGCTGGGATCGGGCGGGTTGGACACAATGCGTGGGTTGGACGTGCCTAAAGAGACATCGGTGAGCATACAAAAGAAGCGCGATCGCCGCCCCTGCACCACCAGAAACTTGCCCACGCGCATATCTTCGACGGACACATCCGCGTGTAGCCGCACCTCTAGTCCCTGGCTGAGGGAGCCTTGAATCACAGACCCCAATGGATGTTCTAATTCCATACGCTAATTCCGTAACCCGTTCGCGCTAGCATTCGCACCCAGTGTTTTGCAGGGTGCTTTGCAAGCTTTTGCAGGCGTATTGCAGGGATATATCGAGCTTTTTAGTTTCGTAATACATCCGTTCTTAATGCCATAATACACACGTTCTTAGGATTTTCTATAGTACATACGTTTTACTGCATACGTTTTGATATGCAAACGATTTGGTGTTGTGCCTGAAAGGGAATGATGTTCGGGATGAGGATAGACGACCCTTATCTGGAATGTTTCGTTTTGCCAAGCGGAGGGTTATCAAGTTCCCCGCTGTGGTTAATAATGAACGATTAGATTCTCTGCTGTTTATCGCTGTTAGGAATTGCTATGACTTCTAAATCCAAACCCGCCAGCAAACCTCCTTATACCTTCCGCGCCGGTTGGGCCCTGCTGCTGCTCGGCATCAACTTTGTGGTGGCGGCCTACTACTTCGGTGTTTTGAAGTAACCCGTCAAAAAGCTTTGCCCAGTGTCCATGCCGCCCCTCTGTCCTGGGGGCTAGCAATATTTTGGGACACGTTTCAGGAGTTATTTCAGGACGGATTCAGAACGCATTTAGGACATCTTCAGGACAACTAAATCTTTGCAACAGCGAGAGTTCTGCCCTTTAGGATTCTCGCTTTCTTATTTTTTTGATGCTTTTGGTCTGCGCTGGTACAGAATTTTTGGGTGTGCGATCGCCCCAAAGAGTTTAAGACGAAAAACTTTGAGATCTTGCCCTGCTAATGCACAATTTGCGGTTCTGCCCTATAATGTTGCGCCATAGCTGTGTGCGAGCAGCTTGCTTTCTCCCCGAAATTTTGGTCGTTTAGTCACTTACGGCGTTGGTAGGTGTCACCAGCACCCACCAACACCTGACCCCTCGACAGTACGGGCTGTCTCAGGGCTGCGTCCATTGTAGGCCGCCCTGTCCCAGCGCTTCACGTCTTTGGGCGGCCAACATTTCGGGGTTTCCCTCCACCTACTTCACAAGAGGAAACCCCAAATGCTGCAAATTCAATATGTCTGGTCGTCCCCATGCTCGGAGGCGACCGAGTTTTCGCTGCCGCCGCTGACCTGCGAGTTGCCCCGTCGCCGCCGCCTGCGCCTCTATCTAGTTGGCTCTCTTGCCGATACGCAGCAGGAGGTCGATCGGCTGCACCTGCTCCGCTATGCGGAACGCTTTGAGTGGAGCCGCGCCGTCTCTGTTGCAGAACGCGGCATCATCATCCGGCCCGATCCAGGAGATGTGTTGCGATATTTGCAGCGCAGTCGCGAGTAAGTTACCGGCGGGCGATCGCCCAACCGGGGGCAAAAAATGCTTGAATCAGGGTGTATTTTAGGTGTATTTTACCTGTCTCTGAATCATGCAAGCTGAATTCCTGCAAGCTGAATCCGCGTCTGGTTCTCCATCCCTTGCAGCAGCGCTGCGCCAGCGGCGACAGAGGCTTGCAGCCCTGATTTCTGTTCCTGTGGTGCTGTGGTCGGGGCAGAGTCCTTCGCGCAATTTTCCGGCGAATACCTACCCATTTCGCGCCAGCAGCCATTTTCTGTACTTCGCGGGGTTGAACTTACCCAATGCGGCGATCGTCCTCCAGGGTTCCCACCTGACGCTGTTTTGGGATCAGCCAACCCCCGCCGAGGTGCTGTGGCACGGGCCTGGCCCGACGCGATCGCAGCTTGCAGAACAAATCGGCGCAGATGACGCACGGCCCCTGGCTGACCTGGAGCGGTATTGTGCAGGTGCGGCAACGATTGCAGTGCAGGACAGCGCCACTCGGCAGCAGCAAGAGAGGCTCTTGGGGCGATCGCTCGCTGCCCCCAAACACTCTGAGGGTCTAGATCGAGCGCTGGCAGAGGCGATCGTTCAAGTGCGGCTGTGCCACGATGAGCTAGCGCTGGCAGAAATGCGGCGGGCGGCCCAGGTGACGCAGCGGGCCCACGCGGCGGGCAGGGCGGCAACGGCGACAGCCACCACCGAAGCCGAGGTGCGAGCAGCCATGGAGCAGGTGATCCTGGCGGCGGATATGACCCCTGCCTACAGCAGCATCGTCACGGTGCATGGGGAGGTGTTGCACAACTGCCACTACGGGCACGCGCTGGAACCGGGCGAACTGCTGCTGGCGGATGTGGGGGCTGAAACGCCTCTGGGCTGGGCAGCCGACATGACGCGCACTTGGCCTGTGTCGGGTCAGTTTTCACCAACCCAGCGCGATATCTACGACGTTGTGCAGGCTGCCCACGACCGCTGCATCGAGGCGATCGCCCCCGGCGTGGAATACCGCGAGATTCACCTGCTGGCGGCGCGAGTGCTGGCTGAAGGACTGGTGAGCCTGGGCATTTTGCGCGGTGCGCCAGACGCGCTGGTCGAGCAGGATGCCCACGCGCTGTTTTTCCCGCATGGCGTGGGGCATCTCTTGGGGCTGGATGTCCACGATATGGAAGATTTGGGCGACCTCGCGGGCTATGCGCCGGGGCGAACGAGGAGCGATCGCTTTGGGCTATGCTATCTGCGGCTCGATCGCCCCCTGCGGCCGGGCATGGTGGTGACGGTGGAACCCGGCTTCTACCAAATTCCTGCCCTGCTGCAAGACCCAGAAAAGCGCGATCGCTATTCCGCAATGGTAAACTGGGAGCGTCTGGCAGAGTTTGCCGATGTGCGCGGCATTCGCATTGAGGATGACGTTTTGGTCACCCCGAACGGGCGGGACGTGTTGACAGAGTGATGAAGGGTTCCCAGCCCAACACTTCTAAAACCGCGTCTCAAACTCCAAAATCGCCCCGGTTCCCCCATCAGTATCAATGTAGCTGCGGATCAGGAACTGGTCGTTGATGCGATAGCGCAGGTTGAACTGCACGGGCGCGTCGGCAGTAAGGACGGCCAGCACAGAGCCGGAGAGGTCAGTGCCAAACAGGTCGATTCCCGCTTCGGCAGCGAGTTCGAGGGTGGTGCTGGAGGCGTTTTCGGAGGGCAGCAGCGTAGGGAACAGCCGGAAATCCGACAGTCCCAGCACTTCGCTAATGACACCCTGGATGCCAGGAAGGAACGCAGAACCAGCCAAGTTGGCGATCGCCAGCGTGCTGTCGCCCTGCCCAAACGTATTAACAAAACCGCCGCCAATCAGCGCAATAATTTCGCTGTCGCTGCGGGCGGGGCTGCTGCTCAGGACAAAGGTGTCTGACCCAGTGAGAAATCCATCCAGCATTTCACTGGCATAGCCATCTACGGTGGCAATGACGCGCACGTTGCTGAGGCTGCCCAGGTCTGTCACCAGGGTTTCGTTAATCTCAGCGGCTCCGCTAGAGGTCGTAACGGGCGTGCGGGTCACCTCTGGCACAGAGGCCAAAAGCTGCACTTGCAGGTAGGGATCGAGTCCCCGCTGCGGGGTAAATTCGGCGGTGTTGTTGTAGCCCCGCACCAGGTTGAACTGCGTGGTGAACAGGTTGACGACGCCCCGACGAACTTGCAGTTCTCCCTCTGGGCGGGGGGCCCGGACGGTGCCGTTGACCCGCAGTTCGCCCGCCACCAAAAAATCGAGCAGCGGATCGAGCGTAATTCGCAGCCCGCGCCCTAAGCTCAATCGCAGGTTGTCAAACCGGGGTGGAATGGTGATGTCGTTGGGGTCGATGGGGGGGTCTTCGGGCGGTGGAGCATCGCCGCTGAGCAACTGGACTCGACCGTTGGTGAGCGCAATGTCGCCGCCAAGGACAGGCGCAAGGGCAGTGCCCGTAATTTGCACTGCGCCATCAACGCCGCCGCTGTATAGCCCCTTCAGGTTTAGCACCACTCGATTCAGGCTGACGCTGAGCGGCTGATTGACGGTGGTTTCGCTTCTGGGAAAGTCATCGGGGTCAAAAATTGGCAATATGCCCTGCACCACCACTTCGCCCTGACGAAACTGACCACGAATGCCTTCTACATCCACAAAGCTAGCGTTGAACTGGGCGCGTCCGGTGATATTGGTGAGGGGTTCTGGCAGGACGGGTGCGCTCAGCGAGGCTCCGTTAAACTCAGCCGCACCCGTCACCAGCGGCGCGTTCAGCGTGCCCGTAATGTCCAGATTGACATCCGCCTCGCCGCCCGCCCAGGCCACCTGGTTGGTAAACAGGCTCAGCAGTTCCAGCCCTTCGTTTTTAACGTTTACATTGATGGCAATTTCGTTGCTGTCGGGTTCGATTTCCATAAAGTCGAAGGCGTAGGGAATATCGGCCCGCAGGCGCAGGGGTTCTGTTTCGTTGACGCTCATTTGCCCAATAATTCGCGCTCGCGCATCGTCGTAGCTGAATAGCGCTCGGACACCTTGAACCGACTGCTGCTGAATTTTGGCATCGGACAAGTTTACCTCGCCGCGCACCTCCGGGTCGCCCAGGCTGCCCAGCAAAAAGGCATTACCATTCACCCGACCCGTGATGCTGATGGGCAACCGCACGATGTCCTGAAGCGGCGTGATATCCACCGACTGTGCCTGAAGCTGGCCCGAAATCTCGTCTGCGCCAAACTGCCCGTTGAAGCTGAGGAAGGACTCCTCCGACCCCAGCCGCAGGGGCAGCAGTTCCAGAACCCCATCCTGGAGCGTACCTTGGGCGATCACCTCCTGCGCGTTAAACTCGCCCCATTGCCAGTTTTCTCCTTCCAGGTTGAAGTCTGCCGTCACGCCCGACTGCACTGAGCCAGACAGGTTCAGCGTGGCTTCAAAGTTGCCTTGCAATTCTGCCAGCCGAGGCAGGGGATTGGCGGCTTCGTCCTGCTGTTTCTGAAGATCCAGCAGCGCCAGGATTTCGGAATAGCGCTGGAGTTGCTGGTAAATGGGGCGATCGCCCGTTTGTACAGGCACGGTGGCTAGGTCAGCGGACTGGGCCGTGGGCGGCTGCCGAAAGCCCCGCGCCACATCGTCGAAGTCATACCAGCGCAGGGTATTTAGCACGTCCTGAATGCGGGCATTGTCGGTTTTCAAGGTCGCCTCAAACTGCGGGTCGTCGCCCAGCGTTGCGCTGCCGTTCACTGCGACTGTGCTGTAGGGCTGATCCAGGGGTGGCCGCTCAGTGGGCAATGCCAGCGCCAGCAGCCCGTCCTCTAGCTCGATTCGGTCGTTGCGGTAGGTGACGCGCCCGCTGAACTGGTCTGCAAACAGGTAGCCAATGGCAGGACGGACGATGGTGAGATTGCCCTCGGTGGCGTAGGTGTCCAGGTTTACGTCCGCATTGGCAGATACGGTTCCCGTGACGGGGCCCAGCCCCAGGTCGGCAGCCGGGGTGAGGGCAAACCAGTCGAGGGGCAGGTTTTCTAATGTGGTGACCAGCGTGCGATTCCGCCGGGTGCCCTCTGCCCGTGCCCCGTCATGCACCAGCAAAAACGAGCGCGGCAGATAATCGCCATCCAAATCCAGCGAAATCTGGTCGCGGCGGCCCGTCAGGTCAGCCCGCACGCCCTGGCCCATCGCAAACTGCACCGGCCCAGCTAGGCGCGGATCAAACTGGCGCTGGTTAATGGCCAGCCCGTTGAGCGCCAGCAGTCCGTTCACAGCCGGCGCGGCAGGCGTGCCCGACACCCGACCGGAAAAGTCCGTCCGCCCGGCCACACGCACCTGGGGCGGCAGGGTCACTGGCAGCCGATTCAGGTCAAAATCTTGCACCTCTAGCGCCAGGTCAAAGCTAGAGATTTCTGGCGTGTTGCCGCTGGTTCGGGCAAACACCGTGCCATTGGCGCGAAAGCCCGGAGCCGCCGCCCGATTCAGCACAAGGCGATCGCCCTGCCAGCGAAAATCTGCCGTCAGCGGCCCCGTCAGCAGCGACACGCCCTGCGACAGCCGCACATCGCCCTCTGCCCGAATGCCTGCCAGCGTCGGATCGGCCAGCGTACCCGCCAGCCGCACCGTGCTATCCAGCGTGCCCGCCAGTTCCGGCGAAAACGACCGCAGCCCCACCCCCTGGCTCCGCACCACGGCCTGCCAGCGATCGCCCACCAGGTCGCCCTCCGCACTCACGCGCCCGCCCGCGACCTCCAGCGTCGTGTTTTGCAGCCGCAGATTCTCGCCCGCAATCAGCAGTTCCCCCCGCGCTGGGTAGGTCGCCTCCGCCGCCTGCCATTGAATCGCCGTGCGGAGTGCATTGGACGGCCCCTCTACCTGCGCGGTTGCATTAACCCGTCCCAGCACGATTTCTGGCGGCAGCGTTGCGCCGTAGGTTCGCGCCAGGGCATCGGCGGGCAGATTTCGCGCCTGGACTCGTGCCTGCACGGTCGCCTCCTGGCCCAGCCCCAGCACGCCGCCTCCCGTCACCACGCCACCGCCCGGAAGCTGTGCCACCAGATCTGTCAAATCAACCCGCTCATTCACCAGCGAAAAGCGGGTGCTAAGGCGATCAATGGCAACTTTGTCAATTAGCAGGGGGCGACTGCTGCGAACCGTGCCCGCCACAATCGGCCCATCGGGCGGCCCCGTCACCGTCACATCGGCATCAAAGGCCCCAGCAAGGGTAATCGGGGTCGTCACGTCTGCCGTTTCTTCGATCTGGCGAAAATCCACGTTGCGGACGCGAGTGGACAGGTTGTAGCCCTCACGCAGGTCGTAGGTTCCTTCGACTTCAACCGGAATCGTGCCGTAGGTGACGCGCCCCGCTTCGATGGTGATTAGCCGATTGCGAAACCGCAGTTGGGCCCCGGCCTGGGTAATGCGCTTGGGCACATCGGCGATCGCCACTGCCACATCGGCAAACCGGGCCGTCCCGTTCAGCCCCGTCACCGTGTCGTCGGCAAACCGCAGCTCTAGGTTAGAAGACAGCCGCCCGTCCTCCAGCGCCACGGGCATCGCCAGCAGCGCCCCCACATCCTGCACGGCAATGCCATCGGACTGCACCACCAGATTCAGCCGAAAATCAGGCACAGTTACGCCTTCGCCCCGCAGCCGCAGCGCCCCGCCCCGACCGGGGTTTCCGGTGATATCAAAGCGAATATTTTGCCCTTCCAGCAGCACCCCGCTGGCATCGGCAGCTTCGATGGACTCTAGATTCACCTCGCCGTTGACCTGCTCCAGCCGCACTGATAAGTCAGAATCAGGCTGCACTCCTGGCTTTTTCGCCTCGATCATCAACTGTGCCGAGGGAGCCACGGTCACCGTGCCATCTTCGACCAACAACTGCCGCAGTTCAACCTTCAGGGGGGCTTCCTCTTCGCTCTCGGCCAGCTCAATGGCGATCCACTTGCCGTCGTCGGTCTGGTCGAGAAAAATGTCCGGGTTTTGCAGAGTTAGCACCAGCCCCAGACGGCGCTGGAGCAGATCCAGGAGGTTAAACCGGGCGCGGACTTGCTGCACCGTCGCGCGATCGCCATCGGTCTCCGTCGGCGGCAAGACTGATTCGCCAAACACAATTTCGCCCTGTCCGCGCCAGTTGAGCGCAATGCCTTGCAGCAGCCCCACCTGGACGGGGCGGTTGATCGTCTCACTCAGGGTGGTAGACAGCAGCGGAGCCAGATCGTTTCGCAAAAAACTTCGCACCCACAGCGTTCCGCCCACGCCACCTGCCAGTGCGACCAGACCCAACCCCAGGGCAACGGGTCGCCAGGCCAGGCGGAGACGACGACGGGGCGGACGAGGCGGCTGCGGCGCGGCGGGTGGTTCAGGTGAATTCACGATGACAGCAGGACGCTTTCAAAGAGCAGGTTCACTAAGACTTTAGCCCAGATGCTTCGATTGAGCCTATGGGGGCCAAAAGGATTTATTGAACGGGATTTTGCCCTGCTCAGAGAGACCCTGAAATGGGGTCAAAGCGGATACAAAAGCGGATGCCAAAGCTGGCAAACGGAGGCGGGCGATTCGCGAAGCAATCCCTGCGGGAATCGCCCAACAATCCCAACTACCTTCTGAAAAAACCGGGTAAAAGTTGCGCTCACCCTGGGTCGAAAAAGGGGACATCGTTTCGATATGATAATGGAGCTTGTTTTTGAAACCCCGCCAGAGTACCCATGCTGACGCTTAAAGTGATTGTTTATATCGTCGTGCTGTTCTTCATCAGCCTGTTCGTGTTTGGCTTCCTGTCCAACGATCCCTCGCGCAACCCTAACCGCCGAGATCTCGAATAGTTTTTGTCTGAACAACCCTCTGCCCCCAGCCGCGGCAGGGCACTTAATCGTGGGAAGCGTCGTCAAGCGTCGTGACCGACCCCCAGGGCTGCTCGCATTCAGGGCTGCTTGCTTGACCTGATGGTTTGACTTAGTTTTAGCTGCGTATGCCCGTTCCGGTTCCGCCCCCTAGCTTCCCACCCCCCCCTGCTGCGATTGTCGATATTGCACCTGCCGCCCCGGTTCAGGAGCGCGATCGCCCGTCTGCCGATGCATCTGCGATCGCATCTGATTCGCGTCCTCTGCCAGAGCCAGGTTCAGGGGTTCGGTGGTCACCGCGGTCAAAGTCTGCAAGCACCGGATCAGCCTCATCGACCGCTGAAGTTACGCCCAAAGAATTTACGCCCGATGGATCTGCGCCCGGAGGATCTACGCCCGGATTAACAGTCGAGTCGATCAGCGCATCATCGCCTGGGTCGGTTGCGGATGTGGCTTCACGATTCCGCACCCCAGGAGCCAGCGCCTCGCCGACTCGTCCCGCCCGACAATGGCTGCAAACTCGTCAGGACGGGATAGCTGGTGATTCCCACAGGGATGGCTTTGTGAATCGCCCCGCTGCTCCTGTCGCCGCTGTTGAGCCAGCCGATCCCATCCCTACGGCGCAGTCCCTTCCCACATCGAATCAGGGAAGCGACCTAGGCCGCCGTTCGGTTTCGTCGGGCGATTCCCGCAGGGATCGCTTCACGACTCGTCCCGTGCGTCCAAGTAGCCGTCTGCCTGCCACGCCGCCGCCTCTGCCTGCCGTCGCCAATGCCCAGTCCGCCGCAGCCCTGGGTGCGCCGTTGTCGGTTGATGTTACCCCAGCAACGGACGGAACGATGACGCTTCCTGCCTTGGAAGCTGGTTTAGAATCTGCCCCAGAATACTTTCCCGCACTGACACCGGGTGCTCTGCTACGCCCACCGTCTTTCGACGCGACGATATTCCGCTCTGCACCGCCGCACCCGGCTGATGACTGGCGACTGTTTGGAGAACCCCGGCAGACGATTGAATCGCCTGTTGAATCGCTACAGCCTGCAATTACGCCGTCCTCGCTGTCATTTCGTCCCTCAATCCTGAGCGCCGAGGTGATTGGAGGAAGGGAAATGTGGCCGACGGGGGGCGATTTCCGCAGGGGTTACTTCGCGAATCGCCTGCCGTCTGTCCCTGCTGAGCGCCTCCCTGCTGAGCGCCAGCTTCCTAGCCAAACCTGGGCTGTTTCCAGCAATCCTATTCCATTGCTTGCAGAGCTTTCCAGCCGCAGCGGCCCGAATTCTGTTTCCCAGGCTCCTCCCACGTCGAGCCAAACCCCCAATCCAGACAGCACCCCAAGCCTGCCCACGCCCATCCCGTTTCCAGAAGCCCCGGAGCAAGACCCCGAATCGGGTCGGCAAATTCTGCTGATTCCGCCTCCAGACAGCGGGCCCGACCCATCCGCCCCTCCACCATCTGGAGAGTCTCCGGTGGACGGGCCGGCCGCCTCCCCGCCCTCGCCTGCCGCTCCCGCTGCTGCTGCCTCCGATTCAGAAACGCCGATCAGCCTGACTGATTTGGTGGAAATTCGGGGCGATCGCCAAGACTTTGACACCCTGCGCGAGGTCTTCTCCGCCGAAGGCAATGTAGAAATGCGTTTCCGGCGGGCGGTGCTGACGGCAGATCGGGTGCAGGTGAATTTGCAAAACCGCATTGCGGTGGCCGAGGGCAATGTGCAACTGGTGCGGGGGGCCCAGATTCTTCAGGGCGATCGCCTCGTCTACAACTTCGTGCAAAGCGAAGGGACCGTGGACGGGGCCAGGGGCGAAATCTTCTTGCCCTCCAGCGGCACGGATCTCACCCTGCTATCGCCGCTGGAGGAAGCCGCTGCGGGCGCTGAACGACCTCGCCCCACGCCCCGTCCTCCGGGTGCGCCCCCTGTTTCCAGTCCTGGCGGCATCCTGGTAGAAGTGGGGGCAAATCTGGATCAGGGGTTGGCGCTCACGGGGCAGCGCGAAGGCGAACTCACCCGCTTTCGCTTCGAGGCCGAATCCATCGAGTTTTTTCCCGACGGATGGGTCGCGCAAAATGTGCGCCTCACCAACGACCCCTTCTCGCCCCCCGAACTGGAACTCCGCACGCCCGAACTCACCTACACCCAGTTCAACCCGCTTCAGGCGGAGGTCCGCGCCCGCAATCCCCGGCTCGTGTTCGACCAGCGCTTTAGTCTGCCCTTTTTGCAGAACCGGGTGGTGATCGACAATCGCCGCCGCCAGCCGCCGCTGCTTCGACTGGGCTACGACGAAGAGGTAGGGGGGCTATTTGTGCAAGCGCCGCTGACGATGATCAACCAACCCCGCGTGCAGTTTGTGCTTGCGCCTGCAATCCTGCTTCAGCGAGCCGTTGTAGACAATAACTTTAATTTTTTTGACCCCAGCAGCATTGGTTTTTTGGCCCAACTTGATGCCACCCTCGGCCCCTCCACGTCGCTGGTGGGCACGGCGACCTTTGGCACGCTTGATTTGGGCAATTTAGAAAACAAGGTGCGGGGCAGTCTGCGGCTGCGGCAGCAGGTGGGAATCAACCAACTGACGCTGGAATATAGCTACCGCGATCGCCTGTTTAACGGCACCCTTGGGTTTCAGAACGTGCAAACCAGCCTGGGTGCTGTCTTTTCCTCACCCAACATTCCGCTAGGCACCTCTGGCATTAACCTCAACTATCAGGTCAGCGCCCAGTTGATCAACGCCAATACCGATCGACTGGATTTGCTCGACCCGCCGCTAGAGCGCCGCAACGATCGCGTCACGCTGGGTCGATTTCAGGCGAGTGCAGGACTGACGCGGGGTTTTTTGCTGTGGTCTGCGCCGCCCCTGCCGCCCACTGCTGAAGAGGGACTGCGCTATTCGCCCACGCCCATTGTTCCCAACCTCGTCGCCGTCGTCGGGTTGCGCGGCACTACTGCCTACTACACCAGCGAAGACAGCCAGAGCAGCCTGACGGCCTTTGCCAGCCTCCAGGGGCAGTTTGGTCGGTTCTCCCGGAATTTTCTGGACTACACCCGCTTCAACGTCACCTACTCTAATGCGATTGTGGAGGGGGAATCTCCGTTTCGATTTGACCGGATTGCTGATCCTCAGGTTCTGTCCTTTGGGCTGCTGCAACAAATCTACGGGCCGATTCGAGCAGGCTTTCAAACGTCAATTAACCTTGACAAGCGGGAAGATTTTGACACGACCTTTTTCCTGGAATATAGTCGCCGCACCTATTCCATCATTCTGCGGGTCAACCCCGACCGAGAGGTGGGATCGCTGGGTATTCGGATTAACGACTTTAACTGGACGAATCCGCCGGAACCGTTTTCGGGGCAGCCTCAGTAGAAGAGGGAAGAACGAAGAACGAAGAACGAAGAACGAAGAACGAAGAACGAAGAACGAAGAACGAAGAGGGAGGGGCGAGTTTTGGGGGATGTATTAGATCCTGCATTTGAAATTACTCAAAAATCGAACGAAGAACGAAGAGGGAGGGGCGAGTTTTGGGGGAGGCTTTAATTGCCTTGAGAGGACTCGTCTTAAGGGGAATTTGCCTTGGGAGAAGCTGTGTTTGGGCGATCGCCCCTGGGTGGCTGAGCTGGCAAATTTGGGAAGCGGCTCTGAGAAATCTTGATCGGAGATGATTACATTTACCCTAAATTATGGAAGGGCCGGGCCCAAAGCAGTTTAGCTAAGAATAGGAGCGAAACGAGGGGGAACGGTCGAAGGGCACTATTCCGGGGGCGATCGCTACGCTTGATAGTGCCTCTTGCACACCGAACCTCACGCCGGGTTTTGCCGCTAGCGACCAGCCCTGAACCGCTCCTCTAGCTTTTGAGCCGAGAGTTTGTACCCTGAGTATTCCTTGAGAGAGTTCGAGAACCCATGCCACCGCATCAACACCTGCGTCGTACCAAAATTGTCGCCACGATTGGCCCTGCCACCAGCAGCCCTGAAGTTCTACGCAGCTTGATTGAAGCGGGAGCCACCACGCTGCGCCTGAACTTTTCCCACGGCACCCACGAAGACCATCAGCGCAACATCCGCACCATTCGCCAAGTGTCGTTTGAACTTAACCAGCCTGTAGGGATTTTGCAAGATTTGCAGGGCCCCAAGATTCGGCTGGGAAAATTTGAGCAGGGCCCCATCACGCTGAAAAAAGGCGATCCCTACATTCTCACCAGCCGCCCCCTCCTTGGCACGCAGGATATTAGCTCCGTGACCTACGAGCCACTGGCGGAAGAAGTGCCCGTCGGCGCGACGATTTTGCTGGACGATGGGCGGGTCGAAATGCGGGTGGAGGCGGTAGACCTCGACCGACGCGAACTGCATTGCCGCGTGGTGGTGGGCGGCGTGCTGTCTAACAATAAGGGTGTGAATTTCCCTGGTGTATATCTGTCGATCAAAGCACTGACCGACAAAGACAAGACTGACCTGATGTTTGGGCTAGACCAGGGCGTGGACTGGATTGCCCTCAGCTTTGTCCGCAATCCGCAGGACATTCTGGAAATCAAAGAAATTATTTCCAGCGCTGGAAAAGACGTGCCCGTAATCGCCAAGATCGAAAAGCACGAGGCAATTGAGCAGATGGAAGCCGTGCTGTCGATTTGTGATGGCGTGATGGTGGCGCGGGGTGACCTGGGTGTAGAACTGCCCGCAGAAGAAGTGCCGATTTTGCAGAAGCGGCTGATCGCCACGGCGAATCGTTTTGGGATTCCCGTGATCACCGCTACCCAGATGCTCGACAGCATGGTGAGCAATCCCCGTGCTACCCGCGCCGAAATCTCGGATGTGGCGAATGCGATTTTGGACGGCACGGACGCGGTGATGCTGTCCAACGAAACGGCGGTGGGCAAGTTTCCGGTAGAGGCCGTCGAGACAATGGCGCGGATTGCGGTGCAGATTGAGCAAAATCTGGCGATCGCCCGCAATGTAGACAGCAACTCTGGCGGACACTCCATCCCCAACGCCATCAGCCAAGCGGTCGGGCGCATTGCTGAACAACTCCAGGCTGCCGCCATCATGACCCTGACAAAAACGGGAGCCACCGCCCGCAACGTGTCGAAATATCGCCCTAGCACGCCCATCCTGGCCGTCACGCCCCACGTCGATGTGGCGCGGCAGTTGCAGCTCGTCTGGGGCGTGCGGCCGCTGCTGGTGCTAAACCTGCCCTCAACGGGGCAAACCTTCCAGGCTGCGCTCAACGTCGCTCAGGAAAAAAACTTTCTCAAAGAAGGCGATCTCGTCGTCATGACGGCGGGAACCCTACAGGGAGTATCCGGTTCAACTGACTTGATCAAGGTCGAAGTGGTGACTGCGGTGCTGGGGCGCGGCATCGGCATTGGGCAGGGGCTAATCAGCGGCCGCGCTCGCGTTGCCCGCAGCAGCAAGGAAGTGAACAACTTCAACCCCGGTGAAATTCTGGTTGTGCCCAACACTGGAGCCGAATACCTGGATGCCATCCGCAAAGCCGCAGGCATCGTCACCGAAGACGACAGCCTTACCGGCCACGCCTCTGTCATCGGCCTCCGCCTGGGCATTCCCGTTATCGTCGGGGTCAAAGATGCCGCTCAGGTGATCCGCGACGGCACGCTGTTGACGCTGGATATCCAGCGCGGACTGGTTTATTCCGGTTCGCTAAATGGGCAAGCTGATCCAGGGTTGTAGGCCCCGATCCCTGCCCTACCCTCCCATCTGCCTTAGCGTCCCAACCCTCCCCCATCCTCAACTCCTATGATCCAGCCCATCTCTCCGGCCCAGGCCCGACAGGCACGGCAGCAGTTTGCCACGCCGGAAGATTACCTGTCCTATGAGTTGGGAAAGGCGGTGCAAGAGTTGCCGCCGCTGTATACGCGGTTGCTGGCGGGAACGCTGTCGGCGCTGGTGTTGGGGGCGATCGCCTGGGCCCATTTCAGCAAAGTAGATGAGGTGGCAACGGCGCAGGGAGCGCTGATCCCCGCGCAGCAGATTCGCCCAATTCAGGCGCTCCAGGGCGGCAAGATTGAGAACATTCTGGTGAAGGAGGGCGATCGCGTCGAGCGGGGCGACGTGCTGCTGGAGCAATCGACCGAGGTGAGCCAGGCCGAAATTGACCGCCTGCGGGAAGCCGCGACGCTGATTCGCCAGGACATTGCCCGACTGGAGGCCGAGCGCACAGGGCAAGCGCAAACGGGGGTCGCCCTGCAAGACCAATTGCTGGCGGCGCGGCGGCGCGAGTTTGAGGGACGGCGGGCGGCGGCCGAGGCCGAGGCGCAGGGACAACAGGCGGCGATCGCCGAAGCTCGGGCCCGCCTAGCCCGATTGCAAGAAAACCTGAGCAGCGCCCGCGCCAGCTTGGCCAATGCTGAAGAACGAGAGCGCAGCCTGCGGCCGCTGGTGGAACCGGGCACCGGAGCCGTGCCCCGGTTTGACTATTTGGAGGCGAAGGATCGGCTAACCCAGGCGCAAGATCAAATCGCCTCACTCCAGCAAGAAATCGTGGCACAGACCCAGGCCATCCGACGAGCGGAGGAAGCCTATCGCAGTGCCCGCCAAGCCGCCGACCGCCTCGGCTCCGAACGCCAGAGCGAGATTCTGGCGCAGCTCAACCAGCGGCGCGAAGAACTAGCGACGGTTGAAGGACAGCTCGCCCAGGCGACCCGCGCCCAGGAACAAGATACCGTCCGCGCTCCCGTGACGGGCACGATCTACAACCTCCAGGTGACGCTGGCAGAAGGCACTGTGCAACCCGGCAAAGAACTGATGTCTATCCTGCCGGAGGATAGCGAACTGCTGCTAGAGGTGCAAATTCTGAACCGGGATATCGGTTTTATTGCGCCAGGGATGCGGGCCAAGGTGAAGCTGGCCACCTTCCCGTATCAGGAATTTGGCACGATTGAGGGGGAAGTGGTGCAGATTAGCCCCAACGCCACCATCGACCAGGAGCTTGGCCCGGTGTTCCCAGCGACGATTCGCCTGAGCCGGACTCAGGTGGCCGTGTATGGACAACTGGTAGACCTGACCCCAGGCATGGCGGGCGTAGCGGAAATCGTGACCCGCCAGCGGACGATTCTCACCTTCTTGATTGAGCCGATTACGCGCCGGTTTGATGAGGCGTTTCAAACACGGTAGCCTTTGCAGGCAGCAGGCTTTGCAGGAAGAGGAGCAACTAATAGGGCGCAGAGCATGTTTGGAGTTTCGGTGATAGAAGCGCTGCGGGGCGGACTGGTGGTGTCGTGTCAGGCTCCAGTGGATTCGCCGCTGCATGAGCCAGGCGTGATTGCGGCGATCGCCCTTGCGTCACAAAACCAGGGAGCCGTCGGGGTTCGCATCGACACACCCGCCCATGTTGCCGCCGTGCGCCAGCGGGTGCAGGTTCCTATTATCGGGCTGTGGAAGCGTCAATTTGACGGCTGCGACATGTACATTACACCGCAGTTTCAGCACGCCGCTGCGATCGCCCAGGCAGGCGCCGACATCATTGCCATTGATGCCACGCTGCGTCCCCGTCCCGACGGAGAATCGGTTGCAAGCCTGATCCAGAAAATTCATGCCGACCTGGGCAAGCCTGTGATGGCGGATGTGGATACGCTGGAAAGCGCGATCGCCGCCGCCGCCGCCGGAGCCGATCTGGTGGGCACAACGCTCTACGGCTACACAGCCGAGACGCGCCACCTAAAGCCACCGGGCTTTGATCTGCTCAGCCAACTGTGCGAGACGCTATCGATCCCCACTATCTGCGAAGGAGGCATCGCCTCCCCCGCTATGGCTCGAAAAGCCCTCGACCTCGGCGCGTTTTCGGTCGTCGTGGGCACGGCAATTACTGGCATTGATTTGCAGGTCAAAGACTATTGTGAGGGGCTGAGGCAGGATAGAGCAGCAGAGTGCTGAGCCTTTAAGGGAAGCTAGAAGCGTCCCTTCACCGTTTCTCTGGCAGCCACACGCTGAAAACGCTCCCCTGCCCCAGCGTCGAGCGGACGGCGATCGCCCCGCCATGCGCTTCCACAATTCGCCGCGACAGGTACAGCCCCAGCCCGCTGCCCGCCCGCTTGTGGTTGCCCTGGCGATAGCGCTCAAACAGAATGCTCTGGTCATCAGGCGGAATGCCGGGTCCCGTGTCTTGCACCTCCACCAAAACCCGGCGGGGGGCCTCGCCGTTGGCGGCAGAGGCTTCTGCATCGGCAACGACCCTGCTGAGACGCACGGTCACCGATCCCCTGTCGGTGAACTTAATGGCGTTGCCGAGCAGGTTCGTAAACAGGCGGCGCAGTTCCAGGCGATCGCCCATCACCACCCCACTGCCCTCTGTGCCATCCACCATCTCCAGGGCAAGCTGCTTATCCTGTGCCCAGGGCATCAGTTCTTGACACACCTCGCGCAAGATCTCCGGCAGGTGGCATGGGTCAAACAGCATGGTCTTCTCGCCCGCGTCGTGGCGATAGACCTCCAGCAGCGTGTTGACCATTTGCAGCAGGTTTTGGTTGCTGCGGATCATAATGGCGATCGCGTCGTTCATTTCTGGCGTAATCGAACCAAAGGCATCCTGCTGAAAGAGCTTCAGCATTCGGTCGGCAGCCACCAGCGGCGTTCGCAAATCGTGGGTCAAGCGCGAAACAAAGTCCTCCCGCTGGCGGGCAAGCTGCTCTCGCTGACGCTTGGCCAACTCGGCTTCCTGCTCTGCCTGATGAATTCGGAGGGCGTTGCGGAGAATACGCGCCAGCACCTCTGGCGACACTTTCGACTTGGGCAGATAGTCTGACGCGCCAGCCTTCATTAGCTCTACGGCAATTTCCTCATCGCCCTGCCCCGTCAGCACGATCAGCGGCGTTTTGTCGCCCCGCCCCCGCACGTCCTGCACGACCGCCAGCCCGTCCCGATCGGGTAGGCGATAGTCCAAAAACACGCAGTCATAGGTGCGCTCCTGGAGTGCGGCGATCGCCGCTGCATAGTCCCCCGCCTCGGTTAGGATCATGTTGATGCCCGCGTTTCGGAGCGATCGCCGCACGGCCATCCGGTCAATCTCGTCGTCATCCACCACGAGCAAAGACAACGGGGCATCCAGTAGACTGCCCTGCCGTAGAGCATCCGTTGCAGCATTCAAAGACATGATTCACGCACCTCTCGATCGAGGGAGGGTCAGTTCAAAAGACGCTAAAGAATCAGCTAGAGGAATCCGCTAGCAGAGTCCTTAGACCGTCTGTAAAGCGCCGCTGATTAGGGCAACTCGCACAGCATCCAATAGCGATTGAGCGTGGCCATTGTTTCAGCAAAGTTTGTGAACGTAACGGGCTTCAAAATATAACCCGCCACGTTCAGATTGTAAGCTTCAACCCGATCCTTATCCTGGTTGGAAGTCGTCAGCACGATGACTGGCGTTTTTCTCAATTCCGGATCGGTTCTTAGCTCATGCAAAAACTCAATTCCGCTCATTTTGGGCATATTTAGATCCAGCAAAATAAGCCGACGAGTCGGCGGCACGATGGCTGGATTGCCACCCTCGCTTCGCAGCATTGAAAGGGCTTCGATTCCGTTCGTCGCAACGTACAGTGGGTTGGTGATGTTGTTTTTCTTGAACGCTCGACGGACGTTCATGACATCCGCTTCGTCATCTTCTACGAGGAGAATGTTAATCACACGCTCTTGAACTTGCATAGCTCGTGACACACTAAACTAACTCTTAGAAATCTCTAGATTTTTCTATTCAAAAGTCTTTTAACAGAAGTGAAACCCATTGCAAAGCTGCAAACATAGTTTCGTAAAATAATTCGGAGGTGAACCCCCTCTTTTTTGATTTTCAGAAAAGCTTCTTGTTAAAGAAAGCTTCTAACTTGAAACCCTCTCGACACTCTGGTGAGGCTTTGACAGACCAAAGATTTTGACAGGGTAAAGTCTGGATACCTAGCTCCTTCTAACCCATCGCCCTCTAAGACCCTGAAGAACGTTGAAATCTGGAGAACTTTGACTAAACCTTACTGAACTAGTGGTTTAATGCCTGACCCACCTCCCCAAAGCCTGAGAAATCCGTTAATTTCCTAAACTTTTGACGAGTTTAGCCAGTATAAGAAGGAATTTGAACTAGCAGCACTCCATCTCTAACCTGTAGGCGAGTCAGGCTAGTGAGGAGCGATCGCCATTCATGCGCGACTCGAAATAAACTCGATATCACACCGCCCTTTCATTATTAAGCACTCCATCATTCAGCAACCCGCTCTATCAGCATTCCGTCCATCAGTAATGGGCATTTCCGAAGTCTGCTGAAAACTGCTGCACATCCGGGGGCGATGCGACTGCTGCGAAGGGCACAGCGCTCAAGAGCAGCACAGTCTTAACTCAGAAGGTTTGCGCTTTTGGAAAATCAGTGCAACCTAGGGATAAAGCCACACTAGCCAAAAGCAGCAAGCCTTTACTACCATAGCTAAATTTTATATAAGCGATGATATCTCTGCCGTCATCCTAGGGTTAGAGTTTTTTATTTATGAGGGGACAGTATCCAAATGCACCTGCCGCAATTAACCCGGATTCCTGAAGGAGTCATGACTTTCGGACGTGTCAGCACCAAGCCCAATGCCCTGTAAGGTAGTCAGGGCTAGACATGTAGTGCTTCTAAGCGCTTCTAAAACGCTTCTAAACAGCTATTTATTCCAGGTAAAGTAGAAGGTCGTGCCTGCGCCCTCTTCCGAATCTAGGCGAATCGTCCCTCCTTCTGTTTCTACGATGCGCTTTACGATAGAAAGCCCCACGCCCGTACTCTCCTTCACATCACGGGCCTGGAGCGTTTGAAAAATCATGAAAATCTTGCGGTGATATTCCGGCGCAATGCCTGGGCCGTCGTCTGCTACGGAAAACTCGTAGCGATCGCCCAAATCTCTGACTCCGATTCGCACTTGCCCATCCGTCCGGTCGTGATGCTTGACCGCGTTGCTGATCAGGTTGGCAAAGACCTGTCGCAGGGGCAGCCGCTTGGTAATCAAGGTCGGCAGGTCGGGCGGGATCGTAATGGTGAACGTGTCGGGTGGGTCGATAGAATCAATGACCTCGTCAAGCAGCACTGACAGGGATACACGCTCCACTGGAGACTCCACACGCCCAACGCGGGAATATTCCAGCAGCCCGTTGATCAGCGCTTCCATACGATGCACGCGCCCCCGTAGCAGGTGAAGCTGCTGCTGGTTTTCTGGGGGCAGTTGTCCCGACAGGTCTTCCTCGATCCACTCTGAGAGGTTGGCGATCGCCCGCAGGGGAGCCTTCAAATCATGAGACGCAACGTAGGCAAATTGTTCCAACTCGCGGTTGCAATCTTCCAGCATTTCGTTCGTTTCGGCTAGATCCTGAGTCAGGCGATCCAGTTCATCCGCCCGCGCTTTGAGTTTGGCTTCCGTTTCCAAAAACTGGGTAATGTCGCGAATAATCGCAATCCGCCGATCTTCAAACTGAATCTCGCTCAGGGAAATCTCTAGGGGAAACTGGGAACCATCTCGTCGTTGCCCGATGACTTGGTGCGGCTGTCCCGGCTGAATTCGCGCAAGTGCATGATTTCCCATCCCATCAGACCCGGCAACCCCAACCCCTACAACCTCAGATTCCCTAGCCTCAGATTCCGCAGCCTCAGACTCCGCAGCCTCAGACCCCGAAACCTCAGATTCCGTAACCTCGGACTCACCAGCCTCAGAACCGGGGAACTCAGGATCAATAACTACGAAACCCGCAGATGTAGAATCCAGGGTTTCTAAATCGACTGCCTCTTCAGAATTTGCTGCTTCCGATTCGGAATTTGCAGCTTCTGAACGGGTCGCCTCGGAATTTGCAGCCTCCGGAGGGACCGCCCCCAAACTGGTCACCTCCGAACTGGTCGTCTGAGAGGTTGCAGCTTCTGAACGGGTCGCCTCAGAGATCAGCGACTCCTGCGGGGCTAGCAGCACGTCTAGCGGCCGCCCTTCGACCTCGTGCGCCTGGTAGCCAAACAGTTGCTCTGCTGCGGCGTTGAAAATCTCGATTTCGTCGTGTTCATCTAGCGTTACCACGCCATCTACCACGTTGCCTACAATTGCCTGAAGCAGCAGTCTGCTCTCTTTCAGCAGTTGCTCTCGGCTCCGCAGGTCGCGGTCAAGCTGGCGAAACAGGTATACTGCCGCTGTGGATGCCATCAGGCTCAGCCCAGCGGTCAACCCAATAATGCTGGAAGTCGTGTTCAGCAGTCGAGAACGCTTGACAGTATAGTCATTGAGTCGTCTCTGCTCTCGTGCTTGCAACTGGGCTACGAATTCTCGTGCCTCATCAACCGTGTCTTTCCCTTCGTCTAGCAAGCCGATGAATGAAGGAGCGGTAATTGGAACGTTGGGCTGAGTGGTCAACATACTGACGGTGTCGTCCAGTAGCCCCATGCTGCGGTCTACCAGTTGTTCCATCTGAACAATATCGACACGGCGGCGATCGCGCTCTGCCTCAGGAACCCCGTACTGATAGCTTGCCTCCAACCGATTCAGGCTCTCATCTAGGCTCGCTTTGGCGCGTTCGTAGGGCGCAAGATAGCTGGTGTTGCGCGTAATGCCATAGCCCCGTACCCCTGTTTCCGCATTGAGCAGGTCAATCAGCACGTTGTCAGTGGCAGTAATCACGTCTCGCGTCGCCTCGATCTGCCGTCGAATGCTGCCCAGCGTATTCATCGACCAAACCCAAGACCCAAGGGCGATCGCCAGACAGGTTGCCGGAATCGCGGCGATCGCGGCTCCTCGATAGGCAACTGGCAACCTCGACCAATTGATAAAAACTTGCCGATTGAGTTCTGAAACCTGCTCCTTACCGCGCCTCATGCTGTTCCTTTTAGGTTCATAGCTGCTGAGGCTGAGACAGATTCTCAGAGAGTCCAGCGGCTATCAATTCCCTTCCTCAGATTGCAACTATTCTTAATCTTGGCAGTTTAATGGATTCCCTACGCTATGCCTTGGGGGGTATCTTTTTCATCCTGTGCAAATTTAGTCTCTCTCTGCTGACGGATGACGAGGATGAACGTTGCAAACCATAATGCTGCCTATCTTGCAGTTTGGAACGAAAAATCCAGACTTGGCATTCAAGCCAAAGATCTTAGGTTATCAAGTCAAGTGCCGAGGTTGCCTACAGCGTTATCTCCGAATCGATTAGCTTCTCTGAGATGACTGATCTAAGCAAGCTTTTCTAGCGGGTCTAGATACTTGTCTAGGGAGAGGCTGCTTGATGTTTCAGGCAGATTTCTCGTACTAACCTCGATCGAATCTCTAGGCGTATACGGCGTTTAATCATCACAGTAATCATCAAGAATTGTGGCACTGAAAACTATGGCCCCAGAGCAGGACGGTATGCAAACAGACGCAACGAATGAAATTAGCGTAACGCTGATCGAAGACCACGACCTCACCCGCGTAGGCTTGCGGGCGGCGCTCCAGCGGCAAGCAGGAATTCGAGTGTTGGGCGAAGCGGCAAATGCGTCCAATGGACTGCAAATGCTGCAAGAGGTTCGACCAGACGTGGCGATTGTCGATATTGGGCTGCCGGATATGGACGGGATTGAACTAACCCGTAAGTTTCGAGAGCAGCAGAGCGGGCTGGAAGACGGGCGCAAGACGAAGGTGCTGATTCTCACCATGCACGACAGCGAAGAGTCGGTGCTGGCAGCATTTGCGGCAGGAGCCGATTCCTACTGCATGAAGGACATCAGCATCGACAAGCTGGCAGAAGCGCTGCACGCAACCCACGGCGGCAATTCCTGGATCGACCCAACCATTGCGGGCATTGTATTGCGCCAGATGCGGCAAGCCGTTCCTGACAATATGGGCGTGGAAACGAAGACGGTCACGATTAGTGCCGTAAAGCCGGAAGTGGAGCAACTGCTAGAAAATTCTCCACTCACCGAGCGGGAACTGGAAATTCTGGAGCTAATTGTGGCGGGCTACAGCAATGCGGCGATCGCCGAGCAGTTGTTCATCACGGTGGGCACGGTCAAAACCCACGTCCGCAACATTCTCAATAAGCTCTGTGCTGATGACCGCACCCAGGCGGCGGTGCTGGCGCTGCGCTCTGGGCTGATTAGCTAGGCAAGGTTCACAGGGGACGAGTTTTGTCTATCTGGAGAGGGATTCGGGCGATCGCCCCCAAGGCGATACAATCCACCCAGACGCAGTTTACAAAACTTAATTCAAGCCTATGTCCCCTAATGCCTCCAACTCTCGTCTGCCGCTGGGCATTCGTCGTCGCGACCTGCTGCTAGGCACTTTGGCGGCGGGCTTCGCGGTGGCCGTGCGCCCCATCTCGGCTGAAACCATTACCACCAGCGATGCGGGTCTGACGGCTGGGTTTGTCTCGGTTCCCGTGGGCGATCGCGACATTCCCGCTTATCGAGCCATGCCCAGCACGGGCACAGGCTTTCCCGTTGTGTTGGTGGTGCAAGAGATTTTTGGCATCCATGCCTATATTCAGGACGTATGCCGTCGGCTGGCAAACCTGGGCTATTTGGCGATCGCCCCCAGTCTGTTCGAGCGCCAGGGCGACGTGACGCAGCTTCCCAATATCGACGCGATTCGGCCCATCGTGGCCCAGGTGCCCGATGCTCAGGTCATGTCTGACCTGGATGCGACCGCCGCCTGGACAGCCACCGCTGGCGGCGATCCGACCCGACTGGGCATCACGGGCTTTTGTTGGGGCGGGCGCATCACCTGGCTCTATGCCGCTCACAATCCCCAACTCAAGGCGGGCGTTGCCTGGTATGGTCGTCTGGTGGGCACGCCGACCGAGCTACAGCCCCAATTCCCGGTGGATGTGGCGGCAGACATCAAGGCTCCTGTGTTAGGACTGTACGGCGAAAAGGACGACGGCATTCCGCTGGACAGCGTGGAACAAATGAAGTCTGCACTCAAGGCCGCCAACGCGCCCAGCGAAATTATCATCTATCCCGAAGCGCCCCACGGCTTCCATGCCGACTATCGCCCCACCTATCGCCCCGAAGCAGCGGCCGATGGCTGGCAGCGAATGCAGGACTGGTTTAGGCAGCATGGGGTCATCTAGCACGGGGGCATTCAGTAAAACGGCTCAGGATTGCTAAAGCGATAGGTTTGGCGATTAGATAAGGGTAGGATGGAAGTTTCTGTCCTATCCTTTGTGATTTGATTGCTGGACGAACAACTTTGGATGATTCCACTCTAAACGGAGGCGGCTGGCAGCCAGCGTTGGCCTCGCCGCAGAGCAAATTTTTTGAAAATTCGTCAGACTGGCGCTGGCCCTTCTGGCCCCTCGTGCCGCTCTATCCCTACGGCAATCGGCGCACCCTGCGAACCGAGATTGTGAAAGATACAGTCTGGACGTTTGACCAAGTCCAGGGCATTTTTTATGTAGTGGTGCCGATTCGGATGACGGTGGTGCGACTGGTCGCGGGCGGGCTGCTGGTCTACGCGCCGATCGCCCCCACTGGAGAATGTGTGCGTCTGCTGCGGGAGCTAGAAGCACAACACGGCCCAGTGAAGTACATCATTTTGCCCACGGTATCGGGCATCGAGCATAAGGTGTTTGTCGGGCCGTTTGCGCGGCAGTTCCGTGCGGCCCAGGTGTTTGTCGCGCCGCATCAGTGGAGCTTTCCGCTCAATCTGCCGCTGAGCTGGCTTGGCTTGCCGCTGGGCCGGACACAGCCCTTGCCCAAGACTCCACAAGATGCGCCCTTTGCCGATGAGTTTGACTATGCCGTGCTGGGGCCGATTCATCTGGGCGTTGGCCCGTTTGAGGAAGTGGCGTTTTTTCATCGGCGATCGCACTCCCTCCTGCTCACCGATTCCATTGTCTCGATTCCTGCTGAGCCGCCGCCTGTGGTGCAGCTTGACCCATTTCCGCTGCTGTTCCATGCCCGCGATCGCGCTTCGGAAGTCCCCGAAGACACACCCGCCAACCGCCTCAAGGGCTGGCGGCGAATTGCGCTATTTGCCTTTTACTTTAGCCCCGGAGCGCTGGAGGTGCCGCCCTGGGGTGAGGTGTTTGCAGAGGCAACCCAGGTGGGCGATCGCTCTCGGCGCAACTATTTCGGACTCTATCCTTTTCGCTGGAAACCCGGCTGGGAACAGTCCTTTGATGCCTTGCGCCAAGATGGACGGCTACTCGTTGCCCCCATTCTGCAAAAGCTCATCCTCAACCGTGCCCCCCAGGAAACCCTGGATTGGGCGGCCAGAGTTGCAGGCTGGGACTTTCACCGCATTCTGCCCTGCCATCTAGACGCGCCGCTACTGGCAGACTCGCGCCAGTTTCGCCGTGCCTTTACATTTCTAGAAAAGCCGCTCCCGACAGCGGGCACGCCATCGGCTGCCCTGCCCGAAGCGGATTTGGAGCTTCTGAACCGCCTGGATAATGGATTCAGCCGCCGGGGTATCTTGCCTGCTGCCAAGGAACCCGTTTGAAGCTTTAGGGGTCAGGTGCTAAATTCCAACGGCTGGAGAGTAGCTTGGTTTGAACACCTCGCCCTTCCAAGCTCTAAAACCTGACCCCCAGTTGATATCGGCTGCTAATTGATATCGGCTGCTCATCTACTGCGCGGCGGCGGCACGGGCAGCGGTTGCCTCATCGGGATGAATGCCGAGACGAGTCAGGTTAATCCGGCCGCGCTGGTCGATCTCGCGCACTTTCACAATCACCTCATCGCCAACAGCGACTTCATCTTCGACCTTGCCCACGCGATAATCCGCCAGTTGCGAAATGTGGATCATGCCCTCTTTGCCAGGGAGGAATTCCACAAATGCCCCAATGGGGATGATGCGTGTCACCTTACCCACATAGACATCGCCCGCGCTGAGCTTGCGGGTCATGCCTTCGATAATGGCGCGAGCAGCCTTGGCCTTTTCGCCATCGATCGCGGAGATGGTGACGGTGCCATCGTCTTCGATATCCACCTTGGCTCCCGTTTGCTCGGTGATGCCCTTGATGGTCTTGCCGCCGGGGCCAATCACCATGCCGATAAATTCGGGGTCAATCTTGATCGTCAGCAGGCGCGGCGCATAGGGCGACAGTTCTGCACGGGGCTTGTCGATGGCGGCTAGCATTTTTTCAAGGATGTGCAGTCGGGCGGCGCGGGCCTGGTTGATCGCATCCGCCACGACGGAGACGGGCAGCCCCGTAATCTTCATGTCCATTTGCAGCGCCGTGATGCCCGTGTCGGTGCCCGCCACCTTGAAGTCCATGTCGCCAAGGAAGTCTTCGATGCCCTGAATGTCGGTCAGGATGCGGACTTCATCTCCTTCTTTGATCAGCCCCATAGCGGCTCCGCTGACGGGCTTGGAAATGGGTACGCCCGCATCCATCAGCGCCAGGGTGGAGCCACAGACCGACCCCATTGAGGTGGAGCCGTTGGAAGATAGCACTTCGGATACGACGCGGATCACGTAGGGGAAGTCCGATTTTTCGGGCAAAACTGGCACCAGCGCCCGCTCTGCCAGGGCTCCGTGGCCGATTTCGCGGCGGCCGGGCGATCGCATCGGTTTTGTTTCCCCAACCGAATAGGGCGGCATGTTGTAGTGGTGCATGTAGCGCTTTTCTTCATCAGGGTGCAGGTCGTCCATTTCCTGCGCGTCGCCTGGGGTGCCCAGCGTCACCACCGACAACACCTGGGTTAGCTCTCGCTGAAACAGGGCGCTGCCGTGAACCCGGCTGGGCAAAACCCCTGTGCGGCAGCTAATCTTGCGGACTTCATCCAGCTTGCGCCCGTCTACGCGCACCCCGTCTTCGATAATCTGCTTCCGCATCAGCTTCTTAGTAAAGCTCTTGAACACGGTGGGCAGGGCTTTGGGGTTGGCCTCCGCCGCCATGCGGATGGGGCTATCTTCGGGCATTTCCGCGATTTCAGCGGCAACGGCGGCTTTCACTTCGTCTAGTTTTTCGTCACGCTCGCCCTTCGTGTATTCAAAGTGCGTCAGGATTTCTTTGATCGCTTGCGTGGTGCGATCGCCAATAAAATCTTCTAGCGTAGAATCGACCTCTGGCTCCGCTTCTTTCACCAGTTCGATGCCCAGTTCCTTGATCAGGTCAAGCTGCGCCTGAATCAGGTCGCGCACTGCTTCATAGCCAAAGTCAATCGCCTCGATCATGTCCTGCTCTGGAAGCTGGTTTGCACCTGCTTCCACCATGATCACGCCTTCAGGCGAACCTGCGACCACCAGATCCAGATCACCCTCCTCAATCTCTTTGTAGGTGGGGTTGATAATAAAGTCGTCGCCAATTAGCCCGACACGCACCGCCGCCATTGGGCCATTGAAGGGAATCTTGGCCAGCAGCGTGGCGATTGAAGCACCCGTGACGGCCAGCACATCGGGCGGCACTCGCTCATCCATCGACATCGTAGTGGCCACAACCTGAATGTCGTCCCGCAACCAGCCGGGAAACAGGGGGCGCAGGGGGCGATCGATTAATCGACTCACGAGCGTTGCCTTTTCAGGGGGCCGCCCCTCCCGTCTCAAAAAACCACCCGGAATCCGCCCCGCTGCGTAGAGTCTCTCTTCGTAATCGACCAGCAGCGGCAAAAAGTCGATTCCCTCTCGCGCTGAGGCACGGGTCGCGGTCACAAATACGGCGGTATCTTCTGACTGCACGAGCACTGCGCCGCCTGCCTGGGGAGCCAATAGCCCCACCTTCAGCCGAATATCCCTGCCATCGAAGGATATCGACTTGTCAATTTCGTCGAACATGAAGCGATGTTTCCTTTTACTTGCCTGACTTTTTTCTTTCTCTCGCAATCGTAGCGCAATCCCAGCAGGGATGAACGTTGCCGCTTGCTAACGCAAATATCCGTTTCAATCTGTTGCAGTTTTCTTTGCAAATGAAGCTGCGATCGCCCTTAGTCCGCATCTCCCGCCCTTGTAAAACAGCGCCCTATTCATCATCATTTTCAGCTTTGCAAATCCTCTAAATCTGGTTTTAGGAACCAGGATCAGCAGGTTCTTGAGGGCATTATTCGACTGCAAGGGAGCAAGCTGAGAGACCTTTCAACCCGCAAGGCGATCGCTTCTTTTGAGGCTCCATCCTGGGAATCTTGCTTGCCAATCAGCATCTCACGGTCAACCCGTCTCAACTCAGCCATCCGCCCTATCCAGTCAGACAAAGATCAAGCAAAATCGCGATCGCAGTTTGGATTTTTAGAGCGACTTGTTGCCAGATCCATAGGGGGAATGTGAGGGTTGCTTTCACAGCAGATTCAGCGTTAGGTCTTAAAGGAGAGTCGGGCAAATTGAAGCGATGGGTCGAATCATTGTGAGAATTTGTATGCTGCATCACCTTGATCCACCAGATCAAAAAAGCCAGCCCGTGATTCTCATCACCAGATTCGGATCAATGAAAAAATGCAAGTTAGTCTTTTTGTACTGCAAGACAGAGGCTTTTGAGGTTCGTGGTTTTCAGAATTTCTTTAGAAGTTTAGTGGCAAAATGTAGCGGATCGACACAATATGTCGCGGGCAGACTTTGCCCTTTCCTGAGTAGGTTTCTTAATCAGCCCTGGTTTACAGATTTGTTGCGATCGCCCGCTTGCCCATATTTGGAAATACTCAGGGCGATCGCCCCCTTGTTAAATCAAGATTTTTGCACGATCCACTTTGCGATTTCCAGAATTCGTAGGATAATTCAGGAAATAGTTTAGGTTTAAAGCTGCCCTTCTTCGCCGTCCATTTCTTTCCAAGAACACGCAGATTCTCATATTGCGGATGTCCTCTAGAGAGAAATAGCCTGGGTTTAAATAGCCCCAAGAAGCGTCGATTTTTTTTGGGTTTTAACCTGACTAAACCTGAGCCTCGGTTCTGTCTAAAAACATGGAAAACTCGTATTCAACGAGTGAGGAGACTTATGGAATCACTAGCATATATTCATGCTGCGGTTGCCTACGAAGACCCGAATCCGGCTCCTGAACTTCAGGTAAGCCTGGAAATTCCTAGCTCGGTCTGGCTAGGAACCCTCTCTACCGCAGTCGTCGTGTCTGCTGTTGGCGGCGTTGCGCCAGAAGCCCAAGCGGTGGTTCGCTTTGGCGACACCTGTGCCCAAGTGGGCGATGTGCAGGGCGCTCTCGCTTCGGCAGGCTTCAGCCCCGGCTCCATCGACAGCGTTTTTGGCTCCAATACGCTGTCTGCCGTCAGACGATTTCAGTTGTCGAAAGGGCTTTCTGTAGATGGCGTAGTCGGCCCAGCCACTGCCAGCAGCCTTGGTCTGAGCGGTTCAATTTACAACGTGGGCGTTAGCTGCGGTGTTGGTGGCCCTGGCGATCCTGGCGGGCCAGATTTCGTCAGAGTGTCCACCAATGGCAGCCCCTTGACCGTCCGCAACGGCCCAGGCACTGGGTTTGCGCCCATCGACTATCTGTCCAACGGCACGGTGGTTCGCGTGGTGGGTTCCTCTGGCGGCTGGTATAACATCTCAGGCGGCGGCTGGATCTCACGAGACTGGACCGTCGAGAGCAGTGGTGGCGGTGGCGGCGGTGGCGGCGGTGGCATCGGCAACTACTTTGTCTCCACCAACGGTGGTACGCTGCTGGTTCGCAACGGCCCGGGCACTGGGTTTGCCATTATTGATGAGTTGTTTAATGGAACCTCGGTCACCATCGTCGAGGTATCAGGCGGCTGGGGTCGGTTGTCTGGCGGCGGCTGGGTGTCGATGGACTGGCTGAGTGCTGGCGGTAGCGGTGGCGGCGGTGGCGGCGGTGGCGGCGGCACCGGCAACTACTTTGTCTCCACCAACGGCGGCACGCTGCTGGTTCGCAATGGCCCCGGCACGGGTTTTGCCATTATTGATGAACTGTTTAACGGAACCTCGGTCACCATCGTCGAGGTATCAGGCGGCTGGGGTCGGTTGTCTGGCGGCGGCTGGGTGTCGATGGACTGGCTGAGTGCTGGCGGTAGCGGTGGCGGCGGTGGCGGCGGTGGCGGCGGCACCGGCAACTACTTTGTCTCCACCAACGGCGGCACGTTGATTGTTCGGAGTGGCCCTGGCCCTGGCTATTTGGATATCGACGAAATCGCCAATGGTACCTATATCGATATTGTGGAGATCTTTGGCGGCTGGGGTCGCCTGGCCGATGGCGGCTGGGTATCGATGGATTGGGTCGCTTTCGACTAGGCCCGCGCTAGAGACTCTGTTCTTTTAAGGTAAGGGGTGTAGAACTCAGGTTCTATGCTCCTTTTTTATTCAGACAGCATCAGAGACGGATTTCTTGAAGACTTTCAATCACGCTGCTGGCTCCTGCCAGGCCGGATACAGCAGCCGGATTTCGGGCAATGCCAATACATCCGGCCGCTCGAGCGGCGATCGCCAACTGCACATCCGCTTGTGAATCACCCACGACCAGCGTTTGTCCTGGCAACACGCCTAATTTCCCGCAAACCTGTTCCAGCAAAATCGGATCGGGCTTGCTCGGCCCCTCATCGGTTCCCTGACACACCTGCAAATAGGGCGTGAGTTCGTAGCGGTCGGCAAAGTCCACCACCTGAGCCGTTGTATCCGACGACAAAATCGCTAGCTTTAGACCCGCGGCCGCCAGTCTTTGCAGCGTTTCTGCCCCGTCTTCATAGCAGGGCGTATGATCGGCCTTGCGTGAAAAAGACTGATCCGCCTCTAGAAACGCCGACTGTACTAAAGCCAGCGACTCTAGCCAGCCGCGCCCCGTTTCCGCAACGTAGGCGGCGGCTGCAATCTCGTTCTCGCGGCGGGTGCCCACGGCCATCAATCCAGCCGGATTTAACTGATCCCCGTCCAGTCCAAAGGCAAGCTGGAGGGGGCTTTCCACGCCGGGAACGCGGGCATCAATCAAGCGCGATCGCCGCTGGGCCAGCATCCGCAGAAAATGTGCTGAATCTGCCAGCGTGCCGTCCTTATCAAAGACCATCGCCTGCACGTCTGAAAACATCACCGAACCACACCAAATCAGCATCCTTGCCCCAAAAGCACACCCATTGCGTCAGTCCTAACAAACAAAAAGGAGGGACAACCCCTCCTCAGTCAGAAGCGTCTCCATCTGAAACGCCAACGATTAACATGTTGTAATCAACTTATTCGTCCTACTGCACTGAGCCTCTAGTCTCAAGCGGTAGGACTCCAAACGCTAGACGCTTACTCAGCAGCCAGCAGCACTTCCTCAACCTCGTAGTCTGCTGTCTCTGGAAGCCCAGCATCAGCCGACTGCGCGGGCTGGAGCTTCTGCTCTCGCCAGCGGGCAGCCATCTCCTCTGCCTTCTCGTAAACCACATCGGGGTTTTTCACCATGTCACCCGGTTCGGGTTCAAGCTGCTTGGTAGACAGCGAAATCCGGCCCCGCTCGGCATCTAGGTCAATAATCATGACCTTCACTTCGTCATTTTGATTAAAGACGCTATGCGGCGTGTCGATGTGGTCGTGAGAGATTTCGGAAATGTGCAGTAGACCGCTGACCCCGCCGATGTCGATGAACGCACCGTAGGGCTTTAGACCGCGCACCGTGCCGACCACCACTTCGCCCACTTCTAGGCGATTCATCTTGCGCTCCACCAGGGCGCGGCGGTGACTCAGCACCAGACGGTTGCGCTCTTCGTCCACTTCCAAAAACTTCAGGGGCAGTTCTTCGCCCACCAGGTCTTCCTTGGGCTTGCGGGTGCTGATGTGGGAGCCTGGAATAAAGCCGCGTAGCCCTTCAATCCGCACCAAGGCACCGCCCCGGTTGGTCGCAAACACGGCAGAGCGAACCGTTGCGTCTTCTGCCTGAAGCTGACGAACACGCTCCCACGCCCGCATATACTCAATCCGACGAATAGACAGCGTTAGCTGGCCTTCTTCGTTTTCGTCGGTGAGGATATAAAACTCGCGGGTTTCGTTGGATTGCAATACCTCATCCGGCGTATCGATGCGGTTGATCGACATCTCCTGGATGGGGATGTAGGCGGCCGTTTTAGCGCCAATGTCAATCAGAGCGCCCCTCGGCTCTAAACTAAACACCGTCCCCGCCACAATATCACCGGGGCTAAAGTGATAGTCATACTGGTCGAGAAGAGCGGCAAAGTCTTCGTGCGTAAAACCAATGTCTACTTTTTCCTGATTGACCATGCTAATCGTTTCCTAGTGTTCGTCTCCGTAGTTTTTGTTGGGCCGACATTCTCCTTAAGCTAATGCACAACATGCCTGACCGCCGCTGGCACGAGCTAGCGCTGGACTGACAGATGTACACCCAAAGGGGCGTAACCAGATACTCCAAGATTCTGCGTTTTAGACGCTGCCATTCTAGCCGCCTTCTATTGTAAGCGCAGCACCGAAGTTGTTGCTAACCCTAGGAGATCTATCATACCCCACGGTCGCCCTTCAGGTAGCCAGACTTTTGCGGAATTCATGTATAACTTTGCAATTTTCTCGCGTGTGGGGGGCTGTCTGGCTGAAGCTCGTGCAAACAGGGCTTCATTGAGCGGCTGGCTGCCCCAAATTTACAGCAGAATAATGGGTGACCGTGGCTTGCCTTATAAGACACCCAGCTCGTCTTCCTGCTCAGAGGGGTCTAGAACCGCAGGGGCGATCGCCCCTCTCCGCTCAGACTTGCTGCCGTTTCCCAATGCGCCCTGAAGTTGGTTGAGCGTGTCTACAAAATCACGAATGCCACGAAACTGGCGATAGACTGAGGCAAAGCGGATATAGGCGACTTCGTTCAGGTCTTGCAGCCGATCCAGCACCAGTTCGCCAATTTCCTGGCTGGGCACTTCGCGCACCGACCGCTGCTGAAGCTCGGCCTCGATTTCGTCTACCAGATTTTCCAGTTCTAAATGGGGAATACCCGTTTTCTCGCAGGCCCGCATGATGCCGCGCAGCACCTTGGAGCGGTCGAAGGATTCCCGTGCGCCATTCCGCTTGACCACAATCACGGGCACAAATTCAATGCGCTCGTAGGTGGTGAACCGTCGCCCACAGCTCAGGCACTCGCGCCGCCGCCGGACGCTTTGCCCCGACTCGGCCGAGCGAGATTCCAGAACGCGGTTGTCGGTAAATTGACAGAAGGGACACCTCATGGGAACCGCCTTTTAGGCAAGGTTATACAAAATATAATGACATGGGCTTGATCCGGGGTGCGGCTGTGGTTTCACGGGGATTCTTGGTGAGCAGGGCGATCGCCCTTTCCCTCCGAGCGCCAGAACAGACCTCTGGCAATCCACTGGAGTCGATTCCTGAGGCACCCAATTCACGGCTTGCGTCCTTTGGCTGTGTCATGATACTCCAGTTTTCAAAATTTCTAACATAGACTTTGAGGTGAGTTTATTGGGTTATTGGGTGGCGCTGGTGGGGCGCGATCGCTCCACCCAGGCAGGCACATAGCACCAGGCTTTTTGCAGTTCCCGATCCAGCCGTTCATAGTTGGGTTCTTTTTTGCCCACCAGCGCCCAAAACTGGGCGGAATGGTTCATGTGAACCGTGTGGCACAGTTCGTGAATAAACACGTAGCGCACCAGCGGCGCAGGCAAAAACAGCAGCTTGGCATTTAGGCTGATGGTGCGTTTGCTGGAGCAACTGGCCCAGCGCGTCTTTTGCTGGCGGACAGAGGCGCTGGTGTAGGGCAGGTCAATCTCGCGGCTCACCTGCCGCAGCCAGGGCAAAAAGTGGTAGGTCGCCTTGCGGTTGAGCCAGCGCCGCAGGAGCGATTGGCAGCTTTCTAGATTTTCCGTCGGGCCGTGGACGTGAAGCTGGCGAGGGCTGCGGGTGGTGGCCGTGAGCTGGGTTCCAGGGGCAGGCGCGTAGATGACAGTCCAGGTTTCGGGGAGCGATCGCAGTTGAATTTCCTCCGGCAAGGGCTGCACCACGTCCAGCGGCATGGTTTCCTGGCGATCCAGAAAGCGCTGTCGCGTCCGCACGATCCATTCCCGTCGCCGCTCCACAATCTCCGGCACCTGGCGCGGGTCAACGCTGTGGGGAATGACGATTTCCACGTCGCCCCAATGCGAGACGTGAATATTGATACTTTTGGCCCGCTTGCTGACGCGAATGCGGTAGTCTAAGCCGTTTGAACTCCCGTTTGAACGGGGTAGAGAATCGCCCGCCGTGTTTGCACCCAGCGCCCCCTGATGGCTCATTGTGCCACGCTCTCTTTGTTGACTAAACGCATCGCTCATAAAAACTGGTCTAATCCACGAAAATCCTGAATCAAGCCGACTTCAGAAAACCCCGTTCCACAAACTCCAGCAAGATTTTGCGATGGGGCTGTCCCAGTGGCCGCACCTGACCCGCCCGTGCTGAGTAGCGATCGCCCCGCTGAATATCCTCCAGGCTGAGCAGCCCCAAGTCCCAGCCTTCATTCAACTGCAAGCAATCTACGGGCACATCCAGGCGACCATGAAACACATGCCGCACCACGTCTTCTAGTTCATAGCGGGCAAACGGCTCTAGCACAGGCGGCGCGTAGCCAATTTCCTCCAGCAGTTCCCGCCGCACTGCTACATCGGGCGCTTCATCCGGCTCGATATGGCCCCCAAAGAAACCCCAGCAACCAGGGTAATAGATCCCCGGAATGTCGTCCCGCAGTTGCAAGAGAAACTGACCGTCTTGATGCAGAATGGCGATCGCCACATGAACTTGAGACATAAGTGATTTGGGCTAGGCGCTAAGGTTCTGCCCCCACGCTATCGCCCGGTGCAGGCTTCAGCAAGCCCACCAGGATTCGCAGCAGCGCCTCCAGATCTGCCGGAACCCGGTACAGGTTAAGATCCTGCGTTACCTGTCGTGTCTGTCGGTCAAATTGGCCAAACTGCCAGATGCTCCCGGTCGATACTGCCCCCGGCAGCACCCCTTGCTCCGACTCGATCCACTGATCCAGCGCAATTAGCTCTACTGCTAGCTGCACAAATCCCCGCTCCAAGTCCTCGTTTTTGGCTTCAATTACCAAAACTGTCACGTCCGTTTGCAGAAAATAGTCCAGCGATCCCTTAAGCTGATTGCTCACCGCCACTGGGTATTCTACATTCAGCAATGCTTGCGTGTAGTGCAGCACATCCGTCAGCACAGGGGCAATCAAAAACTCGCGCCGCGCCGCTTCACTGGTCAGGCTGAGTCGGGGGAGACTCTCTTCAATGCGCTGTTGCAGGCTGTCCAGTCGATCCAGTTCTCCTCTATAAGGCAAAAAGGCGATCGCCCGCTTCTGGAGCGTCACCCCAAAATGAGCCAGAATATCCCTCGGCGCAAAGTTGAGCCTGAAATAATCTGCAAACGTGTAAGACTGATCAGGCTGGAGGATGGGGGCTTTAGGCATGGGAGGAATAGTTGGGGAATCGAGCAATTAGAAACAGGATGCTTGAGTGACGTAGAACTTGGCTCTAACACTGACTTAGGATTCTGCCTTAGTATGCTGCGACGGTTTACTTCCGCGTCTTTCACAATACAATCTCCTCCCCGCGTTCGGTAAAGCGGACAGACTTCACATTCCAGGCAGAATTTTTCATCAGGGTTTCGCGCAGGCTGCCAAACAGCGCAAACTGTTCGCACGCCGACAGGGAAACGATTTGCCGCTTTGACCCCGGCACTAGGCGCAGATCGACCGTGGCTTCGCCCGTTTGGGCATTCAGGCTGACGCGATAGCCGCCCAGGTCAAAGTCGCCATCCCCCTGTTTTTCCAGCACCTTGCCCACGGCCGCCTGCATCGCTTGGTCAGCGGGCACCTGCACCTGTTCTGGCACAAAGTTCACGCACTGGTCATCGGCCTGGTAAACCGTGACGGTGGTCAGTTGGGGGGCAGCGGTGGGAGAAATTGGCGCAGCGAGGGATTGGGGTGAGGCGGGGCTGGCGGCAGGCGCGGCAGGTTTATCGGCGCTTCCAGGGCTGGGGCTGTTTGGGGAAGATGCCGCGATGGGTGTGCGGCTTGGCGACTGGGGCGATGCAGAGTCGGGTGGGGCAGTTGTGCGGCTGCCGCAGCTTGCCAGAAGCAGCACAGTCAGCAGGAAAAGCAGGCAGGCAGAAAGTTGGCGGGGTGGGGCGATCGCCCTTTGCATCCGGCTCATCCCCAGTTTCAGCACTCTCGGTTTCATACAGGAAATTTCATGACAGGGTTCTAGACGGATCGAACAGCAGGGTTTGGCAGAGGGAGTGCGGCTGAGAAGGGCGATCGCCCTAAACTTTGCGGATTCTGCCGAATCGGGTGCGGAGGAAGTAGAGCAATGGTCTAAACTCTAAATCGTATTGCATATGACCATTATGGTGACCCCAAACTGGACGCGCCGCCATGTCCTTTCGCTGGCCGACTTTTCGCCAGCGGAATACGACACTGTGCTGCAAACGGCGGCCAGCTTCCGCGAAGTGCTGTCCACCCGCACCAAAAAAGTGCCCGCCCTCCAGGGGCAGGTGATTACCAACCTGTTTTTTGAGTCCTCCACCCGCACCCGCAGCAGTTTTGAACTGGCCGCCAAGCGCCTCTCTGCTGACACGCTCAACTTTGCCCCCGGCACGTCATCCCTCACCAAGGGCGAAACCATCCTCGACACGGCGAAGACCTACCTGGCAATGGGCACGGACATGATGGTGATTCGCCACAAAGAAGCAGGCGTGCCCCAGGCGATCGCCCAGGAAATGGATCGGCTCAATACTCACGTCGGCGTGCTAAATGCAGGCGACGGCCAGCACGAACACCCGTCGCAAGGGCTGCTCGACCTGTTTACCCTCTGCACGCTGCTGGATCACAACCATCCCCGCGTGGAACTGCTGCGCGGCAAGAAAATTGCGATTGTGGGGGATATTCTGCATTCCCGCGTGGCCCGCTCCAATCTCTGGAGCCTAACCACCAGCGGCGCAGAGGTTCACCTGGCCGGCCCGCCCACGCTGCTGCCCCGCTGGTTTGCAGAATTTGTGAAATCGCCGTCGAAAAAAGCAGGGGAGAAGGCTAACCCACTCCCCCACGCCGCTATCATTCCGCCGACCCTCCACTGGGAACTCGATCCTGCGCTCGAAAACGCCGACTTTGTAATGACGCTGCGATTGCAAAAAGAGCGGATGACCAGCCATCTGCTGCCCAGTCTGCGCGAATATCACCAGCAGTTTGGCATTACGGGCGATCGCCTCCAGCGCTGCAAACCCAGCGTCAAAGTGCTGCACCCCGGCCCAGTGAATCGCGGCGTGGAAATTAGCTCCGAACTGATGGATGACCCCGACTTTAGCCTGATTTCGCAACAGGTGACGAGCGGCGTGGCCGTGCGGATGGCGTTGCTCTACCTGATGGGCAGCGGCAAAGGCTGAGGGTTATCCCTTCCAAACAAACACCTTTGCCTCAAACTCACCCAGGTCGGTCATCAACTGGTCGTCGCCAGACTGCACTTCATAGTTGCCCGTCCATTCGTGCCAGGTGCCATTGGCAGGGAAGTTGGGTACGGTATAGCCCGCCAAAAACTGATCGGAGAAGTTTGCTACCACCGCCACGCGCGAGCCTTCGTCATTCCAGCGGGTATAGGCCAACACCTTGACTTCAGGATTTTCGTGGAAAAACTCGACGTTTGCAGTGTGCAGAGCGGCGTTATGTTTCCGCAGCGCAATTAGCCCCTTGTAATAGTCAAACAAGCCCTGGTTCAGGTCGTTACTCAACAGCGTCCAGTCAATCTTGGCAGGGTCAGGAGTTTTATACTTGTACTCTCCAAATTCCTCGCCCATCCACAGCATCGGCACGCCCATCGCCGTCATCAGCAGCACCACACCCAGCTTGACTCGACGGAATGCGGCTTCGTCAAAAATTTGGCGATCGCTCAATTCCGCCATCACATGATTGTGGTCGTGGTTAGTCAGATAGTTCACTACATTGGTCGCGCCCATAAAGCCCTGGCGCTTGGCATCGATCACGTCTTTTAGCGACTCCAGGTCAAAGGTATCGCCCGTGATGTGGGCCAGCACCGTGTGATAAAAGCTGTCGTGCCAGCAGCCATCCATCGGCCCGTCTACATTGGTAATGCTCGTGGTTTCGGGAATGTGTTCTGCAATGTTAAAAAATGGTTTTGCGCCTGCGGTTTCCTTGGCTTCATGCGTGATCCAGTGCATGAAATCATAGTTCGCAATCTGACGTGCCGCATCATACCGAATGCCGTCCAAATGGTATTCGCGCACCCAGTAGCGCACCGTGTCGCCAATGAAGCGGCGGGCAGGATAGGTTTCCAGATTTTCGTCGTAATGTTCGTAGTTAAACTCTGGTCCCCAATTGTTGTCGGGGTCGCGCGGCTCATGGTGATACCAATAGTCGTGGTCGATCTGCGTCAGCGGCGACGACGCTTCCGAGTGGTTGTAAATCCCATCCATGAACACGCGAATGCCTCGATGATGGCATTCGTCGATCAGCCGCTTGAGGTCAGCTGTAGATCCATAGCTCGACTCGGTGGCAAAAAAGTGGCGCGGGTTGTAGCCCCAGCTATAGTCTCCGGGGTACTCTTTCACAGGCATTAGCTCAATGGCGTTGATGCCCAATTCGCACAAATAATCCAGTTTTTCGATGACATGCTTGTATTGTCCGCGGGCGTGGGGGTCATCTTCGCCGCCAGAAAAGTCTGCCACATGCATTTCGTAAATCACCAGCTCGTGGTCGGCAGGCAACGGCGTGTCGTCATATTGCCAAACGTAGGTATCGACGATTCGCTTACCGTCTTTAATTCGCGCAATGGCGTTCTCTTCAGAAGATTTTCCATCTACGTCGGTGGCGTAGGGATCAGTCACATCGACCCATTGATTGGGTTCAAAAAACCAGGACTTACTTTGAACTCGAAACTTATAGTTATAAACACCATCTTCCAAATCCACGCTAACCCGAAAGAAGCCGTCTTTTCCCTTTTTCATGGGGATTTCTTCCCAGTCTGAAAAGGAACCAATGAGCGATACGGCTTCGTTGTAGGGCGCAAACAAACTGAATTCAATAGGACTTGCCATAGTTTTTTCGTCAGGAAAGTTTGAACTAGCGATTTTATTATTGGTGATGCCAGGATTAGGCACATCTGGCAATAGAAATAGGGCGTTAGAAATAGAACCTTAGAAATAGGGCAAGAGGAATACAGCATTTTCTTGCGGGGTGAGGCACATGCTGCCCTCACGAGGCAAGGGCTTATTGACCATCCGTGTGCCTCACTAGCTTCAAAAACGCTGTAGAACGGATAGAGGAGCGATCGCCCCCTTAACGTATTCCCCTTGACCAAGGGTTTTCGGTTGCGCCAACTATGATCTGGGCACATTGCTCCTCATGGACGTTAGAAATCTAAAAATAATGCTGACTGTTATTGAACCGCAGGCTCCCCGGCGGCTGGCAGATGCAGATCTGAATCCTCGCGGCCGCGTGTTTCCCAGTCCTTTGTCCTGGCGCGATCAGTTTCTCTACCAGCTGTTGCCAGACCGCTTCAGCGATGGCCGCGAGGGAGAGCGGCCGATGTTCGATCGCCATCAGCCAGAACAGTTTCGCGCCGAGAGCAAGGCCGCCTGGATGGCCGCAGGCAATCGGTTTAACGGCGGCACGCTAAAGGGCATTCTTAGCAAGCTAGACTATCTCCAAAACTTGGGTGTGACCACGCTCTGGCTGAATCCCCCCTGGAAGCAGCGGATCGATACCGAAACCTATCACGGCTATGGGATTCAGAATTTTTTAGAGGTTGACCCGCGCTTTGGCACACGGCAAGACCTGCGGGATCTAGTCGATGCGGCGCATGATCGCGGCATGTACGTGGTTCTGGATGTTATCTACAACCACAGCGGCAGCAATTGGTACTATCGCGGCCCAGATGGTTCTCCGGCAGAAACGATGCCCTACCGCTTTTCGCCGCCTTACGAGATTCACGGCTGGCGATCGCACGAAAGCCGCAGCATTCCCCAGCCCCTCACGCTGGAGGATGGAGTGTTTCCCGAAGAATTTCAAAACCCAGACTGGTATAACCGGGCAGGCATGATTAGCCAGTGGGAAGTGTCGCCGTGGGAAGACCCGCTCAATCCCTACGTGGAGTTTCGTCAGGGCGACTTTTTTGAACTGCGCGATTTCAACCTGGAAAATAAGGAAACGCTGTCGGCGTTGGCCAAGGTCTATCAATACTGGATTGCGCTGACGGACTGCGATGGCTTTCGGGTAGATGCCGTCAAGCACGTTTCGCCTGCCTCCTCGCGCCGATTTTGCAGCGAGATCCACGGCTATGCCCAGGCTATTGGCAAGGAAAACTTTTTGCTGGCGGGGGAACTGACGGATGAAAACCTGGTGCAGGGCTATCGCGACATCTTTGGGCGCAATCTGGACTCGGTGCTGGATATTGCCGCCGCGCCAAATAACCTGATGGCGCTGGTGAAGGGGCTGGGCCATCCCGGTGCTTATTTCGGGCTGTATGACGAGGCGCAGCTTTCGGGCAGCATCCGCCAGTTGGGGACGTATCATGTTTCGGTGCTGGACGACCACGATATGTGTTCGCGGCCAACAAAGCAGCGGTTTGCGGCGGGTAGCAACCTCCCCACCCGCTATCATCAGGCGGCCCACGCGGTCGGGGTGATGCTGACCATGCCGGGGGTGCCGTCGATTTACTACGGCACCGAGCAGGCGCTCGATGGCTCCGAAAGTTACCACGACTATGGCATCGAGCCGCAGCACGCCTATATCGACCGCTACATCCGCGAGTGTATGTTTGGCGGCAAGTTTGGCGCGTTTGGCACCGAGGGATGCCACTTTTTTAACCCACAGCACCCGACCTATCTGCGAATCGCGGCGATCGCCCGTGTGCGCCAGCGTCCCGATCGCATCGGCCGCGCCCTGCGCCGAGGGCAACACTATCCCCGCGAAACCTCGTTTATGGATCGTCCCTTTTCTTATCCCGGCGCAGGCGAACTGGCCGCCTGGTCACAAATTCAGTTCAATGCAGAAGTGCTAATGGTGCTGAACACCCACGGCACAGAAGGGCGAGGCGCGTATGTGACGATCGATCGATCGCTGCATCCCAACGGCTCAACCATGACGGTGCTATACAACAGCGATTGGAGCGACGAGCAACTCCAGAACCCGCCGACGGATGAAACCGTCATCGTGGAGCATTATCAAGACCGGCGGGTGGTTCGCGTCAACTTGCCGCCCGCAGGCATGATGATCTTGGCTTAAGTTGGCCTGGCCCACTGCTCGATTAGTCGGGAAATGGCGCTAATGTGACGTAGCGTCTCCACTTCCTCTCCTCTGCCGATTTTGCAAGTTCGCTCATCCCCCTCAAAATGGGGTAACTTCCGCACCCCTATATTCGCGAAGTTGCCTTGAGAAATCATGAAGCTTTTGGCAACGAGTTCAAAGCACTGAGCGAGATTATGAATCAGCAGGAAATTGAACACCGCGATCGCGTTCTTCGCAACTATTTTGCAGGGTGCGATTGGGATCATAACGGAGAGTATGAGCTAAAACGAACGCTGGTTTTAAATAGCGATCGCCTCCTGCCTGACTATCCCTATGTCGTTGAAAACGAGTGGGAAGTCGAACCCGGACGAGGGCACAAAGGACGGGGCGATTTGGTGTTTACCGACGGGGCAGGGCGATTTGCCGTGGTGGAGGTTAAATGCCTAAATCGGACTGGCGGCAATAAAAAGGCCCAGCAGGAAAAAGTCCGAGTCCGGCGACACCAGGTTATAAAACAGGCGCTCCGCTATGCCAACATTTACGCCGCCTCAAAGCTGGCAGCAGGCGTGATTGATGACCCAAACGCAATCGCGGCCTATGTGTTTACGAACGAGCAGGACTATCCCTATTTCCTGTTCAGAGAATCAGAATCCTTGCAGATCACGAATGTCTCAACACAAAGTCCTTCAGTCCATCGGGAACCAGTCGTAGCGCTGCATTGCTAAACTCCGATAAGGATTTCCACTCGGCCAGCAAGGGCTTGCCCCCTTCGGAACCGTGGAGATGTGGCTGGTGGTAGAGCGTGCGATCGCAAAATTTGGCATCATAAATCAGCACAATTTCATGACCCGGCTCGCCCTCCAGCGTAAAGAGATTCTCTAACGTGCCCAGCCAGGTCAACTGCTCGATTTCTGCGCCCAGTTCTTCGCGCATCTCGCGGATCAGCGCATCGCGGCTGGTTTCGCCAAATTCGATGCCGCCGCCCAGCGGTCGATAATAGTCGGACTGCTTGACGGAATCATAGTCGCGGGAAACGAGGATGCGGTCTTGATGTCGAAACAAGCACAGCACAATGGGTCGAATCCGCCCCTTCATTCTCCACTCCTAGACCAACTCGCACTGCCCATGATGGCGCAGCAGGTGGTCGCAGAGGACGAGGGCGACCATCGCTTCGACCATTGGCACGGCGCGGGGCAGCACACAGGGATCATGGCGACCTTTGGCAGCGAGGACGGTTTCTTCGCCGTCGGTGGTCACGGTGCGCTGCTCTTTGCGGATAGTGGCAGTGGGCTTGAATGCGACGCGCAGGATGATGTTTTCGCCGTTGGAGATGCCGCCCTGGATGCCGCCGGAGCGGTTGGTGACGGTGCGAATTTCGCCTTGGTCGTCGATGTAGAATTCGTCGTTGTGTTCAATGCCGGTGAGCAGGGTTCCGGCAAAGCCAGAGCCGATTTCAAAGCCTTTGCTGGCGGGCAGAGACATGACGGCTTTGGCTAGGTCGGCTTCGAGCTTGTCGAACACGGGTTCGCCGAGTCCTTTGGGGACAGAGCGGGCGACGCATTCCACCACGCCGCCGATGGAGTCGCCCGATCGCCCAGTTTGCTCGATCAGGTCGATCATCCGCTCGGCGCATTCGTCATCGGGACAGCGGACGATGTTGCTTTCCACCTGATCCATCGTCACGGTGTTGGGATCGACCGCGCCTTCCAGGTCTTTGATGCGCTTGACGTAGCCGATGATTTCCACGCCTGCGATCTGGTGCAGAATTTTCTTGGCGATCGCCCCTGCCGCCACGCGCCCAATCGTCTCCCGCGCCGAGGAGCGCCCGCCGCCGCGCCAGTTGCGGATGCCGTATTTCGCGTCGTAGGTTGCGTCGGCATGGGAGGGGCGATATTTCACCGCCATTTCGTCATAGTCTTGCGATCGCGCGTCTTTGTTTCTCACCAAAATGGCGATCGGCGTGCCCAGTGTCTTGCCATCCATCACGCCCGATAGAATCTCGCAGCGGTCTTCTTCTTTGCGCGGCGTGACGATATGGCTCTGGCCGGGGCGGCGGCGGTCTAGCTCTGTTTGAATCTCGGCTTCGGAGATCTCCACGCGGGGCGGGCAACCGTCAATCACCACGCCCACGCCGCCGCCGTGCGACTCGCCAAATGTTGTAATTCTAAACAAATGCCCAAAGGTGCTGCCCATACTGAAACCCGGTGGAAAATCCGTTGAACCGCTTGAACTGACGCTGTTTTCAACCCAGCAGCCTTCTATTCTAACTGGTTGTTAAGTAACATTTGATGTCTTGTCAACCGGGCATTTACTCCGCTCTGTTAGTCTACAAACATAGCAAGCAGTCGAGCTTTGCTATCGAGCTTTTTCTAGTTTTTCTTAGCTTTTAGCGCTGCTTTGGGTTCCGAATGGTTGATGCTATCCAGCATTCTTCGGGATCTTCGTTTTTTTTAACCTCTTTTGTCGATCGATCCGCCGTGGCTATGAACAAGTACTGTACCGAATGGATTCAAGAATGGTGCCTCCAAAACGGTTGGACGGATCTGTTTCAGGAGCGCCGTGAATATTGGGCGTTTCCGCCCCACGCCGTGATGCCCCTGCCTATCCCTACAGAAGCATTGCTGTCCATCAAGGCAGAAAAAGGCTTTAGCCCTCAGGAGCGACTGTGGCTGAGTGCGGCCTGGGCGGGAGCCGTAATTTCGGCAGGTCTGGGCGTATATTTCCAGTCGCCGATGCCGCTGGTGCTGGCGTTTGCGTTTTGCGCGGTGATCTTTGGTCTAATGGACGATGAGTAAGGGCGCATTTGCTCTGTGTTTCTCGTTGAATCCATTTCCTGCTTGACATGACACAACTATCCACACCATCGCCCGCCGCCCATCCTGCGGTGGGCATTATTATGGGCAGCGATTCTGACTTGCCCACGATGCAGGGGGCGATCGCCATTTGCGAACAGTTCCAGGTCGTCTGCGAAGTGGCGATCGTCTCCGCCCACCGCACCCCAGAGCGCATGGTGGACTATGCCCAGACCGCCCACGAGCGAGGACTTAAAGTGATTATCGCTGGGGCTGGCGGGGCGGCGCACTTGCCGGGCATGGTGGCCGCGCTGACGCCGTTGCCCGTCATCGGCGTGCCTGTGGCCAGCCGCCATCTGCAAGGACTAGACTCGCTCTATTCCATCGTGCAAATGCCCGCCGGAATCCCGGTAGCAACGGTGGCGATCGGCAATGCTCAAAATGCCGGACTCCTGGCCGTGCAAATCCTCGCCTGTCAGCAGCCCGACCTGCTCGCCCAGGTGCAGCGCTATCGCCAGAGCCTGCGCGACATGGTGCTAGAAAAACAGTCGAAGCTCGATGCGGTAGGATACCAGGCGTATCTCCAGCAAATGTCGTAGCTCGTTGTCCACGTGCGATCCCCCTAAATCCCCCTTATTAAGGGGGACTTCCGATCCGGTTCCTCCTTTTGGTAAGGGAGACTTCCGATCCGGTTCCCCCCTTATTAAGGGGGGCTAGGGGGGATCTCCAAAGCCCCAGCGATTCACCCACCCCCCTGCCCATGCCTCCCCTCGCAGAACTACCCTTTTCGCCTTACCTGGATGACCAGGGCGAAATTATCCACGAATTTGACGGAAAAGTAGGCGCTTACGCCATTTTCGATGCCGATCACGCTCTGCAATACATCGGCTATTCTCGCGACGTGACTGCCAGCCTGCTGCAACATCTCGTGCGCGTGCCGCAGGGCTGCCATTGGGTGAAGGTGTGGACGTGCGATCGCCCCAGCCGCACCCTGCTAGAAACCATCCGCAGCGAGTGGATTGCCGAAAGCGGCGCAACGCCCCCCGGCAACGGCGATGAAGAAGCGCAGTGGAATCAGCCCATTGATGCCAAAGTCCGCATGACCCCGCAGGAGCAGGCCGACTATGCCAGCGCCGACGACCAGGGCAAAATCAAAGCACTAAAGCAGGTCGCGCGACGGGTCGAGGCAGAAGTGCTGAAAGCGCTGGGCGATCGCGGCGTGACGACTGCTATCCGGTTTGACCCCAAGCTCAAGGAAGAGGGGCTGCTGGGGCTGAAGCCTGCTTAGAGGTGGCAGGGACGAGGTGGGAGGAGGCAGCTATGCTCAGCTTGACCCCTGACCCCTGACCCCTGACCCCTGATCTCTAATCAAGCAGTTGATTAATTTCCTGATACGCCTGATACAGGCGCTCAGCCATGAGCTGATTCATGGCTTTTTGAAAGGCGATCGCCCCTTGCGGATTTTCGGACTGCATTTCGGTCAGGGCCGTGCGGGTGAGTTGGTGAATCGTGCTGGGCATATCGGCGATCGCCGTAGTTTGGTGCGCCGTTTCCGAGAAAAATTCCATCTCGCCCACAAAGCTTCCGGCTCCCAGCGTTTGCAAGCGTGTCGCCGTCACCTGCTGGTCTGCCTGCGCCCACACCGTCACCTGACCAAACTCGATAATGTAAAGCGCGATCGCCGCTTCGCCCTCCCGAAACAGCGCGTCTCCTGCCTCCAGATCCAACGCTTCCAGATAAGCTTCTATCTCGGCAATTTGGGGCGAGTTGGGAAACCAGCTTTCGAGCTGCAATACCAGCGGCAAAGACTTCTTACGCCGCCAGGAAATAGCAGACAAAATTTGATTTTCACACCACTCTACGCCGCGATCCAGGTCTGGAAAAATCAGGCAAGTTGGGTCATCTTCTTGAATCAAGCCGCTACGCTGAATCTGTTCTGAAATCTCAGGAGAAAGGTGCGTAAACAATAGGTTAAAGGATTCTCTCTGGGCAATTTGCTTGAGCTTTTCAAACCCCAACACAGCCGAAGAATCGAGTCCTGTAACAGCTTGAAAATTCAAAACAACGAACTTTGGCGAAACCAATTGCTCTGCCTGGATACGCTGCTGAATTTGGTTGATGAGCGTCGTTGCTGTGCCAAAAAAGAGAAATCCCTGGAGGTCAAGAATATAAAGCTGCTCACCTTCTTGGCGCAGGGTGCGCTGCTCGGCGGGCGATCGCCCTACGCGGCTGCGATAGTTTGTACCCGACAGTACGTGCTTTGCGACGCGAGTGCGACTGTAGTTCACCACAAACAGCACCATCGCAATGGCTAATCCTAACCCCACGCCTTCTAAGAAACCCACCAGGGCGATCGCCAGCAGGATTATTTGCGCCAAAACATAGTCGGCCTTGGAAAGCTTGAACCATGCGTCATACACCCATTCCACCAAAAAGCTGAGTCCCAAAAACACCAACATGCCGCCCAAAACTGCTTTTGGAATCAGGGCAGCGAGTCCTCCAGAAAACAGAATTACCACACAAACCAGGGCAGCTAAAATCCCAACAAATCGGCTTTTTGCGCCAATTTTTACACTGCAAAGCGTGGACAAACCCAGCCCATGAAATCCAATAATGCCGCCTCCCAATCCAGCGATAATATTGCCCAACCCAGCGGCTCGTAATTCCTGATTCAGATCAATATCTTGTCTACTTGCCAGCTCAATTCCAGTAGAGTTTAGTAGCAGCATCATGACCGTCACCAGCATAATGCTAATTATTCGGGGAAGCTGTTTTCCGATTGCCTGCCAGTTTGCTTGGAACAGTAGGCTTGGCTCAATCGGTCGCCAGAGGGCCCCTTGTGGAAATTCGGGTAGCAACAATCCATATTCTCTTGCTTCGGCAATACTGGTCTGGGTTAGAAACAGCGATACATAAAAAATTAGCGACCCAGAAAGCACCATTCCAGGCACGATAAAAATGCCATCTCGATAGCGCAAAATCCAGAGCAAAAGCAGACCAAAAATCACTCCCGGAACCCAGCGAATCAAAAGTTGTGGCTGAAGCAAGGTGCTGATTTCAGCAAAGCTAAAAAAGCGATCGCTCAGCAAGCTAAAGCCACTTTGAGCTATCAGATATCCCGTGCCGGACAGAAAGCCACCGATCACCGGATAGGGTGCAAACCGGGTCAGGTTTCCCAAGCGGTAGGTTCCTAGCAAAAAGCACACCACGCCTGTTAGCAGAGAAGTAGTGGCGATCGCCATCACCGCCGTTGCAAACAATTCTGCTGGCGTAGCCGACCCAGATAGCTTCATCACCATTGCGCTGATCAGCAGCGACAGAATCACGCCTGGGCCGTCTTGCGGAATAATCAAAACTCCAGGCAGCGAACTGCCCAAAGCTACAATAATACTGACCGTAATCGCAGTAAATAGAACCAGCCCAATGCCCGTTGAGACGAAGGGCGTTAGCTCACCCGAAAAGATCAATGCGCCAAACGAAACGGCGTAAACAACTAGAAAAATACCTGCAATCATGCCCGCCGTGAGCGTGGGAATCAATCGACTGGGCTGCAATTCCTGTCGGATCAGGGCACGAAAGTTCTGGCGAGTCCAGCGGGCTTTAGCGGTAGGGGGCATGGCAGAAGTGTTGAAAGATAGATTAAGCGACGAAAAAAGGGGACAGAATGCAGTATTCTGTCCCCTAACAAACAAAAAATGATGCCTGATGATAGCCTCATTTCCGAAACTTGTCAAATCGATCTTGATGCAGCTTTGTCCCCATGACTATCCCGTTTTGAACTCGCGCTTGTTCTTTGAAATCTGGTTGACCTTTGTGTTGGACAGGGGCTTAACCAGCATGAGAGACTTATTTTAAAGCTTGCAAAACTCGAACGGATGGGCACTTTTGTCGAATCTATGCACAGTTGATTGAGCAAGTAAAGCGCCAAAAGCCGACCGCGGCTCAGATACTTTTTCCCATTGATTCAACCATCGTTACACTCACTAGCAAGCTATTTTGGCTGCAAGGATATCACCAAGTTAAATTACTGAATGGAATCAACTTAGAGCAAGGACATTCGAGTGAATGCTTGATTAATTTTGGGCAAGGACATGATGCAAAGTTTGCCGATTCGATTAGCACGATGATTCCCGAAAACGGCATCGGCATCATGGATAGAGGCTTCGCAAGCTGGGAATTTCTCGACCAAATGAGTCTCACTCAAACAAAGTTTGTAGTGCGAATCAAGAACAATATGAAGACTGAACTTGACCCCGACCGTTACCGCGTGGTTGGGTTCTGTGATTTGGAGAGTCGGAGAGTCGGAGCGAGTTTCGTCTGGCAACTAATGTCAATGAGATGAGCAACGAAGAAATCAGTGATACCTATCGGCATCGTTGGCAAATTGAGGTGTTATGGAAGTTTCTCAAGATGCACTTAAAGCTCGATCATCTCATCACAAAGAATGTGAATGGGGTGAGTATTCAGATTTATATGGTACTCATCACTTATTTAATCTTGTTGTTAATCGAAATTCCAGCATTCTATGGTAGTGAATTGCTCGACAAGTTTCGGTATTTACAACTGGAACTGAGCCGTCGCTGCTCAATGGTTCATTGGAGCTACGATCTGCTGCCCGAAACACTCGTATGACTCTTGTAAGCTAAAATGTAAAGTTTTCTATCTGGATTCAACACTTCTGGCTTGAAGGTTTTTGCTGCCGCTGATTTAAACCGTTAGCCCTCAGCGCCCCGGTTCTGTCAGCTTCCGGTTGGGTAAGCGATTCGCCCCCCACTTACGAAGGCTCGGTTTTTCGAAATCTGGGTCAAGCCGAACACTCCCAGCCGCTTTCGGGTCAGCCGCAGAGGTTGAGTAGCGATAGACTTGGGTCAGTGTGCAACGTCCCAAAAGGGATCAGGGGGGCGATCGCCGAAAGGTACGGGTGCTAGGAGATGAAGGGCGATCGCCCAGAGGTGCGGGTGCTTAGAGATGAGGGCGATCGCCCGAAGATATCGGTGCTGAGAGGGACGGGCGATCCAATCTTCTCATTTGCAACACGCCAACCCCTGCTCACCCCGCAGGCAGCGTTACTGTAAATACTGCCCCTTTGCCCAGTTCGCTGTCTACCTGGATCTGTCCGTGGTGGTTTTCGGTAATCACTTTGGCGATCGCCAGTCCGAGGCCGGAGCCACCGCTGGCCTTGCTGCGGCTGTCGGAGGTGCGGGCGGGATCAACGCGATAGAAGCGATCGAACAAGTATGGAAGCGATTCCGCTGGAATGCCTGTTCCCGTGTCGCGGACTTGAATCTGAACCTGCGCTGGATTGTGTTTATTACGATTCACTGAGACGGTTACTTTGCCGTTCGCAGGCGTGTACTGAATTGCGTTGCCGATTAGGTTCGTAAACAGGCGAATGAGCTGATCGCGATCGCCCTGTATCTGCACGGCATCAGGCAATTGCTGAAGCTCCGGACTGATTTCCAAATTCAGCGATACGGGCTTGTCGGCGGCGATGCTCTCCTGTTCCTCTAGCACCTCTTCTAGCAGCACAGGCAGGGCGATCGCCTCTCGTCGGGCCAGTTTTGTACCGCTGTCTTGCCGCGCCAGAAACAACAGATCATCCACCAGCCGCCCCAGTCGCCGCGTCAGCCGCTCGATCACTTTAAGCTGCTGCTGCTGCATCGCAGGGTCGGGTTCCGCATCGGCCAGCGCCACCTGCACATTGGTTTGGATCACGGCGATGGGGTTTCGCAATTCGTGCGACGCATCGGCAGTGAACTGCTTCAGCCGTTGGTAAGACTCGCGCACCGGGGCCATCGCCAACTCCGACAGCAGCCAGCCGATGCCTGCCACCGTGCCCACCAGCAGCGCCGTTCCCAGCGCCAGATCGCGGATGAGCTGTCGCGTGGGCTTCGTCACTTCAAACCAGGGGTGGCTGACGCGCAGATAGCCCAGCAGTTGCCCGCCCGCCTCAATGCGCTGCGTCACCTGTCGCAGCAGCAAATCCTCCGTTACATGAACCGTCTCGCCGTTGCTGTTGGGATGCAGCGGAATCTCTGGCGTAGAGGAAAACGTAGACCAGAGCAGTGTTCCCGCCGGGTCGAACCATTCCAGGTCGATATGGTCGTCTTCTACCGAGTCGGAGTCGTCGCGAAAGCTGGCCTCGATGTTGACCCGTGGCGGCAGACCCCTAGCCGGGTTGGCGGGTTCAATCACGAGCGATCGCCCCACCACCTCCACCACATGGCTCAGCGTGTCGTCGATCCGCTCGATCAGGGTCGTCCGCACATAGAGATACACGCCGCTGGCAAACACAATCAGCAGCACGGCTGTAACGGCGGTGTACCACAGAGCAAGGCGGCGGCGAGTAGCCTGAAACATGAGGGGTTCGGGGAGAAGGAGCAGGGATTCGTGACAGCGGGCTTTCATCGCCGCTTCCGCCCCGCGCCCGTGTTAGACTGACGGTTGAGGCTTTAGTTTCGGTTGACGAGTTTGTTTACAAGTTTATCGGTTTAATTTCATCTGAGTTCATCTGATTAAGCGCATCGGATTTAGATATTCGATAGAGCAAATCTGATTGAGCGAACCGGATCAATTTGTTGGCGGGCGCTGCTCTGAATCTCCAGCCTTTGCAATTGCTTTAACTGTCGGAGTTACTCCATGTCGATTTACGTTGGTAACCTTTCCTACAAGGTTACGCAGGAAGAGGTGCAAACCGTCTTCTCGGATTATGGTACGGTTACGCGGGTTCAGCTTCCGGTAGACCGGGAAACAGGTCGGATTCGTGGGTTCGGCTTTGTGGAAATGTCGTCGGAAAGTGAGGAGCAAGCGGCGATCGAGGCGCTGGATGGCGCGACCTGGATGGGGCGCGATCTGAAGGTGAACAAAGCCCGTCCCCGCGAAGAAAAGCGCCCGGCCAATAGCTGGGGCGGCAATGGCGGCGGCGAATATAGCCGGGGCGATCGCCGCTTCTAAGCAAGCCTGTACCCAAGATTTGTAAAACTTTGTAACGAGCGAGGTCTGAGTAGTCAGCGCCTCGCTTTTTTATGCCCCCTTCTGGGCCCATCTTGTGCCCCATCGGTGCGTCCGTCTGTTGCATTCCCAGCACCTCTCGCTATCCTCTGGATCTCTCCTCTAGCGGGAATTTACATAAAATTTATACGGATCTCAACGATTCTCCTAGTACAGAGAAGGAGAGGAGTGGGTTACGAAATAAGTAGATAAACTGAGCTACTTTGCTGGTTTTCAGGGTTTTTATTGAGTCTCAGGGTTGGATTCGGGCACGTTCTCAGGGTTTTCATCAAGGGGGTTTCCCTGACCCAGTCTGGATTTGTGGCGCATTGGCTGATGCTGTACAGCTATATCAGGAGCACATCAGGAGGACATCAGGAGCTTGAATGATGGGATGTGTTTGGTGCGTGCGATCGCATTCCAAGGCGAGTATAGGTTCTCATCAAATATGCATTATTTCTGAGTCACGTTACTGTGCAATTTAGTGCGGAAACTGATTGCATAGTGCTGGATTCTGAAATGCCTGCTTGATGATAATCACCTGCATTTTGCAGGTGCGAGTCTTGTCGTGTCATATCTTGCATCGATTCAAAAGTCCTGATGGAGATAGCCTGAAACCCCTCCAGGAGGAACAGTTCAGATGAAAAGAATGGGAAGATGGCTCGGCGTTTTGGGGCTGACCGTCAGTCTTTGCGGTGCGATCGCCCCCTCAGGATTCACACAAACAACTCGCCCAGCGGCAGTACGAAATGGCTATGCGCTGCTAGAGCGCGGCTGGGTAAACGATGCGATCGCCGCCTTTCAGCAAGCGCTGCGGCAGTTGCCCAACTCGCTAGATGCCCGGCTAGGACTGGCGATCGCCTATCAGCGGGCGGGCCGCGATGCCGATGCCTGGAACGCCTATCAGCAAGTGTTGGCGCAAGACGCAACGAACCGAACTGCCCTCAGCGCCATTGGCTTGCTGGGTGGCTATCGACCCGAATGGCAGGCGGGCGGCATCGACGCGCTGAGCAAACTGCTAGAACTCTCCCCCAACGACACCGATGCTCGCACCCAGCGTGCCCTGCTTTTGGGCTATCAGGGGCGCTATGCCGAAGCCTTTGCAGATTATGACCGCTTGCTAGCCGACAATCCCCGCCCGGCGGCGCTGCTGGGCGCGGCGCAGGTCTACGCCTACAGCGGCGACTATGCCCGGTCGCAAACCCTCTTTGCCCGCTATCGCGCCACGGGACAGGCAATTCCTGACGGAGCGCTGACGGCCTATGCCCGCACGTTGGCAGAAACGGGCGACCCGGCGCAGGCGATTCAGCTTTTAGAAGCCACGCTCCGGCGGCCGCGAGTTCCTGACTGGCTCATCCCGGATGCCCGCAGCACCCTGGCGATCGCCTACCAGCTTGATCAGCAACTCCCCAACGCGCTACAAGCCCTGGAGCCACTGCGCCAGCAAGCCAATGCCATCCTGCCCCTAGCCCGCGCCCTCAGCACCATCGGCCGCCGCGAACGCGACCCGCAACTGCTCCAGCAGGCAGCAGAGTTGTATCGACAGGCCCTCCGCACCACCGCCGAACCGTCCCTGGGTGTGCAGCTTGAGGCAGCGGATGTGTTGAGCGAATCGGTCGCGGGACGGGCCGAGGCGCTGCGGATTTACCAGCAGTTGAGCGAGCAATATCCGGGCGATCGCAGCTTGTTGGTTCGGCGGCGGGTGCTGGAGCAGCAGCTCGGCCAAATCAGTCTGGCAACGCTGCAAACACAACTACAAGATGCGCTACAACCGCTGCCCGAGGCCAGGTTTGAGCGGCAATCGGTGGCGATCGCCCTGACCCAGCTTGACCCGCCACCTGCCGCCCTGCTGCCAATCTACGAGAGCCTGCTGCAATCTGAGGTAGACGTGCCGTTTTTGCACTTCCGCATCGCCCAAATCCACCTCCAGCAGCGCAACTGGGACGACGCACGGCGATCGCTGCTGGCCTATCAAAACACGCGACCAGGACGCGGCGACGTTGGCGCAGACCTGCTGCTGGCCGACCTAGAGCGGCAGACCGGAAACCTGGAGGCCAGCGCCCGCCGCTACGAAAGCATCCTGTCTCAAAATGTCCCCAGTTCTGTAAAGCTGGACGCGCTGCTGGGACTGAGCAGCATTCGCCGCCAGCAGGGAAACCTGGCATCCGTCAGCCGCTTCTATGACGAAATCCGCCGCCGCGAACCAGAGCAGCCCCGCACCCAGATTGCCCAACTGAGTCACCAATATGAATTGGGCGAAATCTCTGATGCCGCCGCCGAGCAAGCCCTAGCGCAATGGCTGGCGGACAACTCGCCCCAGCCTGCCTATCCCGAACTCTATGCCCTGGTTGGCGCGTTGCCTGCCACCGAGCAGCGAGAACCGCTGTATCTTAGCCTGCTGGAAACGTCTCCCAACTCCTTACCCATCGAGCGGCGACTGCTGCAAGTCATTGCCCAACGCGACCCAGAAGCAGCGCGATCGCGCTTGTCCGAGATCCTGGCTCGACAAGATGACCCGATTGCTGGCTATTTTATCCAGGGCGAACTGGCGCAAACGCTGGGCGATTTGACGCTGGCAAGTGAGGCCTATGAGCGCATCCTGGCAGTACAGCCCAATGAGGTCGGTGCGCTCTCTGCCCTAGCAGGCGTGCGGTTCCAGCAACAGCAATACGCCGCTGCCCAGCGACTCTACCAGCAAGTCCTGGCCCTGCGCCCAAACGACCTAGAAACGCAGCGCGTAATTGCAGAACTGTATCTTGTGCAAGACCAGCTTCATCGCGGCATTCGACAACTGCGACAGGTGCGGACCGCCCAAGAAGCACAGGGTGTGACTGATCCGACCGTGGGCGATCGCCTCCAGCAAGTCGAACTGAATCTATTGCGCCGTCGGGGGCATCAACCTTATTGGGAACGATATTGATTTTGGCTTGGGGATTTGGGTTTTGGCTTGCCGCACACTTCCAAGGTGTAAAATCCAAAATCCAAAATCTAAAATCCAAAATCCAAAATCTAAAATCCAAAATCCAAAATCTAAAATTCTTTCCCCTTCATTCCAACAACCTCCTTGCACTCCAAAATCCTCTAGGCTTTCCATGAAGCGTTACACTTCACGTCCTCCAGTCTCTCTTTTTAGGACATCTGCCTATTCCAAGTTGTATTCACAAAAGCGTGTCGCTGGTTTCCTTTCGCTGCTGCTATTTGGGATGCTGCTGGCAAACAGTGGGGCGATCGCCCAGACCGAACTTCCCGACTTTCGCCAAAACGCCATCCCTCCTGAAACCAAGCCCGACCGCCGACCCGCTACGGGCACGCCTAACCAGGCAACTTTACCCGCAACGGTGCAGCTCAAGCCGCTGTCGCCGGGGCAATATGTGCTGGAATTTAACCGCAGCCCTGTAGTCGGAACACGGCTGCAACTGCGGGGAATTTATGACGAGTCGCGGCTGCGGTTTACGCGTCCCCGCAGTTGGGAAACCAAATCAGTCAAGGTGTCGCTGCGGTTTCGCCATTCGCCTGCGCTCTATGCCACCCGGTCGAACCTGACGGTGCTGGTCAACGGAGCCAGCGTGGGCAGTGTGCCGCTCAACAAGCCCCAGGGCGAAATCGGCAATGCCATCTATGATGTGCCCATTAGCCTGTTGCAAGACTATAACGAAGTGGTGATTGCAGCGCTGCAAAACAACTCGCCCACCTGCACCCAAGATCCCTACGATCCGTCACTCTGGACGGAAATCTTACCAGATTCCAAGATTGTATTTGACCTTGTGCCTAGGCCGGTGACGCTGGATTTTAGCCGCTATCCGTTTCCGCTGTTTGACGAACTCAGCCTCAGCCCCAATGAGTTAGCCTACCTGCTGCCGAGCGCAGTGGATGAAGCGTGGTTGACGGCTGCCAGCCGCTTTCAGAGCAGCCTCGGACGGTTGGCACAGTTTCGCCCGATTGATACGCGGCTGGTAAAACGGGTCAACGAACTTAGCCCCGGCGAGCGACTGGTGGTGATCGGCACGACTCAAATGCAGCCTGTGCTGAAGTCGCTGAAGCTGCCGCTGAAATTGCAGGGCGATCGCTGGCTGGATGAAACCCAGAAGCCAATCGCCGATGATGTGGGTGTGCTAATGCTGACCACTTCGCCAGATGCAAAGAGCCTAGTGCTAGTGGCCACAGGCAACACGCCCGCCGCCGCCAGCAAAGCGGTCCAGTTTTTGCTGCAAAGTCGCGATCGCCAGATTGGAACCGGCAGCGTGATTTTGGTGAAAGACCTGACCAACGTGCCTACGCCAGACCCCCGCGATTGGCCAGGCTATCTACCCATCGAAAATTCCTTCCAACTCAAGGACTTGCTGACCCAGGCCAATGAGCCATTCCAGGACATCACCACCCGCGGTTCCGATGCGCCGCCCATCGAAATCGACTTTCGGGCCCTGCCAGACGATCGCTTTTTGGTCGGCAACGTGCTAAACCTGCGCTATAGCTATGGGCCACAGCTCAACCCGTTGACCTCACTGTTGGAAGTGCAGTTGGATGGCTTGCCGCTGGCAGGACGCAAGCTGGATGCGGTGGATGGTGTGCGAAACGGCACCTTCCGGGTGGATTTGCCTGCGGATAAGATCAAACCCAATTCCAAACTTCAAATCCGCTTTCGGCTAGACCCCCGCGAACGCCGCTCCTGTAATCGGGCAATCGATCAGCAGCTTTGGGGCACGGTTCATGCAGACACGAGCTTCGAGCTAAAGCGCGAAAATATGGCGCGAGTGCCCGACCTGAAACTGCTGCAAGTCGGCTATCCCTTTGCGGCACCCCAGGATTTGTCACAGACAGCGATCGCCCTCCCCCAAAACCCCAACCCCGCAGAATTGCTGCTGCTGCTGGAGGTGAGCGAGCGGTTGGGACGACTGAGCAAAGCCGAATCGATTAAGCTGAATGTCTATCGCGCTGGGCAACTGCCCGATGAGGTGCGAAAAACCCATCATCTCATTGCCCTTGGCGAGCGATCGCGCTTTCCGCTGCCCGAAGCCTTCCCAAGCAGCGGCTTCAACCTAGAGGCACTGTTTGAACGCAAACGAGAGGGCGCAGCGATTCGCACCCTGCCGGATGTGGAAGGGGTTGCCAAACAAATTGTGTCGCCCTGGAATGGCGATCGCGTTTTTCTGGCATTGACGGGACAATCCAGCACCGGAATTCAGCAGTTGCAGGCTTTATTTGAACAGGATGCCCTGTTTTATCAACTGCGAGAAGACACGGTGTTGATCAGCGCCAATGATGCCGCAGTGCAAGCCAATAGCCCCGATGCCTACACGCTGGAATTTCTGCAACAGGCCCGCCAGCGCACCACCCTGAGTGAAGCAAACTGGCGCGATCGCCTGATGCAGCGGGTGGGCGGCTACTGGCTGCTGCTGATTCCGGGCACGATTCTGATTGCGCTGCTGATGTATGGCGCGGGTCAGGCCTGGTTGAATCGGTATCCGTCTCAAGAAAAGCAGTAGGAGGTGTCTATGGTTCGCGCGATCGCCCCTGCTGCTACGCCAGCATCCAATCAGACCAGAGATCCCATCACCAAGCGGATCTTACTTCGCCTAGTCAATGGCATTCCGCTCTTTTTTGAGACGGCATTTCGCCGCCATCGCTATGCGTTTTTGGTGCTGCTGAGTGCGCTGCTGTGGCTGGCCACGCCCATGATTACAGCCCGTCCTGGCATCTGGCAGCAGGCCATTTTTGGACTGTCGCTAGTCTTTTTAGGCAACTGGCTAGTACGCCTAGAGGAGCAGCAAGAAGATACTGCGCTCAGCGAACGGCTACATCTGGTCTTGGTTGCCCTCAGCGGACTGACCACGCTCCGCTATTTTTACTACCGCACGTTCTATACCCTCTCGCTGGATAGCTGGCTGAATGCGGCCTTTAGCGTGCTGCTCTATGCCGCAGAGATGTACGCAATTCTGACGCTATTTCTGGCCTATTTTCAGACACTCCGCATCCGTCAGCGCCAGCCCATTGACCTCTCCACCGTGCCCCAGGCGCAGTGGCCCACTGTAGATGTCTACATTCCGACCTACAACGAAGATGTAGAAATTGTGCGAAAAACGGCGATCGCCGCCCTCGCCATCGACTATCCCGCCGACAAAAAGTGCGTGTACGTTCTAGACGACGGCCGCAAGTATCCCGAACGCCGCGCCGAGCTACAAGCCATGTGCGACGAGGTAGGTGCAATCATGCTGGTGCGCGACAACAACGACCACGCCAAAGCGGGCAACATCAACACGGCGCTGGAGAAAACCCACGGCGATTTGGTGCTGATCTTGGACTGCGACCATATCCCCGCCCGCTGCTTTCTCAAAGAAACGGTAGGCTTTTTCCTCAAGCCCAAAGTCGCACTCGTGCAAACGCCGCACTGGTTCTACAATCCCGACCCCTTCGAGCGCAACCTGCTGACTCGTGGACAAATTCCCGTGGGCAACGAGCTATTTTACAAAGTGCTACAAAAAGGCAACGACCACTGGAACGCTGCATTCTTTTGCGGCTCCGCGGCGGTCGTGCGGCGCGAGTATATTCTGGAGATTGGCGGCATCGCCACCGAAACCGTCACCGAGGATTGCCACACGGCGCTGCGGCTGCATTCGCTCGGCTACCAGTCTGTCTACTACGACAAGATTATGGTAGCGGGATTGGCTCCCGAAAAATTTTCGTCCTACGTGGGTCAGCAGGTGCGCTGGGCAAGGGGCATGGCGCAAATCCTGCGGCTCGAAAATCCCCTGTTTAACCGAAAGCTGAAGCTCACGCTGGCCCAGCGATTGTGCTATTTCAGCGCTACGTCACACTTCTTCTTTGGCTTTCCGCGACTGATGTATGTGGCTGCGCCGATGATTTACCTGCTGCTAGGCATTTCGTCGGTGCGCGGGCTGGGTCTAGAGACGATGGCCTACGCGCTGCCGCACATTCTTTTGTCCATGCAAACCAACCACATTCCCTACAAGCACGTCCGCTTCTCTTTCTGGAACGAAGTGTATGAATTTGCCATGTCGTTTCAGGCGGGCATTGTGACGCTGTTGGCGTTGATCAATCCAAAGCTGGGATCGTTCAACGTGACGGACAAGGGACTGACGGTGACTGAGCGCAACTTTGATTTCGAGAGTGTGCGCTATCTGGTATATTTGAGTGCGATCGCCGCCGCCTCCCTGCTGGCCATCCCCTTCTGGCTGGTCATCAGTCCACAGGACGCGCAGGCTGTGCTGATCAATGCAGTTTGGAATGTGTTTAACCTGTTTTTGCTGCTGGCGGCCTGCTTGGTCGCCTTTGAACAACCCCAGTTGCGCGATGCTCATCGACTGCCTCGCAAGATTACCGCTATCATCCACAGCGACGGCCAGCAGTGGAGCGGCACGACACAAAATGTGAGCGAGTCAGGGGCATTGCTACTACTAGATGAGTGGCCTAATGTACCAGATGAAGTTCGGGTAGAACTGATTGGGGATTATGGAGCGCGAGTCTTACTCGATGCTAGAATCATTCGCGCCAAGGCGACCAGCAACTTGCAGGTACAAGTTGCCGTTCAGTTTATCAATCTGAGCCGCACTCAAACCGATGATTTGGTTCTCGTGCTTTACTCGGACGTAAAAGAGTGGTATTCCCAAAAGCGCGAGCAGCGAGACAATCCGGTAGATTCCTTTAAATTCATCGCCGCCAGCATTGGGCGCGTCTTTCGCGAGTTTCGACCCGAATCCAGTGTTGCTGTGCGAAAGCAGGTACAGGCTGCGGCCTATCTGTTTTGGGAAGGGTGGGGTGATGTATCCTATCCGGCGACGCTGACGGAGATAGGGATGCGCGATCTGCGGCTGGAGATAGACATGATTGAGCTTGAGACGGTTGAAGAATTGCAGGTCAGCCAACCGCTGCTGAGCCTGTTGGTGTTTCGTCAGCCGGATGACCCAGAACCGCAGAGTCTGGTCGCACAAATCATACGGGTGGAAGTGCTGGCTGGGTTGAGCGATCGCACTATTTTGGAACTCAGCTTTCCACCCGAACTCGATCGCCAGCAGAAGGATAAGATTCGCCGCCTGCTGCGATCGCTCAATTAATCTTTTGGCTCATCCTCGCCAGTTTAGATGCGTCATGAACCATGAACAATGATCATCAGGGCTGCTATCCAGAGGAGGGCGGGATGTCTAACATTCCGCCTCTGAGTATGAGCAAAAATAACAATCGATTTGCCCTACAGCATTTTCTTGCGGGGTGAGGCACATGCTGCCCTCACGAGGCAAGGGCTTATTGACCATCCGTGTGCCTCACTAGCTTCAAAAACGCTGTATCAGAACAGGCTGATTATTCAAAAGTCAATTGATTTGGACGAATATCCGGATGTTTTTATTAAAGTATTAAAGTTTATGCAGGTGAAAAATAAATGGAAAAAGCCCAATTAAAACCACTCTTTTTATTTGTTGTCTCATCTTTATTTAAGGTTTGCAAAAGTTGCTTGCAGGTCTGTTAATCTAATAATACGCATCAGCCAAATTGCTGAAATACTCAGATTTAGAGAAGCTGCCCAAAGCATCTACCACTGCTTCTACCACACTCACTCCTGCATCTCTACCAAAACATTTAGCCCCCCTTGAACCCTCGCAGCCAGATCGCTTTACAGGTTCAAACGCTCAAGGCTAAAACTTCATTTCTACTTTGGCGATTCAAAGATTTAGCCTCTGAAATAGGCGCATAAACCCATTCGGGAGAGAAATTGGGCGATCGCCCTTATCTCCCTTCACCAGTCGCACTGCATCACCCAAGAGACTGAACCAATCAGATACACGCTGCGGAACCTTTTATGAAGGTTGTCAACAGTTGAAGTAAGGTCAAGTAGTGACTCATGAATACCACCTCAATTGCAGGATATCGATTTCCTCAAAAGTTATATCCACTCAATCTTTTGGCCCAGCTCAAAAGTCGAAAAACGACTGGCTGTTTGCGCGTTACTGATGGTTCTACAACTTGGTTCATTTATCTGGAAGAGGGCGACTTGGTGTATGCCTCTAGCTCGATTGATTCCTTTGGCAGACTGGATCGTCACCTGAGTAAAATGAGCCGTCATTTGCCCAGCTTGGTCAGCGCGGTGCGCGTGCAACTGCGGCTCTTGTTTGAAAACCGCCCCATCTATCAATCAGAATTTGTGCCAGATTATCAGGCAATTTGCTGGTTGATCGATCAAAATCACCTGACGGGTGAATATATCTTTAATTTAATTGACGGTCTGGCGAAGGAAGTGATTGAGGGATTTTTGCTGGTCAATGCGGGCAGCTATGAGCTGCTTGAAAGAGAGCGATTCTCAGAGTGGAGGACTTTTTGCAAGATCGATTTGCGAGATTTGGCAGACTACTGTCAGCAGCATGTGGCGCATCAAAAGCCACAAATGGCGATCGCCCAAACGCCTACCTTTAAGACTATTCCAATCGAAAGAGGGCGATCGCACTCAACCCTATCTCAATTCAAAGATACGCCTGAGAAAACGGCCCCTACAGAGCATGGCTCAACCATAGGAGTAGATCAGCCTAAGCTTTCCAAGGAGCATTATACCGTCGTCTGTATCGATGACAGCCCAACGATTTTGCGGTCAATTCAAGCATTTCTAGACGACACGATGTTTTCAGTCGTTTTGATTAGCGATCCGGTAAAGGCGCTCATGCAAATTGTACGAACCAAGCCCGATCTAATTTTGCTAGATGTGACGATGCCTAACTTAGATGGCTATGAATTATGTTCCCTCTTGCGCCGCCATCCGAGTTTCAGAAATGTTCCCGTCGTGATGGTGACTAGCAACACAGGCTTGATTGATCGCGCCAAGGCGAAATTGGTTGGCGCATCTGGCTATCTAACGAAGCCATTCAATCAATCCGACTTATTAAAGGTTGTCTTCAAGCACTTGAGCTAGGACAAGAGCAAAGGCAATCAAGAGCGGCGTAGCACTTCTTGCAAAGGCTGCTCAAAATACCATTTGTAATTTCTATTCATAGAGGCAACAAATCCATGACTCTCACTTTGACGAATTTGACGAAGACGATCCTGGTTGTTGAAGACACACCCTCTGAAATGGAGTTGATGAGCCATTATCTTCGCGAGAGTGGCTGCACAGTGATTAATGCGGTGACTGCTAAAGAAGCAATGGAAAAAGCAATTCAACACCGCCCAGATGTGATTGTCACAGATGTCGTGATGCCAGGAATGAGCGGCTTTGAGTTGTGTCGCAGCCTCAAAAAGCAGCCAGAAACATCCAAGGTTCCAATTGTCATTTGCACGTCCAAAAACCAAGAAATTGATCGTCTTTGGGGAATGAAGCAGGGGGCAGATGCGTATTTAACCAAGCCCTATACCCGTGAACAATTGCTACGAGCAGTGATGAGCGTTGTTGGAGTTGGGCTGTGAATGCTGCTTTAGTTCCCAATCAACCGTCTGCCCTAGCGCCAGTCTCCTATGTGGGGCGATCGCACACCCATATTCGATTCAATCTGACCCCACAAACACCTGCGGTGCTGCCATTGTCTTGTGTGCAGGAAGCCATCACTGTACCCGCGCAGCGCATCACCCCCATGCCGAATATGCATCCCTGCTTGTCTGGCTTGATGAATCGCCGCAGTCAGGTGGTCTGGGTGGTTGATTTGGCACAAATGTTGGGGTTGTCGTCTGGTTTTTACAGCTCTCAACAGTTCAACTTGATTTTGGTGCGGACGGAAGCGACTCCTCTAATGTTTCGAGTTCAAGAAGTTAGTGGAATTCTGAATATCAGTCCCGATTTAATTCAGCCAACGCCAGCCAATTTTTCTAGCAACATTGCGCCTTATGTAGACGGCTGTGTTTCCCTGGATTCTGATCTGCTGCTGGTGTTAAATGCAGAGGCGATCGCCCGTTCATCCCTTTTGCGACCCTTTTGAGGTTTCCCCGTTTGGGTTCTATTGCACGCCCATTAGCGACCATGCTTACGTCTCTTCAGGGCTAAAAAGATTCAAATCTGACTTCTCATTTCCTCGGCTAATCCTTCAGCCAATAATTCATGCCTCAATTATTGATGCCTCAATTATTGCGGCATCGATCACTGCTGCCTAATTCCATTCTTTAACCTCTCTTGCGCTAGGTTTTGAACTATGACCACTGAATTTCGCCCAGCTTCTAAGAAAACGGATTCTACTGTGCTTCCATCCACCGATTCATTCCCTCAAAACGGTCATGAGGAAGGGGTGTCTTCGCCCCCCGACTATGATGATCACATGATTTATCGGGGTATCAACTATGGGAACAGTTATAAGGATTCAATTGTAATTACTCGGCCGAGTTCCTACCCTTTGATTCAGTGGTTCAAAAACCTAGGAGTTCGCAGCAAGCAAGTCTTGGGATTGACAACCTCCACTGCAATTTCAGTTGTTGGGTTAGTTGGCATCGGCGCGTTGCTGATTGTGATATCTGGACGCAATCAATTGCGAAACCAAGCAAAATCTGAGCTGTCGGTGATCGCAATTGCCTACGATATCAAAGTCAACCAAATGGGCTTTGGGTTTCAAGTGCAGGCTGATAACAGAGCAATTGTTTCCGCGGCAGCTACCCACGCCGCAGGCGGTCGCCTTTCGTCCGAACTCGAAGCAGAAGTTAGAGCTATTTTGCAAAATGAGGTAAAAACCTACGGGATTGAGTACGCCACGCTCGTGGGTAAGGATTTGCGGATTATCGCCAGCGCCAATGCAAAACGCACTGGACAGCGATTTGATCCCAATGGACTAGTGGGTACGGTGCTGCAAAATCCAAGGCAGGTTAAAGCGACAGCAATTGTCTCATGGGACGAGCTAAAAAACGAAGCGCCGCCTCTGCCGGAGGGCTTTGGGGGGCAGGATGCACTAATTCGCTACACAGTGACCCCAGTTTTTGCACCTGATACGAAAGAGGCGATCGGGGTGCTAGTGTCGGGGGATATTGTTAATGGCAAGCTAAGGATTGTAGAAAAACCGCTCTCTGCATTTGGAAATGGGTATGGTGCAGTTTACCAAGTGCAGCCCGATGGCAGCTTGGCGCTGACAACCGCGCTGGCAGCGGGAGATAACCCTGATATTAGTCAAGCAATCCCAGATATCGCCCTAGAAGATCCGCAACTGCTGCGCGATGCGATCGCCGCACGCGGTCAGGTTGTAACCCAGCGTGGGCCAGTTGGCTCAATGACCCATACGCTGGCTGCCAAGGCAATTCCCAACTTCAACGGTGAACCAACGGCCGTGTTGGTGCGGGGGAGTTCTGAAACTCCGTTGAATCGGCTGATCGTCGAAAGCCTAGGGTTGCAGTTTTTGGTTTCGCTGGTTGCGATTGCGGTGAACCTGTTGCTGGCAAGGCTGCTGGGTCTGTCTATCCTGCGTCCAGCGCGGCAACTGCAATCCACCGCCCAGCGCTTTATTCAGGGCGATCGCCAGGCTCGCGCCGATATCTATGGCACTGATGAACTCGGAGAAGTGGCTCAAGTCTTTAACCAACTGGCAGACAGCGTCATGCAATCCGAAGCAGCCTTGCGGATGCAAAGTGAGCGCGAAAAGCAGTCTACCGAGCGTGCCATACTGCTAGCAGAAATAACCAGCCGGATTCGCCAATCTCTGGATGAAAAGACAATCCTGTCCACTTCTGTGCAAGGGGTGCGGGAAGTGCTGAAAGCTGATCGCGTGCTGATTTATCGCTTTGCCCCTGACCTAAAAAGTGGCGACATCACCGCTGAGGATGTCGGGCGCGGCTGGAAACGGGCCCTGGGGCAAACCATTGAAGACCCCCTCAGCCCCGAAGCCATCGAGCGCTACTACACCGGCCGAGTCAGCTTTGTGACCAATCGCGAAACCGCCGAGCTGACCCACTGCCACTGCGAAATTTTGAAGCGCTTGGAGGTGCAGGCCAATATGGTGGCTCCCATTTTGGCGGGCGACGAGCTGATTGGGCTACTGTGTGTTCACCAATGCTCTGGCCCACGGCAGTGGGAAATGGTCGAAATTGAACTGCTGCAACAAATTTCTGTGCAGATTGGCTATGCCCTGAGTCAGTCCAAGCTGTTGCAAAAACAGCAAGCCACTGCCGAGACAGAACGCCAACTGGCGGAGATTGTGGCCCGAATGCGGGAGAGCTTTGAGGAGCCGAGGATTTTGCGAGCGGCCGTTACCGAAGTGCGGCGATCGCTCAACTGTCAGCGGGTCGGGGTCTATGCCTTCGACGAAAACTGGCACGGCACCTTTATCGCCGAATCCGTCGAATCAGGCTATCCGGCTGCCCTGTCCAACACAATCTACGACCCCTGCTTTGCCGAAAAGTATGTCGAGCAATATCGCCAGGGGCGCGTGCAAGCGGTCGCCGACATTACCCAAGCCGGACTCACCGAATGCCATCTCGAACAGCTCAAACCCTATCAAGTCCGGGCAAACCTGGTTGCGCCCATTCTGATTGGCGAAGAACTGATGGGCTTGCTGATTGCCCACCAGTGCGATGCCCCCCGCGTTTGGAGCCAGCTTGACATCAACTTCTTCCGCCAGGTGTCAACCCAGCTTGGCTACGCCATTGAGCAAGCCCGCCTGTTTAACCAAGCCAACGCACTCTCTGAAGAACGCCGTCGGCAGCAAGAAACGCTTCAGCGGCAGCTTATGGCCCTGCTAGACGACGTAGAAGGGGCGGCTTCGGGCGACCTCACCGTGCGGGCAGACGTGACGGCCGGGGAAATTGGCACCGTTGCCGACTTTTTCAACTCGATTATTGAGAGCCTGCGCCAGATTGTGACCCAGGTGAAACGCTCCGCCAACCAGGTGAACGAGTCGCTCGGACAAAATGAAAGCGCCATTGCTGCACTGGCGAATGCCGCCCTCAAGCAAGCGGAGGAAACCACGCGCATTATGGACTCGGTGGAGGCCATGACGCACTCAATTCAGCAAGTTTCTCAGCAGGCCCAGCAGGCAGCCACGGTGGCGCACACCGCCTCTGCCACCGCAGAGGTCAGCGGCAGCGCGATGGATTTGACGGTGCAAAATATTCTGAATCTGCGAGAAATCATCGGAGAAACCTCGAAGAAGGTGAAGCGCTTGGGTGAGTCGTCGCAGCAAATTTCTAAGGCTGTGTCGCTGATTAACCAGATCGCCATGCAAACCAACTTGCTGGCGATTAACGCCGGGATTGAGGCGGCTCGCGCGGGCGAAGAGGGTCAGGGCTTTGCCGTGGTGGCAGAAGAGGTGGGCGAACTGGCGGCGCGATCTGCGGATGCAACGAAGGAAATCGAGCGCATTGTGGAAACCATTCAGCAGGAAACGGTGGAGGTGGTGGAAGCGATGGAGCGGAGCACCAGCAAGGTGGTCGAGGGCACCCACTACGTGGAAGATGCAAAACAAAACTTGGCGCAAATTCTGGATCTGTCGCGTCAAATTGACGAGCTAGTGCAGTCGATTTCGGAAGCGACGGTGTCTCAGGTGGAAACTTCTGCGGCCGTGGCGATGCTGATGCAGGAGGTCGCTCAGGTGTCGGAGTTGACTTCTGACTCGTCGCGTAAAATCTCTGGGGCGCTGGCAGAAACGGTCGAGGTGGCGCGTGAACTGCAAGCCTCTGTCGGCACCTTTAAGACTGGAGAACGAGTCTAGTCTGGGGAGCTTTGGTTCTAGCGTTCTTGGGTTTGCGATATCGCTTGTCGCCTTTCGCTTGTCGCCTTTCTTAGAGAGTCATTATGGTCTACGACAAGGAACTTGAAATCCAACTGCAATTCTTGGAGGAAGCTCAAGAGTATTTGAGGACATTGGAATCTCAACTGCTCGGGCTGGCCCAGGCGATTGATGCGGACAAAATCAATGAGGCACTGCGGGCTGCCCATTCGATTAAAGGGGGCGCGGGCCTGATGGGCTTTCAAAGCCTCAGTGATCTGGCGCATCGCCTAGAAGATGGGCTGAAGGTGTTGAAGGTGCAGCGCCAATCGTTGGACGTGGATGGCAGTTTGGAACAGCTTTTGCTGGCATGTGTGGATGGTTTGGGGAAGGTGATTGCCTGCGATCGCCAAAGTCTGGCTACAGAGGGCGATCGCCCCCGCCCAACCAAGGCTCCAGATTGGCTGCTGGAACAGATTGAACCCGCCTACCAGCAGCTTTATGAGCGGTTGGGCACGCCCCAGGATGAAGATGCCTACTCGCTCCTGTCTCCTGAAGACGGGCAAGATATCATTCCCCTCCTGTTTGAAACTGAGGTCGAGGGCTGTTTGCAGCGGCTTGAGGCGGCAATTCATGAACAGTCTCCCCGCCTGAAAGAGGAGGTCGAAATTTTGGCACAGGAGCTAGAGGGTTTGGGAGAAATGCTCCAGCTCGAAAGCTTTTCTCAACTGTGTCAATCGATCGGGGTTCAAATAGCCCAAACGGAGACGGCGGATGCAACTGCCATTTCCACCCTTGCACAGGCTGCATTACAGGCCTGGCGACGGGCACAGGCGCTCGTTCTGACTGGAAACCTGGCAGCTATCCCCACAGAGTTGCGGACTGAACACTCCGACTCTGGGGCGTTTGCAGCTTCCTGGGCTGGCGAGATGGCTGGCGTGTCAGCCTCTACGATGTCTTCTGCTTTCCCAGCCGAGCTTCACTCTGAAGCAACTGCTGCCTGTGCAGCAGACCATGCTGCAATGCTCGAAGCGGCCGCAGTTGAAGATCATGCCGTTGCAGATTATTTTGCAGATCAGGTTGCAGATCAGGTAGATTTTCAATTTGCGGGTGCGGAATACGGAGAGTCTGCGGCAGATCTGGCAGCGACGGAGATTTCGGGTGCATCGGCAGCCTTGGATGGGGAAGATGTTGCGGATTTCACGCCTTCGGCTTCGCAATCAGCGTCATCCGAGCAGGCTCCCCGCTTTGAAGCTCCGGCCGCAGCCAACGCTTCTGGCTCTTTCCACTCTCAGTCTGGCGATCGCCCCGTGGATCGCCCTATGGATCGCCCCGTGGATCGCCCCGTAATAGCCCCAACTCAGCAAAGCCACCGCAGCAGCAACACACACCCTACCGAAACGCCGCAAGACAATACAGTGCGGGTGTCTGTGCAACAGCTCAATCAACTGAGTGATCTGTTTGGTGAGCTGACCATTGACCGCAATGCGCTGAGCCTCTATCTCAAACGTCTCCGGAATTTGACGCGGCTGCTCAACCGCCGGGTAAAAATTCTGGAGCAGGCTAGCTCGGAACTGCGAACCACGTATGATCGGCTGGCGACCGATGGTGGGCGATCGCCCCGCCCATCCGCACTCAAGCTGCTACCGAGCAGCGAAACGCGGTCTGCCCAGCCGGGCGATCGCAACCGACCGGCTCAACCCAGCAGCACGCTCCCAAACAGTGGCGCTGAGCCAAATTCAAACCAGGCAACAGATTGGTTTCCGCAGTCCTCGCCCTCATCTGCTCCTCAGCCGTCTGAGCATCGGCTAGGGGCCGGGCTTGGCGGTGGGTTTGATGCGCTAGAACTCGATCGCTATGAAGATGTTCACCTGCTCTCGCAAGACATTCTGGAAACCATCGTCCAGGTTCAGGAAGTCACCACGGACATCGACCTGACGCTGGAAGAAGTGGAGCAAGCGTCTCGCACCCTAGACAAGACAGCCAACCAACTCCAGTCTCGGCTGACTCAAGTCCGAATGCGGCCGCTGTCTGACTTGGTCGATCGCTTCCCTCGCGCCCTGCGGGAACTGTGCTTGCAACATGGCAAGAAGGTACGTCTTCAGGTCAATGGTGCTAGCACGCTGATCGATCGCAATATTCTCGAAGCACTCAACGACCCGCTGATGCATTTGCTGCGGAATGCCTTCGATCATGGCATCGAAGATCCGCAAACCCGGCTAGCTCAGGGCAAGCCAGAGGAAGGTGTGATTAAAATCCAAGCCTTCCATCGCGGCAATCGCACGTTCATCACTATCCAAGATGATGGACAGGGCATCCCGCTTGAAAAAATCCGCGCCAAGGCGATCGCCATGGGGCTAGACCCTAGCTTATTGGGGGTTGCCAGCGAAGAAGAACTGGTTTCCCTGATTTTTGAACCCGGTTTTAGTACCAAGGAACAGGTCACTTCGCTATCTGGGCGCGGCGTAGGCATGGATGTGGTGCGGGATCATCTCAAGCAAATTCGCGGCGACATCAAAGTAGAAACCAAAGCAGGCTACGGCACAACGTTTACGCTCTCTGTGCCGTTCACGATGTCTGTGGTGCGCGTGCTAATTGCCGAAAGCAACGATATGCTGATTGGCTTTCCGAGCGACGTGATTGGCGAAATGCTAAAGCTTGAGCCAGAGAAGATCGTTCGGGTGGGCAACAGCGAGATGCTGAATGTGCAAGGCAACTTGGTTCCGCTGGTCGTTCTATCACGCTGGCTCCGATTCCCCGGGCCCCGTCATCCCTATCGCCTGGAAACACCCCCCAGCATTAGTGAACCAGTGGTGCTGTTAGTAGAACACAACAATCAAATCTTTGGCATCCAAATCGAGTCTTGCTGGGGTGAGCAGGAAACCGCTGTACGCCGCATTAAAAGCACGATTCCGCTACCTGCTGGCTTTAGCAATTGCACCATTCTGGGCGATGGGCGCGTGGTGCCGCTGGTCAATATACCAGAATTGCTGCACTGGATTGCTAGCGCCAGCGCCGAGACAGCCGACCCGCCAGCGCCCCTGTCTGCTCCACTGGGCGATCGCCAGTTCAGGCTAGCAGATATCGATTCTCTATTGCCGGGCCAGGCTGCTCTGCTGGAGCAACAGCCCGCGATTCTGGTCATCGACGATTCGATCAACGTCCGCCGATTTTTGGCGCTCACCCTAGAGAAAGCAGGCTATCAGGTCGAGCAGGCAAAAGACGGACAAGAAGCGGTCGAAAAGCTGCGGGCTGGGCTTCAGGTGAACGCGGTCGTGTGCGATATTGAAATGCCGCGCTTGGATGGCTACGGCTTTTTGGCAAAAGTAAAATCTGATCCGCAGTTTGAGCATTTGCCCGTCACCATGCTGACCTCGCGCACTAGCGCCAAACATCGCCAACTGGCCCTCAGCTTGGGGGCGATCGCCTATTTCTCGAAACCCTACAACGAGCAAACCCTCCTGTCCACCCTGGCACAACACATTCATGGCTCTTCTGAACTCTCTGCGAGCGCTGCGCTCTAAACCCGTCGAGGCTACTCGGCAACTGCTGGTTTTTCCGCTGCGACAGGAGCGGTTTGCCCTGCCGCTGGCAATTGTGCATAGGGTCATCGAAATCGACCGTCTCTATGCTCAGCAGGATGGCACAGAAACGGCGATCGCCCTCGCCCATAACGAAAATATTCCCGTGTTAAACATCCAGCAGCGCATCTTTGTGAATGCACAAACACCCGCCAAACGCATAGAATCTGACACGCAAATCGACACGCAGCACGTTGGTAGCCAGGATGCAGCCAATCAGCAGTCCAGCACCTTTGCCACACCTCAATACCTAATCCTGGTTTACAACTTGCAGGGAGATATCACTGGGCTGCTAATTGATGGGCCGCCTACCCTCCAGCGCTTTGCAGAATCTGCCTTCCAACCCCTGTCTGGACTTTACCAGCAGGAAGGCGGGATTCGCTGTGTCAGCGGACTTGTCCTGCCCCGTGCTGACTGTGCCCCAATTTTCTTACTCAATCTGGCACAGGTGATGCAATCTCAAACGGCACTCTCAGGATCGATGTAACCAAGAGTGCAGGGCGCGGAGTTGGGGCGTTTTCTTGAGCTGGTGAGTCTCCATGCGTGCTAGCACATCGTCTAAGATGGCAATGGCTTCGGTGACGAACCGGCCCTTATTCAACATCACACATTCGGCGCGTTCTGCCATAGCAGCATCCGTCATTTCACCCCGCGACGGTGCGCCTTTTTTCACTAAGCTTTCCAACACCTGCGTTGCCCAAATAACGGGCACATGCGCTGCCTCGCATAGCCAGAGAATTTCTTCCTGAATTTCGATGAGGCGCTGGTAGCCAATTTCCACTGCTAGATCGCCTCTTGCAATCATCACGCCAAAGGATTGTTGCCCGGCGGCGTAGACGATCAGCTCTGGCAGGTTGGAGACTGCTAGTGCAGTTTCAATCTTGGCAACAATTGCCGGAATCTTTGCCGAAACCTCAGGATTTGCGGCACAGTCGGTTTTGGCGTTGCCCAATCGCTGCCGCAGTTCTGTCTGCAAGAGCGTAATGTCGTCGGGCTGTTGCACAAACGAATAGCCCACGATGTCGGCATGGGTCGCTACAAAGTCTAAGTCGTCCAGATCTTTAGCAGTCAGTGGGCTGAGGTGCAGTGCAGTACCCGGAAAGTTTAGCCCTTTTTCAGGACGCAACTTAGTTCCTTTGGGGCTGGCGTGAGTCACTTGTAACAGCAGTCCGACTTGTCCATTTGGCAGAGGATAGTGCGAATCTATTACGCGGGTGCGAAGCTTGCCATCATCGATATAAACTGTTGCGCCATCAGTGAGGCGATCTAGAACTTCGGGCAGGGTGCAGGTTATGTAGAAGCGATCGCCCGCTGGCGGATGGGCCGCGTCGATGGGGTCACTCGGCTGGGGCAACTGCCGCGCCAGAATCAGCGTGTCGCCCCGAAAGACGCGGGATTGCCCAATTGGGGACAGCACCGCGCCCGTGCGAATTTTGGGGCCGCCCAAGTCCATCATCACTTTGCATGAGGTTCCAGTTTCTTGCTCGGCCCGGCGCACTTGGTCAATCATTTGAGTCCAAATCTCTGGCGTATCGTGGGCGCAGTTGATCCGCACGCAGTTTGCGCCCCGCCGCAGCATTTCGCATACTAAGCCATAGTCAGTTGCTGCTTCGGTTGGAAGCGTGACCATAATTCGGACTTGCCGTCGGGCAGGGGGCGGCCCAAACAGATCTTCAGTGTGCTGTTTTAGCAGACGGTCACCCTCAAAAAATGCTTCGATGGGCGGCCGTGCAGGTGGGTTCTGCGCTCCGCAAACGGCGCTGAGGGTGGCAATGACTGCATCTAAGTTGGGCATCACGCGAGATTCGCTGCGCCCAAGCGAAGATAAACCCCACGGCATCAGCGCGGCTTGTAGATCCCGCAGGTCATGGCGGCGCAGCGCCAGATAGTGGGACAGATTGAGGGCGCTATGTAAAAACGCTTGCCGATGAATGTGCGATCGCCATCGGGAGAAAATTGCCTGCCCTTCATCGGCTACGAGTTGACGCAATGCTTTTAGGGTCGAGAGCAAGACCTGCGGATCGTTTAGATCCAGACCCTCTGCATTGAGCTCTAGAGCGGGAATTGTTTGATGATTCATATTATCTAATTCAATAAATTGAAGAAATTTGAAGTAAAGATTTCTAAATCTAGCATCAGATCGAAGGCAAACCTCTTAATGCTTTCGCTGAGCAAATCAACGGAAAAGCAGCCTTTTGAAAGGCATCTCTAAACAATCGAGAAGTCCTTGAACAGGCATTCTATAGTCATTTAAATCGACACATTTAAGTCAGTAAGAATGCTGTATGCCCACGGCAATCATAAACGAGGTATTAGAAGACTTCGGTGCGTCCCAGATCACAAACCCCGTCGGGGTGAAATTAAGACGAAACTTCCATCTAAAATTAAGCCGCCGCTACAGGCAGTTCGGTTTGCTGCATGACAGCGCTCGATGTCCATTTCTAGATAGCGTTGAGTAGGTTTTTAAGATACGCTCTTTTAGATACCTATGCTAAGACCTATCTTGCTAGCGCTGTTTTCGGCAGTTTTCGGCGTGTTGCTCTGTTTTGGGGGCTACCGCTTTTTCATGGTGATGCTGCCCGTCTGGTCGTTTTTTGCGGGGCTGTGGCTGGGCGCAAAGGCAGTGTTTCTGCTGCTGGGTGGCGGCTTTTTGGCCACGACGACGGGGCTAACGGTTGGGCTGGTGCTAGGAGTTTTGCTGGCGGTTTTTTGCTGGCAATTTTATGAAGTGGGCGTGGCCCTGATGGGCGCGGCTACGGGCGCATTGTTTGGGTCGAGCATCATGGCTATTCTCGGCTTTCAGCAGGGGACGTTGCCTGCGCTGGTGGCGCTGGGAGCGGGGCTGGTGCTGGGCATCTTGACCTATGTGCGAAACTGGCAGAAGTACATTGTGATGCTGCTGTCGGCTCAGGGCGGTGCAAATGCGCTGGTGCTATCGCTGCTGCTGCTGAATGGGCGCGTTTCGATTGAGGATTTGAAAAATGCGGGCAATACGCTGCTGCCCATTTTCCGGGATTCGTGGTTTTGGCTGCTGCTGTGGAGTGGGCTGGCGATCGCCGGATTTCTCTACCAACTACGGCGCTATCGCAGCGTAGAATTCGCCAAGCAAGAGTTTGTCCGCTTTTGGATGTAGGGAACTGGTGTCAAGCTGTTCACTTGGGGTGTAAGAACCAGTCTGCAAGTGGAGCATTAGGGGGTCATCTCACTGTTCAAAAACTTGTTTCAAACAATTCAAATCTCGTCTACTAAACTCGTACTGAAACTATGTTCTTTTACGATCCGACCTATTTACTTTGGGTGATGCTGCCCACCATGCTGATTTCTATGCTGGTTCAGGGTCGCCTCAAAAGCGCCTTTGCCAAGTGGAGCCAGGTGCCCAACAGCGAACGCTACACCGGAATGCAGGTCGCTCAGACCATTTTTAATCGCACCTCGCTGAAGTCGATTCCGCTGGAGCCGACCCGCGGCTCCCTGACCGACCACTATGACCCACGAACCAATGTGGTGCGGCTGTCGGAACCCGTGTGCGCCCAGCCCTCGGTTGCATCAATGGCGATCGCCGCCCATGAGTTGGGGCATGTGCAGCAATATCAAACGGGTTCGCCGATGATCGCTGCCCGCAGTTTCTTGCTGCCTGCGCTGCAATTCACGCCGACGATTTCCTACATGGCCTTCTTGCTGGGCTTCATGTTTGGCATGGTGGGGCTGATGTGGATTGGGGTTCTCATGTTTGGGTTGATGGTGGTCTTTTCCCTGCTGACGGTGCCCATCGAGATCGATGCTAGCCGTCGGGGGCTAAAGCTGCTGGAGGATGCGGGGCTGCTGGATACGCCAGAGGAGCGCCAGGGAGCCAGACAAATGCTCGGTGCCGCAGGCTGGACTTACATTGCCGCCGCCGCAACCTCCCTCATGCAACTGCTTTATTACGTTAGCCTGACTCAGCGCAGCCGCCGCCGCTACTAGGCTACACTCGCCGCCCATGCCCGACGCGCCCCGCAACCTGACCAACGAACTCGCCAAAGAGCGCAACCGAGCCGCCGCCGAACGCACGCTGCTGGCGTGGATTCGCACCTCGCTCTCGCTGATTGGCTTTGGCTTTGGCATTGACCAGATTGTGACCGCGATTCAGCGAACCCGCCGGCTCGACGATCTGGAGACCATGTACCTGGCGAGAATCACCGGACTGGCGTTCATCGCGGTCGGGCTATATGCGATGCTGTCGGCGACAATCGAGCATCGGCGGGAGTTGCGGCGCATTCAGCGAGACGACTATCTCTACACGCCGCGACGCTCTAATGCGCTGGCCGTGGCGATCGCCCTGATGGTGATTGGCATCTTCGCCTTCCTGGGAATCATCATCAGCACCCTGAACTAGCCCCCCGCCTTGCTCGTTGCGGCGGACTAGAACATCGTCCCCAAAAAATCTGCAAAAATCTTTGGCTCAGGTTGACAAATGGTGACCTCTCACACACAATAGTAATTGCGCTTTTTTTGAAGCGTGTTTCGCGGGTATAGCTCAGTGGTAGAGCGTCACCTTGCCAAGGTGAATGTCGCGCGTTCGAATCGCGTTACCCGCTTTGATTCCGAGCTAGTTCTAGGGGCCAGTGATGATTCGTGAGCGGATTCAGTCCGCTGCGATTCAGGCTGCTGTAAGGTTGTGCTGAGTAGGCGCTGCTGAACCAATGCGTCTAATACGTCCGCTTTTAGCATCTTCGTGAATCAAGACACCTTTCTGCTCGGTTTTCGCTGGGCTTGCAGGCTTTATCCAAGCTTAAGCGAATTTTCCACTGATCCCTCAGCTTGTCCCTGTAGGATGAGTCTAGAGAGTCTTACCAGTGCTGATGACACGACGGGTTGGATGGACTGGGAAGCGGGCGATCGCGCTCGTGTTTCTCTGTCACTGACTCCCGCAAACGGGAATGTTAGAATCGGGCTGAATCTGGGTATTTGCAACCCCAGTTCCCGGCAGAAGCTCTGGGAAAAGTCTGGGGTGCTGCCTAGAAGCCTGTCCAGGATCACGCATCAAGTCACACCCAGACAAACCTCTCTGACGAGGGTTGGACGACGGGTCGGCTGACGATAGTCCGGTTGACGATAGTCAATGAATCATGGTTTAGCGCTGGTTCGTCTGCGGCTGCGCGAAAAGGGCGATCGCCCCCAGCGGCTTTTAGGTTCACGGTCGTTGCTCCCAGTGCGCTAGACTCTGCACCGCTTGCATCACACTCACCGCTGCTCTGCTTGTGCAAACTCAGAAACCCCACAAAATCGACCTAAACGGCGACTACCCCTGTCCCTGTCGTCGTCGGGGCAAGCTGACACCCATCGCCCTGACGGATGCCTTTGGCTGCGACCGATGTCAGCAAATTTTCGTCGTGCAAGACAGCGGACATACGATTGAGCAGCTTTCGACCAACTATCCCTACAAGCGGGCGTGGCGCTGGAACGGGCATCAGTGGATTGTGGTGAACCCATCACTGGGAAAGGGCTATGTGCCGCTGACGCTGCTGTTTATGTTTGCGCTGGTGTTTCTGCTGCTGCTGACGACGCTGAGCGCACCCGCTGGCTCTCAGGTGGCGTTTCGGGTGGTGGCGGCGCTGGTGCTGTCGGTCATGCTGGCGTTTATGCTGTGGCTGGCCTGTCGGCGTTAGGCAATCGTAAGTTCTGGCTGTTGCCCAGTTCTGTTAACCCAGTTTTGTGAGCTAAATTTCCATTCGCCAGCTAGCACTCTGAGGCGAAAATTCTGCCCCTAGCTTGTAGTGCAGGCTTTAGCCTGCCTCTGAAGGGCTAGCCGTGAACCGGGCGACTGAAGTCGCCACTACGAACGCTCTGCTAGCCGTGAACCGGGCGACTGAAGTCACCACGACGAACGCTCTGCCTCTGAAGGGCTAGCCGTGAACTGGGCAACTGAAGTCACCACGACGAACGCTCTGCATAACGCAGTTAGCAATTCGGATGCAACCCTGTCGCATTTCGTCGTAGGCTAAAAGGTCATGAGACTGGGCGATCGCGCTGTGCTACTGCCATGTGCTACTGCCATATGCTATTGCACCTTTCCCTCAAAGCTTTATAGGTGTGAGCTTTACAGGCAAGAGTCTTACAGGTTAAAGCTGTATTAGTGCAAGTATTGAGTGAAATAAATGATCAGGGCAATATTTGTGCAGTTCGTGCAGTGAATTGCTTAATGCAGTGAACGACGGTGTTTTTCACAGTTCTTTACCGTGTTTTCTAACAGTCAGGATTCTTTGGATTCCCCAGCCGACTTGCTGACCACGCTTCATCGGGCTTATGCGGCGGCGGGACATTTGGCTGCGATGAAAGGGGGCGATCGCAGTCGGGCGCTCCAGGTCATGGCAGAAGTGCTGAAGGATCAGCAGGACGACATCCTCGAAGCCAACACGCTAGATCTCGAAGCCAGCCGAGAAATGGCCGTGCCCGATCTGGTGCTGGAATGGCTAAAGCTGACCCCAGAGCGGATTGAAGCAGTGGTCAGGATTTTGCAGCGCCTTTCGGAACTGGCTGATCCCACACAGCAAATGCTGACGATTCCCTACTCGCTCAGCCATTCTCAGTCCTATTGCCAGCTCATGCCGCTGGGCGTGATTGCGCTGGTGTATGAGGCGTTTCCCGAACTGGGGGCGATCGCCGCTGGGCTGTGTATTCGCACGGGCAACAGCATCGTCCTGCGGGGCAGCAGCGAAGCCAGCCATTCCAACCAGGCGATCGCCAGCACGCTGAAACTCGCCCTCCAGGAAGCCGGCCTGCCCACCGATGCCCTCGGCTGGATTCCTACCGACCAGGGCGACTCCATCCGCGAACTGGTGACCCAAGATGCCTACGTCAACCTGGTGATTCCCTACGGTCGCGTCAGCTTGGTGAACCAGGTCATCCGCCAGGCGACCGTGCCCGTGCTAAAAACGGCAATCGGCAACTGCTATCTCTACTGGTCGCCCTCCGGCAGCCTGGATCTGGCGCGGAGCATGATTCTCGACAGCCACCAGAGCGAACCTGATCCAGTCAATGCCATTGAGAAAGTGCTGATCAGCGCCCACCACGACCCCAACACGCTGCAAGCCCTCTGGCGCAGCCTGCGCGACAAAGGCTTTCGGCTGCGGGGCGATGCGGGGCTGGTGGCAGAATTTCCTGACCTGGCGCTCGCCGGAGATGATGAGTGGCAGCGCCCCTACCTGGACGGCACGATCGCCTTTTGCGCCGTCAGCGGGCTGGAAGAGGCGATCGCCTTTATGAATCGCCACAGCAGCGGCCACGCCGACTGCCTGGTCACGGAATCGTATCAGGAAAGCCACCAGTTCGCCCTGCATATCAACAGCGCCACCACCTACATCAATGCCTCCCCCCGTTTCTATCGCAATCCCAAACAGGGCAGCCCCATCGCCCTCGGCATGTCGAACCAGAAGGGACATCGGCGCGGGCTGATTACGCTGGAAACGCTGACCACCCTAAAGTACGTGGTGCAGGGGAGCGGGTGAGGAGAGGTTGGGGGTTAGGGATTGGGGGGGTAGGCGGAGTGATGGAGTGATGGAGTGATGGAGTAGGCTCCGACACCCCGACACCCCAACACCCCGACATCCCCTTACCCCATAACCTGCCTCAGCGTGTCCACAAACCCCGGATAGGAAACCGCAGCAGCTTCGGCGCGGTGGATCGTGGTGGGGCCCGTGGCGCGGAGGGCGGCGATCGCCAGACTCATGGCAATGCGGTGGTCGGTGTGGCTATCGACTTCGGCTCCGTGGAGCGGGGAGCCGCCCGTGATTTCCAGCCCGTCGGGGCGCTCGGTGACGGTTGCGCCCAGGCGGCTGAGCTGGGTCGCCATCACGGCGAGGCGATCGCTCTCTTTCACGCGCAGTTCGGCGGCATCAGAGATGATCGTCGTCCCTTCGGCAAAGGCGGCCGCCACTGCCAGAATGGGGATTTCATCAATCAGCCGGGGGATCAGGTCGCCGCCGATGTGGCCCGCCTTTAGCCGATTGTGGCCGCGCACGCGCAGATCGGCGACGGGTTCGCCTGCCACCTCGCGGGCATTCTCCAGGGTCACGTCGGCTTCCATCTGCGCCAGCGCGTCGAGAATGCCCGTGCGCGTTGGGTTGATGCCGACATTTTGAATGAGCAAGTCAGAACCGGGGGCGATCGCCCCGGCCACTAGCCAAAACGCCGCCGAGCTGATGTCCCCGGGAACGATGACGGGCTGCCCGGTCAGCCGCGCCGGGCCCACCACCGCTGCGCTACAGGTGTTGGGATCAACCAAAATTTCTGCCCCAAAGGCCCGCAGCATCCGTTCGCTGTGGTCGCGCGACAGCGCCGGTTCGCTGACGATTGTCTTGCCTTCGGTCGCCAGCCCCGCTAGCAAAATGCAGGATTTCACCTGGGCCGAGGCGATCGGCGAAGCGTAGTGAATCGGCTTCAGCGCCTGCCCCTGCACCGCCAGCGGCGCGAGTCCGCCAGCACGGCTCCAGATCTGTGCGCCCATCTCCTGGAGCGGACGGATCACGCGAGACATGGGGCGCGATCGCAGCGATGCGTCGCCCGTCACGGTGAAAAATCGCCCCGCATGGGAGGCCAGAATGCCCAGCATCAGCCGCATCGTGGTGCCAGAGTTGCCCGCATTCAGTACGTCGGCGGGTTCCTGGAGCCGCCCCAGCCCGATGCCCTCCACCGTCACCCGTTCCGTATTCAGCTCAGAGATTTTTGCGCCCATCGCCCGAAAGCAGGCCGCTGTACTCAGGGGATCTTCCCCCAGCAGCAGCCCGCGAATCTCCGTCGTGCCCTCCGCCAGCGCCCCTAGCATCAGCGCCCGGTGGGAGATAGACTTGTCGCCCGGAATGGCGATCGCCCCCCTCAGCGCCAGATCCACAGGCGGCGAGATTGTCAGCACATGATGATGTTCGGTGGTTTTGAGGGTGATAGAAGCCGTCTGCATTGCTATAGTTCCGTAGGTGGGCAATTGCCTCGTCGAGCGTGCTGCGCCATCGCTGTGTCTACTACGCTACCAGAGCAGTGCAAAGGCCGGATCACTGGCCGAATTGCATCCTCTGCCGACCGATTCTATTTCGCGGATCTGGCAAGATTGAACCTGTCTAACTGGATAAAAAATCATTTTCCCAGCCCTATTTTCCCAGCCCTTTTTAGTCCCAGCCTTTTTAGCCATGCTCACCGAACATCGCCAGCCAGTCTGTCTGTCCTGGATGTCGCTGAATTCGCCGCTCTGGTCGGTGGTGGAAGCCTCTGCCGCGCTCTATGAAAAAGAGCCGGGCCGCTATCACGTCGTGCTGACGGAACCGCTGTTTATGGACTATTCCGAAGGGAAAACCTCCTCGGATCAGGCTCAGCAGCCCCACCTGCTCTGGCTCGAAATTTCGCCCTACCGCGTGATTATGACCATGCAGGGCAACGGCAGCATCAGCTATCGCCACTTTTGGGAGCAAGGGGTCTACGGCATCAGCCGCTATTGGCTGCGATCGCAGTCTGGCAATCTGGGCATGAGCGACCAAATGCGCCTGCGAAATTACACACGCCATCTAAAGCTGATTTCCGATCCCCAGCCCCGCCACTTGCGCGTAGAGTATGAGCTGTGGACAGAAAACTTGCAGCTTGGGCACTATGTGCTGAATCTAGAAATGCAGTCCTTGTAGCGCCAGCTATCGGTTAAGGATTCCCAAATGCGGCTGGAAGCAGGCTGTCAGCTTTTATTTTCGGCAGAAGCGCCAAGTCCGCTGCTGCTGATGTTGCGCCCCCGCAGCGGTGAGGGCCAGTGGATCGTACGCGAGGAATATCGGCTGGAGCCGCCCGTACCCGTGGTGGAATACACCGACAGCTATGGCAATCTCTGCCAGCGGCTGGTCACGCCAGAGGGGCGGTTTCTGGTTTACACCGCCGCCTGTGTGGAAACCGCCGACGAAATCGACGTTGCGCCCGATGCCGCCTATGTGCCCGTGGAACTGCTGCCCGATGGCGTGGTGCAGTTTTTGCTGCCCAGCCGCTACTGCCAGTCGGACATGCTGTATGAGGAGGCGATCGCCATCGTCGGCGACGCAGACCCTGGCTATGCCCAGGTGGAGGCGATCCGCCGCTGGATTCATGAGCAGGTGAAATATCAATACGGCACCAGCAACGCCTCCACCTCGGCGGTAGACACTGCCCAAAGTAAAATCGGCGTTTGCCGCGACTTTGCCCACTTGGGGATCGCTCTCTGCCGCAGCCTGTCGATTCCGGCGCGGATGGTGGTGGGGTACTTGTACGAACTGGAGCCGATGGATCTGCACGCCTGGTTTGAGGCGTTTCTCAGCAGCCCCGACGGGTCAACTGCTGAGGGGCGCTGGTATACCTTCGACGCGACGCAGCCAGAGCCAAGGGGAAACCGAATTGCGATCGCCTATGGTCGTGATGCTGCCGATGTCGCCCTGGCGACCCAGTTTGGCCCGCTGACGCTCCAGGAAATGCGCGTGTGGGTGAAGGAGGGCTAAGGGTTAGCAGCTAGGCAAGGAAATGTGCAGCCCCCAGGTAAACTCACCAGGTAAACTCAAAGAATTCCCCCTTGGTGCTGGTGAACCCGCCGAAAGGGTTCTAACCAATCCCCAATTTCTACCCCCTTCCTCAACGAATGCTCTCGACGCGATCGCTCAAAACCGTTGCGCTGTATGCCCTGCTGGGGGCGATCGCCCTCGTCATGCTGCTGCCGCTGATTTGGCTGGTCAGTACGGCGTTCAAAGCGCCTACGGAAAATATTTTTGAGTTTCCGCCCCGATTTTGGCCCCAGTCACCAACGCTGCAAAATTTTGTGACGGTGTGGCAGACCAATCCCTTCGGACGCTACTTGTTTAACAGCACGCTGGTGGCAGTGCTGACAGTGATGCTAAACCTGCTGTTTTGCTCGCTGGCGGCCTATCCCCTGGCGCGGCTTCAGTTTCGCGGTCGCGAGGCGCTGTTTTTGCTGATCGTGGCGACAATTCTAATTCCATTTCAAATTGTAATGATTCCGCTATATGTCCTGGCAGTGAAGCTGGGACTCCGTAATACGTACTTAGGGTTGATCTTGCCGGCGATCGCTTCTGCCTTTGGGATTTTTCTGTTGCGTCAGGCGTTTCAAGGCGTGCCCAAAGAGCTAGAAGAAGCCGCCCGCATCGATGGCTGTTCGGAACTGGGGATCTGGTGGAATGTGATGCTGCCCGCTGTCCGCCCTGCCCTGATCACGCTGGCGATTTTCGTTTTCATCGGAGCTTGGAGCGACTTTCTCTGGCCGCTGATCTTGCTCGACCAGCCCGACTACTACACCTTGCCCCTGGGGGTTGCAAAGCTTGCGGGTGCATTTTCTCTCGACTGGCGATTGATTGCAGCGGGGTCTGTGATTTCGATTGCGCCTATCCTGCTGGTGTTTGGATTGCTCCAGCGCTACATCGTGCCAACGGATACCAGTAGTGGGGTCAAGGGGTAATCAAAACCGCCCGCTCAACCGGGCTAAACGGCGAAATGTCTTGTTGTTGAGGGGTTTCAGCCCCTAGCTCTGAGGGGTTTCATTTTTCTAGGTTATGGAGAATTAACTCCGACCCATTGCCGAAAAATACTCTGTGAGATATTCTGAAACAACCTGTAAAAGCTCGATAAAGAAAGAGTCAGTGTTCCGTTGTTATACTGTAAAGAACTCTTTCGCCTTGAGCTAATCTCCGTATTATCCCGGAGGGAAAGCGTCGCTAGACCAGTCTGTTCATCAGGAGCCAGTAAATTCTCTGAGGACACATGCCTGTCATTACTTGCTGAGATGTGAGCTTAAATGCGGGTTTACGGTGGATTTACAGGTGAATTTACAGTGAATTTACACAGGTTTTCTGCTCCAAAGTTGCAGAGCGTCGGGATTTTCCGAGATTTGCTTTTGATACCGCTGTACTGATCTGCTGTGAGTTGTTATGACTATGCGTGATAGGAGCGATCGCTATCGAGTAACATCTATTCCCATGCCAATGCGCCCCAAGCGCCTGGGCAGCTACCTGCTAGATGCAGGTCTGATCACGCCAGATCAGGTCACGGTGGCGCTGAATGATCAGCAGGCGACTGGGATGCGTCTGGGCGAGGTGCTGGTGGCTCGCGGCTGGGTCAAAGAACAGACGATCGAGTGGATCATGAAAAAGGTGATCCTGCCTGAGAAGAAAGCGTTTCAAGACTGGGAAGAGAAGCAGCGCCAGCAGCAGCCGCCGTTGACCCCGATTCCTGCACCTGCTCAACGAGTCGAGCCAGTGCCGCCAGCAGCGCCAGCCAACGCCCAAAAGACTCCTGCCCGGCGCGAGGTTCCGATTTCTAAGCCCCTGCCCCCGGTGAACTCGTCAGATAGCGACGTAAGCTGGGTCGGCTAGGGGCACTGATTAGGGAAGAGGCTTGCCCTAGAGCTTCATTTAACCATTTAATAACCATTTAAATTGGTGCCTAGTGCCTAACTAGTGCTACGTCACAGCTAGAACCTAGGTTGGTAATAAGCGCTTTAGCGCTGAAGCGCTTACTACGAGCCAAGGCATCACCCTAAAACTAAATCATGACACTGCACTAGGTCTAGCTGGTAGGAAACAGCAGCAGCCAGAGGGGTAGCGTGACGAGTAGCCCGATCGATCCCATGGCCAGCGCCGTCACTGTTAGCTCTCGGTCTAGCTCGTAGGCTTCACACAGTACGAGGGTCGCAAAGGCAGGTGGCATACTGACCTGGAGGACGATCGCCAGCTTTTCTGCTGAGCCGAGGCTGGTCAACGAAAGCAGCACGCCGATCAGCAGCGGCACAATGAGCATTTTCACGCTCAGGCTGACGGAAGCGAGGCGGACACTGCGCCAAGAACGCAACTGGCTGAGCCGCATTCCAATCAGTACAAGAGCAACGGTAATGCTCGTCCAAGCGCCTGTTTTAAGGAACAAATCTAGCCAGAGCGGTAGCGGTATATTGTGGATGCCTAACCCCAGCGCAAAGCTCCACAGCACTGGGTTGTACACCAGCGCCCGCAGCAAATCCAGGGGACTCTTTTGCACGCCGCCAAAGTGGGCTGCCATGACTACGCCCAGCCCGTAGGCTCCGAGCGTCGTGCCAATCATGTCGTAAAACAGGGCCCAGGCAAAGTACTTTGGGCCTACAAGCGCCAGACTGACGGGGAACCCCAAATAGCCCGTGTTGCCCATCATGGTGGCCAGCAAAAAGCTGCCTTGCTGAGGACGGCTCTGAGTAATGGGGGCAGAAACAGGTCGTTGTTTTTGTGCTGGTTTTTGTCCTTTCTTTAGCGTGACCATCAGCCATAGCCAGCCCAGCAGTCCCCCCAGCGCGATCGCCAGCCACGCTGCCACGGGCGCGAGCCACACCGCTGCCGAGAGTTCGGACTGGCGCAGAAACCCCAGCACGCTAATCGGCACTCCCACCCAAAACAGCAGCTTTCCGAGGCGATCGCCCACCCACGGCGGACAAATTCGTCCCAGCCAAAATCCCAAACTGCTCCAGCCTATCAGCGGGACATAGAGACTCAGCAAGCGAAGACTCGGAAATTCCATAGGTTGATTATCGTTGGAAGAATTTGAACGGTTTTAAGGCTATCGTTGCGGAGCAAGGGTTCAGCAGACCGTTGAGTTGTTTTGCCATATGTCGAAGGGGATGACGCTCTTCCAAGGCCATGCAATAATAACCCCGCAGGACTAAGCCAGTCTGCGGGAGAGTTTGCGTGAAAGATGCCAGTTTGCCAAAGTCGTCAGCGCCCCAGCCCGATGTCTCTAGACAGGAAGGTCACTATGGGCTGGCGGACGATATCCCGGTTGCTCAGCGAGATGGGGCGCATTTAGAGGCCGATTTGAACCCCGGTGGGTTTGGGTTTCGAGCGGCGGCGGGTAGGCTGCGATCGCTCTTTCGAGGTCGAGTCTGGCTGTGGGGGCTGATTGGCTTTGTGGCGGCGGTGCAGCTTGCGCTAGTCAGCCGCAGCGTGTTTTTTAGCAATGCTTCTAGCGGGCAGGGCTATCAGCCGATCGAGGCCGGCTTGTCCGCAGCGATGTCTCAGCTATCGCTGACCCCGGCCGATAGCCTGCTGGGCCATATCGCCTACGCCGAAGCTCCTCCAGACACCCTCAGCCCGGTGCTTCCAAATGGCAGCGTCCTGCTGCGTGATGCGGCTGCCGAGCACTTTTTGGCAATGGTGAGGGCGGCTCGCGCTGAGCGGGTGAGGCTGGTGCCGCTGTCGGGCTTTCGCTCAGTAGAAGAACAGACTTACCTATTTTTCACGCTAAAGGCGAAGCGATCGCTCTCGGCGCAGGAACGGGCCCAGGTCAGCGCTCCCCCCGGCTACAGCGAACACCACACGGGGTATGCGGTGGATATCGGGGACGGCGATCGCCCAGATACAGACTTGGAAATCGATTTCGATCAGACAGCCGCCTATCGCTGGCTAACGGCTAATGCTGCCCGCTTTGGGTTTGAGCTGTCTTTTCCCAAAAACAATGCCCAGGGCGTGAGCTATGAACCCTGGCACTGGCGCTTCGTGGGCGATCGCCACAGCCTCGAAACGTTTTATAAGCGGTAGTTTCGGCTACAGATAATCAGTCAGGGGTAGGCGAACCCACCCCCTAGCGCTCAGGCTCTTGGATCAGTTCTAGCGCTTGCGAATGTCGCGGGCCATGTTACGGAATAGATCCATGCTGGAGTCGGTTGTACGGCGCTCGTTTGTTGGCTTGGGTGTCGCTTCAGGAGACGCAGAAGTCGGTTCGGTCGGAACTTGCAGACTGTTGCCCGACTTCATATCGTCAGAAGACACTTCATACTCCACTTCAAACTCGCCACCGTTGCCTGCGGTCTTAGGAAACTTGTGCTTGATGACTTTTTTCGAGCGCATGTACTCGATGTTGCCCATCGTTTTGGCATCGTCTGCGTCCAGGAAATAGGCTCCTGGCTTTGCGCCATTGCTAGCGGAGGGCGGAGCCTCTGCATTATTCTTTTTGCCAAACAAACCGAATAGTCCTGCCATGAGTGCCTCTGAAAAATATCGTTGCATTAATTAACATTATGTTAATTTTGTCCAGGATTTCCAAGCGGTTGGGCGAGATTTGTGAACGCATTGAGGCGGGCGATCGCCCCCTGACTCAGCAGTCCCAATTGCTGTATTCATCAAACTTTGGAGACTTGTTGCAAAAGCCGGGCGATCGCCATCAAGTGTGTCTGACGAGTCTTAAAGCCTAGGGCAAGGCTGGGTTAGTCTTCTAGAGGAGAATGATTTTGCTTTTGTAAATTCCGCATTTTCTCCCTGAAGCCAAATAGCAGAGCATGTAAGAATCGTTGTGTTGTGTTTGGCAGACCCTGGGTCGGGTGAAACATCGAAACACCATCGCAGGATTCTCTAGCGCGACTTGTTCTTTTGGATTTAGTTGAGGAACGGGCTATGACAGGTCAGAAATGGTTTGCCAGGGTGCTGGCCGGTGCAGTAGCGGTAGGAATCTGCGCGACGGGGGCGCTCGCCCGCGCTCAGGAAATGCTGCTGAGTGAAGAAGGCGTGCTGGAAAACGGCGACATGGTGCTGCCTTCAGATAACAGCCTGTACGACCAGTTCACCTTTGAAGGTAAAGCTGGACAAACGGTGACAATCAAGCTATTCAGCACTGAATTTCAGCCCTATCTGGCGGTCATCAGCCCAGAAGGTGAGGTGCTGGGCGAAAACCACAGCGCAGGCGGCAACCCTCAGAACTCGCAGTTGGAACTGACGTTGGCCACCGACGGCACCTACATCGTGATAGCCAACGGCTTTGATGCCAGCAGCCGCGGCCGCTACACGGTCGAGGTCATGGTTGCCGAATAGCAGAAAACCCACCGGGGAATTCTGGAATTCTGCCAAAATTCTTCCAAGGAGCCGACGGAGGCAGATCAAACAGAGGCAGTCCAAAACGCAGGCAAAGCTGCACAGGGCGATCGCCCCATAGGTTGGCCAAAATCTCATGACACAACCTGAAATGGCGTTCCTGAAGGATTGACGTGTTAAGGATTGACGCATTGCTGACCTGCGATGCTCTTTGGAACAGTTCTTTATAACGTTTCTGGCGCGGCGCATCTCGATGAGGTGCGCCGTTTGTTTTAGGGGATTGGTTTATAGCGTCTGGGGAACGGCTCAGAGCGAATTGAAGGGGACAGCTTGTGTCAGAATGGATTCGGTCAAATTGACAGTCTGGCGATCGCCCTCAGCTTTCCAGTTTTCTCGCTCTTTCCCCCACGCTCTCTCCCCACCTATGACAAAGTTTGTATTTGTAACGGGCGGTGTTGTTTCCAGCATCGGTAAAGGCATTGTGGCATCCAGCCTGGGGCGACTGCTCAAGTCGCGCGATTACTCCGTCTCGATCCTGAAACTTGATCCCTATATCAATGTCGATCCCGGCACGATGAGTCCGTTTCAGCACGGGGAAGTCTTCGTGACGGAAGACGGCGCAGAAACAGACCTCGACTTGGGACACTACGAGCGCTTTACCGACACCTCCATGTCGCGGCTCAACAGTGTGACCACCGGATCGATTTATCAAGCCGTGCTGAACAAAGAGCGACGGGGTGACTATCAGGGCGGCACGGTGCAGGTGATTCCCCACATCACCAACGAAATTAAGGAACGCATCTTGCGCGTTGCCACCAATACCCACCCTGACGTGGTGATTACCGAAATCGGCGGCACCGTGGGTGATATCGAGTCGCTGCCGTTTCTAGAGGCGATTCGCCAGTTTCGCAAAGCTGTGGGGCGGCGCAATGTGCTGTATATGCACGTGACGCTGGTGCCGTGGATTGCGTCGGCTGGCGAAATGAAGACTAAACCGACGCAGCACTCGGTCAAGGAGCTGCGCTCGATTGGCATTCAGCCCGATATTCTCGTCTGTCGGTGCGATCGCCCCTTACCCAAGGGAATTAAGGAAAAGCTGTCGGAATTTTGCGATGTGCCCGTGGAATGCGTGATTACCTCGCAGGATGCCAGCAGCATTTACGAAGTGCCCCTGACGCTGGAAAAAGAAGGATTGGCACACCAGGCACTCGACCTGCTGCAACTGGAGCAGCGAGACCCTGACCTCCGCCAGTGGGAAGAACTGGTGGAGCGGCTGCATCGCCCCGGCTGTCCGCTGGAAATCGCCATTGTGGGCAAGTATGTGCGGCTGAATGATGCTTATCTGTCAGTGGTGGAGGCGCTGCGCCATGCGTCGCTGGCTACGGGCGGCGACCTGCGGATTCGCTGGATCAACTCTGAAGACATCGAGCCACTGACGGTAGCCGAGCAACTCCAAGGCATCCACGGGGTTGTCGTGCCCGGTGGTTTTGGCAGTCGCGGCATCGACGGCAAGATTACTGCCATCCAATACGCGCGCGATCGCCAGATTCCGTTTCTGGGGCTGTGTTTGGGGATGCAGTGTTCGGTGATTGAATGGGCGCGGCATGTAGCCGGCATGGAACACGCCAACAGCTCCGAATTTGACCCACAGACCCGCAACCCGGTAATTAACCTGTTGCCCGAACAGCAGGATGTGGTGGATCTGGGCGGTACGATGCGCTTGGGGCTATATCCCTGTCGGCTGCAACCCAACACGCTGGCCGAGCGGCTTTATGGCGAAGAGGTGGTCTACGAGCGGCATCGGCACCGCTATGAGTTCAACAATGCCTATCGCACGCTGTTTTTAGAAACGGGCTATATGATTAGCGGCACTTCCCCCGATGGTCGCCTGGTGGAAATTATCGAGCTACCCAGCCATCCGTTTTTCATCGCCAGCCAGTTTCATCCCGAATTTCAGTCGCGTCCAAACGCGCCTCACCCGCTGTTTCGAGGGTTTGTGCAGGCGGCGATCGCCCACTCAGAGCAATCTTCAGGGCAATCCCCGGTCAAGCCCCAATCGCTGGTGAACTAGGACTGGGCGTGCCAAGCGCTCCACACCCGCTCCACACCCAAAGAGAATGGGCTGCCTATAAGAGAAAAGCTGCCCATAAAATTAGCCCATAAAATTAGCCGTCGAAGTCGTCCCCAGCAGGAACCTCATTCGACGGCAGATTTTGCATTGTTGCAAGCGCAAAGTTGCAAGCGCAAAACTAAAGCGAAAAACTAATCCGTAAAACTAATCCTTGTCGCGGGTGATGCGAGGCGGCTCACGGAAGGCGATCGCAAAAAAGAGCAGTCCCAACGTGCAAACCAGCAGAAAAACGTAAATCAGGCTCTCCATAACACAGTCTCCTAAAGCTATTCAAGGAAACGCAGCACCAGACCAAAACAGTCCAACAGAAACAAATGCTAAAGGAGGGAATGCTCAGAGAGCAAAACTCGCCAGCAAACCCTCCATGAATCTGGCAACCTAGACGGCTTCCTTGCGGCGAGTTGTCTTGTCACCCACTTTCTGGAACAAGCCCCACTCCACCTGCTCTTCCGAGAGGTCGGGGTCAATCCCCGCAAACACATCGCGGAATAGTGTCCGGGAGCCATGCCAGATGTGGCCGAAGAAGAACAGCAGCGCAAACACTGCATGTCCATAGGTAAACCAACCGCGAGGACTGGTTCGGAACACCCCATCAGACTTCAGAGGCTCCCGATCGAACTCAAAGGGTTCACCCAGTTGAGCCTTGCGAGCGAGCTTCTTCACCTCTGCCGGGTCGTCAAACACCTGACCGTCCAGCGCACCGCCGTAGATCGTCGCCGTCACGCCGGCCTGTTCAAAGCTGTACTTCGACTCAGCCCGACGGAACGGAATGTCCGCACGAACCACGCCGTCTTTATCAGTCAGGATAACCGGGAAGTTCTCGAAGAAGTTGGGAATCCGGCGCACAAACAGTTCACGCCCAGCAGCATCCTTGAACACAGGATGCCCTAGCCAGCCCTGAGCAATGCCGTCCCCTTTATTCATCGGCCCGGTGCGGAACAGACCGCCCTTAGCCGGGTTGTTGCCCACATAGTCATAGAAGGCCAGCTTCTCAGGAATGTTTTCCCAAGCCTCTGCCAACGTCAGACCGTCATCCACATCTGCCTGAACACGGCGATTGATCTCTTGCTGGAAGTAGCCGCTATCCCACTGATAGCGAGTCGGGCCAAACAGTTCAATCGGCGTGGCAGCACTGCCGTACCACATGGTGCCAGCCACCACGAACGCCGCGAAGAATACCGCTGCAATACTGCTCGATAGAACCGTTTCGATGTTCCCCATCCGCAGCGCCTTATACAAACGTTCGGGCGGACGAACCGTGAGGTGGAACAAGCCTGCAATAATGCCTACGATGCCAGCGGCGATATGGTGCGCTACGATGCCGCCCGGATTGAACGGGTTGAAGCCTTCAGGGCCCCAAGACGGAGCAACAGGCTGGACGCTTCCCGTCAATCCATAAGGGTCGGACACCCACATGCCTGGGCCAAACAGCCCTGTGAGGTGGAATGCTCCAAAGCCGAAGCAAAGCAGACCAGAAAGAAAAAGATGGATACCGAACATTTTGGGCAAGTCCAATGCAGGCTCACCCGTCCGAGGATCTCTAAATAGCTCCAGATCCCAATAGACCCAGTGCCAGCAGGCTGCCAGGAACAGCAGTCCCGACAGAACGATGTGGGCAGCAGCAACACCCTCGAATGACCAGAAGCCAGGGTTGACCGCAGTTTCACCCGTAATGCTCCAACCTGCCCAGGACTGAGTAACGCCCAGGCGAGCCATGAACGGCATGACAAACATGCCCTGTCTCCACATGGGGTTCAAAACCGGGTCGCTGGGGTCGTAAATCGCCAATTCGTACAACGCCATTGAACCGGCCCAACCTGCAACCAGCGCGGTGTGCATCAGGTGTACAGCAATCAGGCGTCCTGGATCATTCAGAACCACTGTGTGTACGCGATACCAGGGTAGTCCCATCGACTACGCTCCTCCTATTACGTTTCAACGCCTTTTTGAGCCTTTTTATTAAGCTGCAAGATACTAGTAAGCCTACCAGAATCAAGCACCATTATCCGTGGCAAACCGCCCAAAGTCCTGTGAACCAACGAAAGACAACGTGCGATCGCCAGACACTTCGACAGTTTGACAATCCGGTTGTAAAAATGAAAGTGTATTAAAAAGTGTAACCAGGGCCTGGATGGGACGCAAGCATTGGTTACAGGCGCATTGCGTAAGACGCAGGGACGGTATCGGACATGGCCAATATTAAGTTTGTTAAAGAAAACAAAGAGATTATTGCTGCCGACGGAGCGAATCTGAGGCTGAAGGCGCTTGAGAACAGTATTGACCTCTACACCTTCATGGGCAAAATGATGAACTGTGGAGGCTACGGTCAGTGCGGCACCTGCATCGTGGAGATTGTCGAAGGAGCGGAAAACCTGTCTCCGCGGACTCCAGTCGAAGACCAGAAGCTGAGAAAGAAGCCCGCAAACTACCGACTCGCCTGCCAGACGATGGTGAACGGGCCAGTCAGCGTTGTGACCAAGCCCAAGCCTGGTGAGACGGTGGAGTATCAGTCTAGTTCACCTTCTCAGGCAGATTTGGAAATTGGTGAAGTAGGGGCTGCCCAATCATCTGAACCCGGTTCCGCTTCTGAAGTATCTGAACCAGATTTGGAGGCTTTGACAGAAGAGCAGGTATCAGCTTCCAGTGCTAAGGAGACGAATCCCTCAACAGGGAAACTGGAAGTCGTCTGAATCCATAGGGTTTGCAGACCTGAGGGTTTGCAGATTTGAGTTACCAAAGGGCCGGATCTTCAGAACCCCAGCGTCTTCGTAGCCCTGTTGGCTTGATGTGCCTACGCGGTGGAGTGATATTCTGAAGTCTTAGGAGTTTATATCTGGATTTGCGTGGAGGGTCTAGCACGATGGTTGTCAATGATCTTGGGTTTGTTGCGAGCTTGCTGTTCGTTCTGGTTCCAACGGTTTTCCTGCTGATTCTCTATATTCAGACTGCTAGCCGCGAGGGTAAACAGTCGAAATAAGTGAGGGCACTAGATTCTTTAATTAATGAAAGCTGATTAATGAAAGCGGGCAGAGTTTCCTGTCCGCTTTTTGTTTGGTCTGTAAAAGGGGCTGTGAAACTTCCAGGCTTGACCAAGGGCGCATGAGGGGCGATCGCCCAACCTATTCTGCCAAATCACTCCTCTAAAGCTTCCACCTTGGTTCAGACTCGGCGTTTAAAATTCCTGGCTTGTATCAATTTGGAACATTATGGCAGCCCTTAGAGGGGCATTGCGCCAAGACTACGGTTGTATCCTCAGGAGCATATTATTTTATTTTCGTTATGCGATATTTGTTTAGCTAGCTTCACATTTCCGTGAAAATACTGTGACTTGCGCCGAGAAGCTTGCCTCACATTGGGTCATGTGCCAGATACTTTAGTTTTAGACAGCCTGTAGTGGGTTTAGAGTTGTATACACTCATACGGTGGTAACTATGCGAATTTTAGTGACGGGTGGTGCAGGGTTCATTGGCTCTCACCTCATCGATCGCCTCATGACAGAGGGGCATGAGGTGATTTGTTTAGACAACTTTTACACAGGTGATAAGCGAAATATTCTTCGCTGGATTGATAGCCCATTTTTTGAGCTGATTCGCCACGATATTACCGAACCCATCCGGCTAGAAGTTGATCAGATCTATCACCTGGCTTGCCCTGCATCCCCGGTTCACTATCAATACAATCCCGTAAAGACGATTAAGACCAACGTCATGGGAACTCTAAATATGCTGGGGTTGGCCAAGCGGATCAAAGCTCGCTTCCTATTGGCATCCACTTCTGAGGTTTACGGAGACCCAGAGATTCATCCCCAGGTTGAGGAATATCGCGGCAATGTGAACCCGATTGGGATTCGCAGTTGCTACGACGAAGGAAAGCGGGTCGCAGAAACGCTGGCGTTTGATTACCATCGCCAGAATGATGTGGAGATTCGGGTTGCTCGGATTTTCAATACCTATGGCCCCCGGATGCTAGAAAACGACGGTCGGGTGGTTAGCAACCTTGTGGTGCAAGCCCTGCAAGGCAAGCCCCTAACCGTCTACGGCGACGGGTCGCAAACCCGTAGCTTCTGCTATGTCTCGGACTTGGTAGACGGACTGATTCGCCTGATGAATGGTGATTTTATGGGCCCGGTTAATTTGGGGAATCCTGAAGAGTACACCATTTTGCAACTGGCTCAAACAGTGCAATCCATGATCAATCCTGATGTAGCCCTCAAGTTTGAGCCGCTGCCCCAAGACGATCCTCGTCGTCGTCAGCCCGACATTACTCGCGCTAAGACGCATTTGGGTTGGCAGCCGACGGTGCCTCTGTCGGACGGGCTACGGCTTACGATTGAGGATTTTCGTACTCGTCTGGGCGATCGCGTCGCTAAAGTTCCCTCAGTTTCCTCACACTAGCGAGGCTGGCTGTCCAGGGTTCCCCAGAATCTCTGAAGCCTCTTACTGGGTTCACGAGCCAGTCTTGTAGAGGGGTGCCCCGCCAAGTCCTTTGATTCTGCCTCACGGTAGCTTTGATGGGCTACACGGCTTGTCCTACCTGGGCGTTTTAGATCTGGAGCGCTTTTGACTGCATCTTGTAGGAATTTTTATTGTTCGAGATTTGTTGTTCAAGATGCGTTTCCCTTGTCCATCGTCAGCAGTTGAATAAATTGAGGTACTGCCCATGCGCGTGTGTGTTATCGGTACAGGCTACGTCGGCTTGGTGACAGGTGTTTGCTTGTCTCACATTGGGCATGACGTAATTTGTGTGGACAACAACGAAGAAAAGGTCAAGCTGATGAAGTCCGGGCAGTCGCCCATTTTCGAGCCTGGACTCTCTGAGCTAATGACCGCCTGCATCCAGGAAGGCAGGATTGAGTTCACCACTGACCTGGCCAAGGGTGTGGAACATGGCGAGATTTTGTTTATCGCAGTGGGTACACCACCGCTGCCTACGGGAGAGAGCGATACCCGCTATGTCGAAGCCGTGGCGCGTGGGATTGGAGCACACCTGAACAGCGGCTACAAGGTGATTGTGAACAAGTCCACAGTGCCGATTGGCTCCGGCGACTGGGTTCGTATGATTGTCATGGATGGCGTTTTAGAGCGTCAGGTGGCCACGGCTGGCGGTGGCGTAGCGGTGGCAGAGCCGGATGTTGCTTTTGACGTGGTCAGCAACCCTGAATTTTTGCGGGAAGGTTGTGCGGTGTATGACACCTTTAACCCAGATCGGATTGTGCTGGGTAGCAATAGCTCTCGCGCTATCTCGATGATGAAGGATCTGTATGCGCCGATTGTGGCTCGTCAGTTTGCGGAAGACAAATCTGGCCCGACAGTGCCCGTGGTCGTGACCGACCTCAGTTCGGCGGAAATGGTGAAGTATGCTGCCAATGCATTCCTGGCAACCAAGATTAGCTTCATCAACGAAGTGGCAAATATCTGCGATCGCGTGGGTGCGGACGTAACCCAGGTCGCCAAAGGCATTGGTCTAGACTCACGCATCGGCAGCAAGTTCCTGCAAGCAGGCATTGGTTGGGGCGGTTCTTGCTTTCCCAAAGACGTTGCAGCACTGGTTCACACGGCAGATGATTATGGCTATGAAGCTCAGCTTCTAAAGGCTGCTGTGAGCGTCAACGATCGCCAGCGCTTGATTGCGGTTGAGAAACTCCAACAGGTGCTAAAGATTCTGAAGGGCAAAACGGTGGGTCTGCTGGGCCTGACCTTCAAGCCAGACACCGACGACATGCGCGATGCGCCCGCGCTGACCATCATCGAGCATCTGGCTCGTTTGGGCACAAAGGTTAAGGCGTATGACCCCTTGGTATCTCAGACTGGAATGCGCCACGGCTTGTCGAACGTAATTGTGGAAACTGATCCAGAACGTTTGGCAGATGGCTGCGATGCGCTGGTGCTAGTGACGGATTGGAGCCAGTTTAAGACGCTCGACTATGCCAAGATGGCATCGCTGATGAACAGCCCTATCCTGATCGATGGACGCAACTATCTCGATCAAGAAGCGATTGAGAAAGCTGGTTTCCGCTACGTGGGCATCGGTCGCTAGATCTGGGATAAGGGAGTCGGCCACCAGCTAGTTCGCAGCTGATTTCCTACCATCCAAGAGTCGAACTACGGATACAGGCCCGATACGTCGGCCACCAGCTAGTTCGCAGCTGATTTCCTACCCGATTGAACCTCCAATCAAGCTAGAAAGCGTCAAGACCTTGCTGAGAATTCTCGCAAGGTCTTTTTGTTCTTTTTGTACTGGGTTCTTGTCATATCAAATCTCCAAAGATCTGCTACATACAAGAAGACGTTAGAGCTAGCCGCCATGAGTGGAGTCCTCAAACTCGATATCGCTGAAACAGCAGAAGAACTCAAAGCCGTCTTGGAACAACAGCAACGGTCATCTCAGCGCCGTAAAGTACAGGTGT